>JAHBSS010000014.1 GCA_019639015.1 Cryobacterium sp. | reverse complement strand
AGTTCGAATGCAATTCGTGATGCGACGATGCACCTAGTCGCAAATTCGGACGAGACTCGACTAATTAGCCTCTTGGGGGTCGCAGCCGAGAACGAAATTGACGGTGCTCTTGCCTGCCTCGAGGGTGCAGTCCTCGGGTCCTATCGGCCAAATAAGACGACCACTGCCAAGTCAAACGATGAGCCCCAGTTCATATCAGCTCATTTCTCCGCCCTGACTTCGCCAGCGGATTCAAAAGTTGAGCAAACTCTAGGTAGAGCCGAAGCGACCAATTGGGTCAGGCGAGAAGTCGAAACACCCGCTCGCGAACTGAACCCGACTCAATTTGCAACCAATATTGTCGAACGCGCAACAAAGGTTGGATTGAGTGCCCGAATTTGGGACCATAGCCTTCTTGAACAGAATGGCTTTGGAGGGACTCTAGCGGTCGGCGCGGCAAGCAGTTTTGCGCCATGTGTAGTCGAGCTTCGAAACGAAGGCGTAGGCACTCGATGGGGCTTGGCTGGCAAGGGGATCACCTTCGATTCAGGGGGTTTGAACCTTAAGAAGGATCCCGCGGAACTCGCGTGGATGAAGTCGGATATGGCTGGAGCCGCCGCTGTGGCGGCCGCTGCTATTGAAGCGTTCGTGCTCAATCCAAAGCTTGATTTGCAGGTCATTCTTCCAATTGCTGAGAACATGCCAGGGGCAAATGCATTGCGCCCCGGCGATGTGGTTCGCCATCCGGACGGACGGACGACGGAAGTTAGTGATACTGACTCAGAAGGGCGTCTTGTACTTGCAGACGCGCTCGCTTGGCTGAAACTATCGGGTTGCGAGCAACTAGTGGACGTTGGCACCTTGACGGATGGTGGAGGGGTCGGGCCAGAACTTTGGGGATGCTGGGGTACGAACGAAGCTTTGACCGGCTCAGCGTTGGCTGCTGGTGAACGTGTTGGGGATCCCGGGTGGGCGTTACCGCTACGCGATTCATATAGTTCATGGCTTGAATCTCCAATCGCAGACAGCATCAACGCTCCGTTGGATCGAGCGGATACCGGCCAAACCGCTGCTACTTTCTTGCGTGCATTTGCGGGGGATCTGCCCTGGCTTCATGTTGATAACGGATCGAATGCATGGCAAGAGTTCTCTCTTTACCCTTGGCGTGTTGGCGCTACAGGCTCACCTACCCGCATGCTAATAGAGCTTCTGGCTTCTTAGCTTCAAAACTCTATATACTAAGTATAAAGATAAGAAATGAGGCTGTTGCATGAGCTTTGATGCTGACTTCGATACAAGAACTCCCAATTCCCGGGCAATGTTTAGACGTGCATTAGAGAGTGTCCCAGGTGGGGCAGGGAGCACAGCACGATTGCCACGTAATGGTTGGGAACCATACCCGCTTTACATTGACCACGGTACAGGTTCAAGAATCGTTGACGTAGACGGTAATGAATACATCGACTATCTGCTTGGGTTGGGTCCAATGATCTTGGGCCATCGCCCACCTAAAGTTACCCAGGCAGTGATCGACGCCATATCTAATTACGGGACATGCTTTGGACTTCCCTACGAACTCGAAATTGAAGCATCCGAGAAAGTTATCGAGGCGGTGCCAAGTATTGAGCACGTTCGGTTTACAAACTCTGGCTCGGAGGCAGTAGGAACCGCCGTGCGGCTTGCTCGGGCAACAACCGGGCGAAAGTTATTGCTTAGATTTGAAGGCCAATATCACGGCTGGCAAGACACTGTTTACTGGTCAAATCACGTTGATCCAAAGCTGGCAGGTCCGGCCGATCACCCGCGGCCTGTTGCCATGGGTCCAGGAATCCCAGCAGCGTTAGAAGACTCTCTAATTGTTCTGACTTGGAATGATCCCGAAAGTTTTACTCGAGTGATGAATGAGCGCGGCGACGAAATAGCCGCGGTAATCACCGAGCCGGCCGTGTTCAACACTGGTTGCATTCTTCCGGAGCCCGGTTATTTGGAACTTCTGAGATCCGAAACCACAAAGCATGGCGCGATGCTCATCTTTGATGAAGTGATTACTGGATTCCGTTTCAATCGTGGTGGTGCTCAAGCTCATTTCGGGATTACTCCGGACTTGACGACCTTGGCCAAAGGGCTCGGGGGAGGATTCCCAGTTGCCGCCATCGGAGGTAGCAAACAAGCGATGCGCATGATCGCGGATGGCACCTATTCACATTCTGGAACTTACAACGCAAATGTTGTGCAGTGTGCAGCAGTCTCAGCAACAATGGACGAACTGGCTGCTCCGGGGCTTTATGAGCGTCAAAGAGCGATCGGAGATCGGCTCGCCGTTGGCTTGAAGAAAATCGCCGAAGAGAATGGTGTCGATGCGTACGTAGAGGGCCTAGGAACGGTTTTTCAACTTTGGTTCGCAGACAAACCGATCAAGAATTGGCGGGACGCAGAGAAATACGCAAACGAAGCAGCATTCACTAGATGGTTCCAAGAAATGTCTTTGAGAGGCGTGCTGTTTCATCCTCTTCAGTTTGAGAACCTTTTCGTGTCTCTAGTGCACACAAATGAAGACATCGATAAGACTTTGGAGGCGGCTAGCGACTCAATGAAGGTTGTGGCGAGAGAATTGGTTCGTGCTTAGGGCAATTCGAAAATCCTAAAGATGACCCAATCACTTCTTTTTGTTGGCGTCGATCTTGGGACTTCGAGCGTGAAAGTGACAGCTCTTTCCGAGAAGGGAAGAGTAGTCGCAAAAACTAGCGCCGGTTACCCAACTCAGCGCCCTGAAATTGGTGCCGCGCTTCAAGACCCTGAGTTGTGGGTAAAAGCGACCATCGATGCGCTAAGAGAACTCAACGACAAGACGCGGGGTTCCCGATGGGCCGGCATTGCACTAGCTGGAATGCTGCCAACACTTGTCATCCTCAATAGCAAACTGGAGCCGGTCGGTTCTGCGGTCACCTGGGAGGATTCAAGGGCCGAAACGCAAGCGCAAGCGTTCCTTTCGAAGCACGGAGCTGATCTCTATCAAGTCACTGGACAGCGTGTCGATGCTCGGTATCTGATTCCAATGTTCGAGAGGCAAAAGAGCCAGAATCGATACGTTGCGGATGTTGCAGCATTCGTGGTCGGAGCTAAGGACTATCTTTTCCACGCACTCACCAAGACGCTACTCACCGACCCGAGCACTGCTACCGGATTCGGTTGCTACGACATCAAAGCAAATTCTTGGACTCAAGCGGTATCGCTCTTGCCCGGGGTCCCCGAACTAGCGCCAAGTGAGACTATTAGACCGTTAGAGCAAACCATCGCAAGACAAATCGGAATCGAGCCGGGGCTCCCGATAGTTCTTGGGGCCGCTGATTCAGTACTAGGAGCGCTTGGCCTGAATGTTTCTCGTCGTGGGGATATCGCGTATATCTCTGGTACGAGCACGGTGGTTCTTGGGGTTGAAGACAAATATGTCCCGGACTCAAAGCAACGTTATTTGGTCACTCCGATGGCAGTTGGCGGATTTGGGGTCGAAATGGATTTGCTCGCTACCGGTTCCGCAATTAAATGGATCGGCGGTCTATTTGGATTCGCCGATCAACGTCAAGTAGTTCAGGCCGCATTCGATACACCTATTTACACCGCACCGACTTTTTTGCCCTACCTAGCGCCAGGAGAACAAGGCGCCCTGTGGAATCCTAATCTCCAGGGCACCCTTTTGAACCTATCGATTGCGAACACAAGGAATGAAATTGCACGGGGACTCTTAAATGGCATTCTTATCGAATCGGCTCGCTGCTTACGAGTACTTAGCGAATTGTTTCACTCGCTAGCACCGACGGTTCATGTGAGCGGGTGGTCTGCGCAATCGGGAGAGTTCAAGCAGGCTTTAGCGGATATCTCGGGATTCGCAGTTGTGTCAGACACAACTAGGGAGTCAGAGCACACGTCAATTGGCGCTGCAATACTGGCGGGTCGGGTAGTAGGTGACTCAGCATTCGAATTCGTTTCAAGGTCCGAGGTAGTTGCCCCGAATCCTGGGGCTGCCGCCGATTGGGCTGAAGCGTTCGACCGCTATGAGCAGGCTAGAGAGAACATTTTTGGGGTGAGTTGAAGTTGATTGATTTGGGAATATACCCGGGCACCGCCGAGCTTTCGGGTGACATGCTAAGCATAGGTGGCTGTCGAATTGACGAATTAGCCGAGGAGTACGGCACTCCGTTAATTGTCGTCGACGAGGAGGCTCTTCGAAGCCGTGCACGCGAATACGTTAATGCATTCAAATCTAGGCACGAACGAAGCGAAGTGCTTTTTGCAGCGAAATCGTTTCCCTCTGCAAGTGTCATCAAAGTTCTCTCCCAAGAAGGTTGTGGTGTAGACGTCGCCTCTCGTGGCGAGCTTGAGATTGCACTGGCCGCCGGTTCGGCTCCGTCAAGAATGGTTTTGCACGGCAATGCCAAGAGAGATTCTGATATTTCGGAGGCCATTGGTGCGGGCGTTGGCTATGTCGTAATCGACAATCTCGACGATGTTGAACGAATTAGCCGACTCGCTTCAAAACCGGTTCCCGCTCTTCTTCGTGTCAGTCCTTCCGTTGCGGCTAGCACCCATTCAGCGATGATTACTGGCCAAGACTCCTCGAAATTTGGAATTCCGTCCTATCAAGTAGCTGATGCAATTGCGGCGATTCGCCGCGAACCACTGATCGACTTGAAGGGATTGCACGCTCATATCGGCTCCCAGGTGCTTGATCTGGACCAATTTGAGGCAGAAGTTGAAGCGCTTGCTCAGTACGAACATTTTGAAGTTTATGACTTGGGCGGTGGGCTCGGGGTCCGCTATTTGAGTTCGGATGTGGTTCCATCGGTTGATGACTACGCGGAGTGTTTGGTGAAGGCGATGCATCGTTATTTTGACCAAAACGTGCAGATCATGGTCGAACCTGGGCGGTCGATGATTGCTAAACAGGTAGTAACCGTATATCAAGTGGTAACGGTCAAACGAAGTGAACGAGTTCACGTCGCGGTTGATGGTGGAATGAGTGACAACCTCGAAGTATCTCTGTACGGACAACCGTTTGAACCCGCGGTGTTTAACCACGCCGACCAAACAGAATTGGTCGATATCGTTGGTCAACATTGTGAATCTGGGGACACTCTCGTTCGCGACATCCTCGTAAGAAAGCCAAGTGTCGGTGATCTTGTGGTGAACCCAGTTACTGGTGCGTATTGCTACACAATGAGAAATAACTACAATGCGGCGCTAGCCGCTCCAATCGTGTTTTGTGGTGGCAGTCAATCTCGCCTAGCCGTACGCAGACAAACTTATGAAGAGCTGCTTGCTAGGGAGGTGTTGAGTTAAGGCAGTGAAGGCGCAATTGGAACAAGTACTTGAGCCTCGACTCTCAAAGTTACTTGAGCACTGGCCAATCCCTGGAGGGGTTGCGGCGATTGTTCACGGTGCCAAGAGTGGGGTCAAGAATGTTCAAATCCAACCATTTGGATTTGCAGATCCATACTCAAAGATTCCCACCAAAATAGATCACGGCTTCGAGATCGGTTCGATCAGCAAATCAATGACTGCAATGGTTGTGCTTTCACTTGTGAACCGTCATGAGTTCAGCATCGATGACAAAATAACGAAGCTAATTCCGTGGATTGAACTGCCCAAAAGCGCAAGTTCCGCAACAGTTCGGCATCTTCTAAATCATTCGAGCGGCATTGTTGCGGGGTTGGATCAGTTCGCGGATGAAAAAGCGCATGCCGTTCTTTTGCGAGAAACCGAAGCAACCGCACGGCCAGGCTCACTCTTCCATTATTCAAATAGCGGATACGTGCTACTTGGACTTATTGCTGAATCTGCTACCGGAGAAAGTTTGGAGGAACTGACTAACCGCATCGTTTTCGAGCCGAGTGGCATGCGTGCAAGCAAAGGCAGAATTCGCTACAGTGACACAGGCTGGTTGGCTCAAGGATCCGTACCGAGCAGGGACGATCAGCCGTGGTTACCAGGGGACCCGTTGATGCCATCGGGAATCCTTGAAACCAAGGCAGGTGATGGTCACGTGATTTCTGATGCCGCGGACATGGTGCGTTACGTTGAAATGCTTCTAGGTTCCGGATCGCTTGAAGGAAGAACGGTAGTCGACGAGCGATCATTTGGAGCAATTCACAGTCTCCTATCTGTCGGGGGCGAGGACATCTTTACAGCGGGCAGGCACGTCGAAGTACTTTCTAGCAATTACGGACTCGGTCTAAATGTTGAAAAGACAAAATACGGAACTCAACTAACTCACGGTGGGGGGATGGTCGGCTACGCCACATTTCTAATTGCTGACTTGGCAAATGATATTGGCGTCATTGTTCTAACTAACTCGAACGGAGACACCCCGATCGCTGAATACTTGGCTCGAGAAATTCACGCAGAACTGCTAGGTGATTTAGGCAAAGAACCATTCGAGTTAGATCCGTCTATCTGGGATCCGAAGGATGTGATGCTCGGCGAATTTAGAACTGAGAAAGGTGAGGTTCGAGTCTCTAAGAGTGACGGACAAGTTCAAATTGAAACACAGGGGGCTAAGGGGCTTTTGTTTCGTACTCTTTCTGATCGTTTTGCAACCGATCTTGAAGAACTCAGGGATCACCACTTGAGTTTTTCAGTCGAGAGTAACGGTGCATTTTGGAATTGTGGATCGCAATCATTCTCAAAGGGTCTCGTGAACGAGGCAACTGTACCGATAAGCGAATGGTACGGATTCGAAGGTCATTATCGCGCGTATTCCCCGTGGTTTAGTAACTTCCGTGTGTATCAGAGAGATGGTTGCTTGTATTTGGCTGCTGTAGGTGGGGTTGAGGCACCGTCTGGGGAGCAAGAACTTATCCAGATTGACAATCGGAAATTTCGAATTGGCGAAAACCCGATGCTTCCTGAACGAATAGTTTTTCGCGGAATTGTCGACGGTTCCGCAACATTTGCCGAGATCAATGGATGTAAATACACTCGAATCTTCTAGGTTCGGTATTCGGCACTCGCTACGAATTCACCGTTCGACATCTACGGAATCTCCAGCACAATCTTGCCTCGCACATGCCCGCGCTCAAGCAATTCGTGTGCTCCAGCTACTTGAGCCAACGGCAGAGTTTCCGAAACTTCGAGCTTGAGTTCGCCAGAATCTACGATTGCAGCGATCGCGTTGAGGGTGCTTGTATCCGAAATCGCTTTGATATCGCTCGCTCGCATTCCGGCCGCTGCCGCCTCTTCGCGGAATGTCGGCCAACTGCCGGTCGGAACGCTTATCAGCAATCCGCCTTTGCGCATGACCTTGAGCGACCGCGTTCCGGTTTCATCCTTCACGTTTCCAATGAGGTCGATCACCAGATCGATGTCGCCGGTCTCGACTTCAAACCGCTTGCTTGAATAGTCAATAACCTCATCGGCGCCTAGTTGCAATAGCCAATCGACGTTTCTTGCGGATGCCGTAGCAACGACGTGCGCTCCGGCTCGCTTTGCAAGTTGCACAGCGACATGACCCACTCCACCCGCACCCGCGTGAATAAGCACCCGTTGGCCTCTTTCAACTTTTCCGGTTGAGACTACGCAACCCCAAGCAGTCAGCGCAGCACACGGTAGGCCAGCCGCAATCGTCGGAGATACTGATGAGGGGGCGCGCGCGATCATCGACACATGTGCGGTTGCATATTCCGCGTAGCTCCCACTAACTCGCGGGACTGGCAATAGACCGTAAACGAGAGCTCCAGGTTGCAGTGGGTGGGAGTCAAACGCGGGCTTCTCGACCACTCCGCAAAAGTCCACCCCGATTATCGCGGGAAACTGCCGGATGAGCTTGGCCGCGCCTCCGCCAGCGCGCGTCTTAGCATCAATTGGATTCACTCCAGCGGCAAGCACTTTCACAAAGACTTCACCTATTGCTTGTGTGGGCATCGGTGTGCCTTCAATCTGCAAAACGTCTGGGCCACCAAAACCCGGTAATAGAGCAGCGCGCATCATTTCCATGTTTCAAAACTAATGCGGATAGTGGCCCCGACGAGGTTTGAGTTACGCAAACTCGCCTCTAGCATTGACCGAGTGACCGCACCTTCGCCGACCGAGCGAATTGAATCTTTGGCTATACCCAGAGAACGCTCATTTCGGACTGCAGAGAAAATTGCGGCGGGACTGGGTAGTGCTCTTGTTGTGGTCGCTTTACTAATAATTTGGTTGGCGAGGCTATCGATCCCGCGAGCCATGTACGTTAGCGAGCTCGGTGCTCAAGGCGAAAAAACCGCCGGCTGGTTTGAGCTTGCACTGCTATTGATTGTCGTTGCTGGAGTATTGATTGGTTGGTCGGCAAGACGTTTGCGCTCGAGCTTGCGAATACTGAGCTTCTGGACTCCGGCGATCTCTTTGTGGATCGGTTCAAGTTTCTTCCTAGTTGCATCACAAGTGACTTGCACCCTTACTTGCCCGATTCCGTACGGCCCTGAGTTCACTTGGCAAGATTTCATTCACACGAATTGTGCCGTCCTGGCTTTTGCATTCGCTTGCTTGGCAATGCTTCAATGTGCATTTGCGGCAGGGCACAAGGCGCTTCGGGTGTTCTCGATGACCGCATGCATCCTGGTTGCACTCATTGCCGGGCTCGGTGGAATCTTGTCGTTAGCTCATTTCGCTACCGACTTTGGAAGTGCGTGCGAACTCGTAGCTACAACGATCGCACTAGCGTGGCTCGGTGTTTTAGGTGTTTACCTAATCAGTCAACGGACTACAGCTGAACCGGATGCAGGTTGAATCGATTTGGATCGCAATTTTCCCGCGGATCCGTCTGCTAAACTATTAGCGCCAAAGACCGCCGGTACGGTGTGACCGCAAGGAAACACCGCGAAGGATTAGCGAAAGCTAACGCCCGCGCAGGTGAATGTGACTGACATCCGAATTTCGGATGCTTTGCTCCGTGCCCTGCGCCGGAGCATTTTTATTTTGCACCATCCTTCAAACCGGCGACCAACCAACAAAAGGAGTGCCATGGCGAACAAGGACGCTGCGGTAGCCGAGTTAACTGAGAAATTTCAGAACTCTAGCGCCGCATTGCTGACCGAGTACCGCGGACTCACGGTTGCCCAGCTCAAGCAATTGCGCGGGTCAATCGCGGATCACGCGAGCTACGCCGTGGTGAAGAACACGTTGAGCAAAATTGCGGCAAACGCTGCCGGAATCAGCGCCTTAGATGACCACCTAACTGGTCCTTCGGCAATCGCATTTGTACACGGTGACACTGTCGCCGTCGCAAAAGCGCTTCGTGACTTCGCCAAGGCGAACCCACTGCTGGTGGTCAAGGGTGGTTTCTTCGACGGAAATTATGTCACCGCCGAAGAAGTCAACAAGCTCGCAGATCTGGAAAGCCGTGAGGTGCTACTTGCAAAGCTTGCAGGTGCCATGAAGGCTTCACTTTTCGGTGCCGCATACCTGTTCAACGCTCCGCTTTCAAAGACCGTTCGCACGGTCGATGCCTTGCGCGAGAAGCAGGCCGCCTAAAGACCACGAATCCGCCGAACTTTCGGTGGTTGAAAACCAACAAAATCACATAAGGAGAAAATCATGGCGAAGCTGACCACAGATCAGCTGCTCGACGCGTTCAAGGAGCTCACCCTTATCGAGCTCAGTGAATTCGTAAAGAAGTTCGAGGAGACCTTCGAGGTCACCGCTGCTGCCCCAGTTGCTGTTGCCGCGGCTCCGGCCGCAGGTGGCGGTGGAGCTGCCGCTGAGGAAGAGGAAGAGAAGGACAGCTTTGATGTTGTTCTCGAGTCCGCTGGTGACAAGAAAATCCAGGTCATCAAAGAGGTTCGTGCCCTCACCAACCTCGGACTTGGCGAAGCAAAGGCCGTTGTTGACGGTGCCCCAAGCAAGGTTCTTGAGGGTGTCAACAAGGAGACCGCTGAGAAGGCTAAGGCTGTGCTTGTTGAAGCCGGCGCGACAGTTAGCCTCAAGTAATACCAATAAGTACGCGGGACATACCTTGACCAAAGGTATGTCCCGCGTTTTTTCCGTCTTATCCGAGAAATTCGGGATCAGGGACGAATCTCTCGGTATTCAATCTGCGGAAAACCTGACGGACTAGTTTTCCTGGCTTTTTACGAAACGTGTACCTAGAACCCGAGTTCTAAGCAGGTTTCGCGAGTTTCGGGTTCAGTCTGTTCAACTGCGAACCCAATCAAACCACAAAGTGAGAAGTTTTGCGCAACATTAAGAAACAATTTTCATTCACGCAAAGATTAGCCTTTACTGGATGAGCATGGACGGTGGCCGCGGTCGCGGCAGGATCGGTAGCCCCGACGCAAAAGCACAAAAGCTTGCCAATCAGGCAGCACCGAAGATCGATGGCTTATTTCGACGAATTGCGCAACTGTTTGAACTCCACAAGACGGCTCTAATTTTCACCGGGATTCTCGTGATCTTGGGCGCGACTCTTTCTGTCATCCCGCCGCTACTTACTCAAAAAGCGTTTGATCTCGGGCTGTTCCCTAAGGGTGGCCCCAACATGCCGGTGCTCATCGAGATCGTAACTTTGATGGTTGCGATTTATGTCGCCTCTGGAGCTGTGAGCGTTATTCGAACTCGACTCACGGCAACCGTTGGCAACAAGGTAATGAGTAACCTGCGGGTCAAGTTGTTTCGTCACTTGCAAAGTATGGAGTTCGCATTCTTCACACGTACTCGCACGGGAGTAATCCAATCGCGACTCCAAAACGACGTCGGTGGTGTTGCGGGGGTACTAACAAACACCGTTTCTAGCGTGCTCGGCAATACGGTTTCGGTAGCTGCTGCTCTAATTGCGATGCTGCTGCTCTCGTGGCAACTTACCGTTGTAGCGGTAATCCTCATGCCTCTGCTCGTGATTGTTCAAAGGCGAGTTGGTCAGGTGAGAGCTCGGATCGCAACGAAGACACAGGAGTCGCTGAGTGAACTAACGGCCATAACGCAAGAGTCGTTGTCAGTTTCTGGCATTCTGCTAGCCAAAAGTTTCAATCAGCAAGACAGCGAAATCCGTCGATACGAACGCGAGAACCAAAATCAAGTTGGCCTCCAAGTGAAACTTCAAATGAGCGGCCAATGGTTCTTTGCGCTCGTACAAATCTTTCTTGCCGTAATTCCAGCAATCATCTACATCACGGCGGCGTGGCTAATTGAGCACGAGGTACCAGTGACCGCCGGAACCATTGTCGCGTTCACAACCGTGCAGGCAAGACTCATGTCCCCGATGATGGGTTTGCTTAGGCTGGCGCTTGACTTACAGACCTCCGGCGCCTTGTTTGCGCGAATCTTTGAGTACTTGGATTTGAAACCCGCAATTTCGGACCTTCCAGGTGCGAAACAACTATCGACACAAGCTCCGCTAGGGTTGGTCGAGTTTGAGAATGTTGACTTTCATTACCCCGATCAAGTGACGAATCTCGCGCCCATTTTGCGAGACGTGAGTTTTACGATCAAACCGGGAGAGTTCGCGGCTTTTGTCGGACCTTCGGGGGCGGGAAAGACGACCATCGCCTATTTGATTCCACGGCTGCATGACGCAACCGCTGGTGTTGTGAGATTCGCCGGTGAGGATGTCAAGAGCCTCAAATTGGATTCGCTGCAAGCCAACATCGGAATAGTTAGTCAAGAGACATACTTGTTTCACTCGACGATTCTGGAAAACCTGAAGTATGCAAAACCGGGTGCGACGCAATCGGAAATTGAACACGCGTGTCGGGCAGCAAACATTCACGACGCGATCTTGAAGTTCCCTGAAGGCTACGAAACGGTGGTTGGTGAGCGAGGTTACCGATTGAGCGGAGGCGAGAAGCAAAGAATCGCGATTGCTCGAGTGCTTTTGAAAGACCCTCCCGTTCTAATTCTGGATGAAGCAACCAGCGCCCTTGATTCCATTTCGGAAAGATCAGTCCAGAACGCCTTGGATGAGGCTTCAAAAGGCAGAACCACAATCGCCATAGCGCACCGACTTTCAACGATTATTTCCGCCGACGTGATCTTTGTTATCGAAAACGGCCAAATACGCGAATCCGGAACGCACGAAGAATTACTGTCTCGAAGGGGCGCCTATTTCGAGCTCTACAACGAGCAACTTAATTCGCCGAAATGAGCGACTAGTGCGCAAGAACCGGGACCACTACAGTATTTGCCAGTAACTCTGGAGGCCAGACAGGAGATTGCCCGTGCCATCCGCATCAAAATCAAAGCCAGATGTAGCTCCAAAACGAAAAAGGCACGGCTTGAGCATCCAGTCAAGCTTGCTAATCATGTTCATGATTGTGAGCTTGCTTTCTAGCGTTGTCGTTGGCTTGATCGGCTATGTCAATGGTTCGGATTCATTGCGCGATGCCGCCTTCGACCGGCTGATCGGTGTGCGAGATTCCAGGGCCCGCGAAATATCAAGTCTCTTTGAGCAAATTAAGAATTCGGTACTAATTCAGGGCCGCAGTTCCATGACTGTTGCAGCCGCCACGGATTTTGCAACCGCATTTGATGAGCTGTCCGATTCGAAACTGACCGATGATGAGACAAAGAAAATCCGCGACTATTACGAAGGACCGTTTTCAGAAAAGCTAAACACGGCAATCGGTGCCGATGCGGATGTCGCAGGCTTCTTACCTCAAGACGCGGCGGAGAGCTACCTTCAATTGCATTACACGATCCCGTTCGACGACTTTTCCAAGTCAATTGAAACGGTAGATGCTGGCGACGGCAGCCCGTGGAGCGCAGCGAATGCCAAATACCATGACCAGTTTCGTCGAATCGTCGAATTGTTGAAGTATGAAGACTTGCTGCTAATCGATTCGAAAGGCAATGTCGTGTACTCCGTCTATAAAGGAGTGGACCTTGGCACCAACCTTTTGGATGGAGCGTACTCGTTTAGCAACCTCGCTGACGCCTACCGTAAATCCATGAATTCTAACCTGCTCGGTTCTGTTCAATTCACCGACTTTGGAGATTATCCTCCATCGATTGGTATCCCCGCAGCGTGGGCGGTTGCACCGATCGGCATTGAGGGTCAACCGGTTGGAGCAATAGCAGTAGAACTTCCGGTAGATGCGATAAACCAGGTCATGACTGGAGACTTTGAATGGCAGGCAAAAGGACTCGGAAAGACCGGTGAAACATATCTGGTCGGATCCGACAACTTAATGCGCTCCAGCTCAAGAGAAGTAATCGAGAAGCCAGACGATTACAAGAAATCCGCTGTCGCGACGGGGCTCGATGCTGAATTGGCGGCTCGAGTTGCAAATACGGGAGTCACGCTCCTGGCTCAACCGGTCGACACGATTGCGGTTTCTAAGGCACTTGCGGGCGAGACTGGCACGATTGTTGGCGCCAACTATTTGGGTGAGAGTTCATTAGCCGCTTATCGTCCGATGAAACTTGAGGGTTTGAATTGGGTGATCGTTGCAGAGATTGGCAGCGCAGAAGCGTTCGCTCCAGTTCAAACGTTCACCCGAAACTTGGCGCTTTCCGCAACGGTGTTGATCGTTATCGTGTCATTACTCTCGCTAATCTTGGCGCAAATCATTGTTCGACCACTTCGGAGACTGAAGTTGGCTGCCAGCAAGATTGCAGCCGGGGAGCAGGATGTGCAAGTTGATGCTGGCAGTAGCGACGAACTGGCTGACGTCGGCAATGCCTTCAATGACATGAGCCAAAGTTTGCAAGTGAAAGCGAAGCTTCTCGATGAACAAATTGCTGAAAACGAACGGCTACTTTTGACTCTCATGCCTCAATCCGTTGCGAAACGTTTCCGAAACGGTGATCAAAACATTGTCGAAGATCATCAAGAGGTATCGGTGATCTACGCCGAAATCATGGGTTTTGACGATTACAGTCGCTCACTCAAATCCAACGCTGCCCTGGAAGAACTCAATGAAGTGTTGAAAAGTTTTGATGAAGCTGCCGAAGCTCACGGGGTGGAAAAGGTTAGAACCACAAGAAACGGGTACTTGGCTTGTTGCGGACTGAATGTCCCAAGAGTCGACAACGCAAGACGAATCGTAGACTTCGCGCTTGATATTCAGCAGATCCTCGCGAGATACGGAAAGAAGCTGGGAACGAATCTTTCTATTAGGGCTGGTATTGACACCGGCACGGTCACAAGCGGACTAATCGGCAGGTCCCAGCTTGTTTACGATCTTTGGGGAGATGCTGTGACGTTGGCTCTCAAGTTAAGGGGAGACTCGAGCGAACCAGGTGTGCTGATAACCCAAAGAGTGAAGGATCATTTGCCCGCGGGAACGCGATTGAACTCGGTCGGCACAGTAGAAACAGCGATCGGCGCCCAGTCCGTCTGGAGCCTGGATTTGAACTCCGCCAATGTCTGAAATAATCGGTCAACCTTGGTTTTGGCCAGGGGTCGTAATCGTTTTTGCACTACCGCTATCGCTAATAGTTCTCACCGAAATTCACAATTCGCTCAAGAATCGGAACAGCCCGGCTCGCAAGTTAGTTGCTTTGCTTCGAAACTTTGTTGTTCCCGTCGGGGCACTGTTACTGCTACTGAGTCAGGCCAGTTATTTAAGGGTTGACTGGACTTGGACAAGAGTCGTCGCTACCGTATTTGGCTTCTTGGTAATCCTTCTATTGATCAACGGATTCAACCTCGCCTTTTTTGAAACAGCAAAGCGGGGCACCTGGCGACAGCGGTTTCCTTCGATCTTTGTTGAACTCATCCGATTGTTATTAATTGTTGTTTTTGTTGCGTTGTTGTTCTCATTCGTTTGGGGAGCGGACATCGGCGGACTGTTCACCGCTCTAGGTGTTGGCTCGATCGTGATTGGACTCGCGCTTCAAAATGCGGTTGGTTCAGTGGTCTCGGGGCTGCTATTGCTATTTGAACAACCGTTTGAGCTTGGGGATTGGCTTGATGCCGACGGAGTGCGCGGCCAAGTTGTGGAAGTCAATTGGCGTTCGGTTCACATTCAAACTGATGATGGCATTCGGATTATTCCTAACGCCAACCTCGCCTCTAGTTCAATTGTGAACTTGAGTCGGGAAGCAACTAGTTTCGGGGTTTCGACTCTTGTCCGATTCTCAACTGATGACCCGCCTCAAGAAGTCGCCTCGCTTTGTCGTGAAGTTGCAAGAGGAATGCCGCAAAGTGCGACAGGGGTGGATGCTGTCGTTACCCCGCAGCCAAAGGGACACTATTCGGTTTACCTGACCTTGAATTCGGTCGCAGACCAATACAGCGGACCAAGACTATTCAAGACTCGACTTTGGTACGCGGCTAGACGGGCTGGCCTTCACTACGACAAAGATTTGACGGATAACTTTCAAAGCGACGAAAACTACAGTCAAGCCCTCAAGCGAGTGGCCCCAATCTTGCGTATTTCGGACGAACAAGCCAACGCCATTAGAGGCGAAGTGAGGCTTGAACGTTACGGTGAGGGCGAGACTATTCAAAGTTATGGTTCTGTTCCAAACGGGGTGCGAATTGTGCTCACGGGTTCCGCGACCCTTTCAGTAAAAGCAAGTGACGGCACGCAAATCGCAGTAAGTCAGCTAAACCAACTCGAATTCATCGGTTTAGCCTCACTCACACGACAAAAGGTCAGTGCGATCGTCACCGCCGATACAGACTTATCCGTCATCGTTATCCCCACGAACGTTGTCGACCAGTTGGCGGACTCCAATCCTGACCTCGCAGTTGCCATTGGGAAAGAGATTGACAATCGAAGGACTAATGCCAAAAAACGAATCACCGAACTTGGGTTAGCGCAAAACCCGGAGGACAGCTTCAACGCATAACGTCCTCGCGGTAACGAAGCATGAGGCACTGATAGTTTGGCTTGAAATGAAGATCGCAAACAACATCCTCGAATTGGTCGGGAACACGCCACTCGTGAGGTTGAACTCGGTCACTGACGGTATCGAGGCGAGCGTGTTTGCCAAGCTTGAATATCTAAATCCGGGAGGATCCTCAAAAGATCGAATTGCCAGCAGGATCATTGATGCGGCTGAGCGCGAAGGCAAGTTGAAGCCAGGCGGCACAATTGTCGAACCCACAAGCGGAAACACCGGAGTGGGGCTAGCTTTGGTGGCTCAGCAACGCGGCTACCGGTGCGTGTTTGTGTTGCCGGACAAAGTTGGTGTTGATAAGAGGAACGTGCTTACGGCATACGGCGCGGAGATTGTTGTCACCCCCACTGACGTCGAACCTGAAGATCCACAGTCGTACTACAGCGTTTCAGATCGGCTCGCGAAAGAAATCCCTGGAGCGTTCAAGCCGAACCAGTATTCGAACCCAAACGGCCCGCGTAGCCACTACGAAACGACCGGCCCAGAAGTTTGGTCAGACACAGACGGCAAAGTCACCCACTTCGTTGCCGGTGTCGGAACGGGTGGCACTATTTCTGGTACCGGGCGCTATTTGAAGGAAACTTCCGAAGGCAAGGTCAAGATCATTGGTGCTGAACCGGTTGGGTCCATTTACGGTGGCGGTCCAGTTCACGGGTACTTCGTGGAAGGCGTCGGCGAAGACTTCTGGCCAGAAGCATACGATCCCAGTGTCGTGGATCAAATTGTTACAGTTTCGGATGCCGACTCATTTAGCCTCACCCGTCGGCTGGCGCGAGAGGAAGGCATTCTGGTCGGTGGTTCCAGCGGGATGGCCGCGCATGCCGCGCTGACAATCGCGCGCGAGTTACCGGCAGAAGCAATAGTTGTCGTGTTATTGCCAGACGGTGGGCGGGGCTACCTTGGGAAAGTATTCAACGACGATTGGATGCGCAACAACGGTTTCGAATCAAGCTTGTGAGGAACACATTGACTAACGACTTCAGCACTAGAGCGATCCACGACGGTCAAGAATTTGACCCAAGCACTGGCGCCGTAACGCCGCCGGTGTATTTCACCTCAACGTTTGTACAAAAGGCGATCGGTGATCTGCGCGGTGGTTACGAGTACGCTCGCGGTGCAAACCCAACTAGAGACAATCTTCAAGCTCAACTAGCGAGCTTGGAAAACGGTCGATTCGCCTACAGTTTTGCCTCGGGGCTCGCCGCTGAGGATGCGTTACTTCGATCCGTGCTCGCGCCGGGGGATCACGTGCTCATGGGTAATGATGTTTACGGCGGAACGCACAGACTCGTGAAGCGACTGTATAACGGTTGGGGGATTGGTCTCAGCGTTGCGGACTTTGCAAACCTAGAGGCAGTAAAAAGCGCACTGACTGACTCTACAAAAATCGTCTGGATTGAAACTCCAAGCAATCCGCTCATGAAAATCACCGATATTGCCGCTGTTGCAAAGCTCGCGCACGAACGCGGAGCGCTCGCGGTGGTTGACAACACATTCGCTTCTCCGTTCCTACAGAATCCTCTAACTCTTGGGGCGGATGTTGTTGTTCATTCGATAACGAAATATTTGGGCGGGCATTCGGATGTGCTCGGTGGCGCGGTGATTCTGAATGACGAAGAACTTGCAAGCCGTGTCGGTTTTACCCAATTCGCAGCCGGCGCGGTTTCAGGCCCGATGGATGCTTGGCTCACAACCAGAGGGATAAAGACGCTTTCGTTGAGGATGGAGAGGCATTCAGAAAACGCTGGTGCGCTTGCTGAGGCGCTAGTCGGACATCCGAAATTGTCTGCAGTGCTTTACCCAGGGCTCGAGGATCACCCCGGCCACGAACTAGCCAAACGGCAAATGCGCGGATTCGGCGGGATGCTTTCGATCGCGTTCAAGGATGGTGAAGTTGCGGCTAGAAAGTTTGCCGAATCAACCAAGATCTTCCAACTCGCGGAATCTCTAGGTGGAGTTGAGTCACTCGTGAATTACCCAAGCGAAATGACCCACGCATCCGTTCGAGGAACTGAACTTGAAGTACCGGCGAACCTTGTGCGACTTTCAGTGGGAATTGAGTCGGCTAAAGACTTGATCGATGACGTGCTTAGCGCGCTCAAGGCGTAACTGTAGCCGCACCCTCAAGTTCAGAGCTTGGCCCCTCATCCTTTTGGGTGGCGAATGTGATTGCTGCGGCAAGCGTCACAAGAATCACTGCGAAAACTTGCAACCAAGTCAACTGTTGGCCAAGCACCAGCCAACCGAACAGAGCCGCAATCGCTGGCGCTGTACTGAGAATGATCGAATAGAGACGAGCGGTAATTCGTCTAAGAATGAATGCGTCAAGGCTGTAGGGAATGGCGGAGCAAAGTATTCCGGTAGCAAGCAACAGACCGATTACCCACCAGTTCAATTGTGACCAATCAATAAGTGCTAGGGCGGCGGGGGCGAGGATTGCGAGCGAAATCACGCTAGCCATACTCAATCCCTCTAAACCTTTGAATCTTCGCGCCACGGTTTTGGCCAGCAGGATGTAGCACGCCCAACTTGCACCGGCAACGATCGCGAGAATCACACCGATTAGGTCGAGGTGCTTTTCCCCGTCGGCAAGTAGGTAGACACCGAGACCAACCGCCGCGACACACAAAAAATCCAAGAACCTCCGCGACGTGAGCAGCGCAATTGAAAGGGGTCCGAAGAATTCGATCGTTACTGCGAGTCCCAGACCGATCCTTCCTAGTGACTCGTAGAAGCTTAGGTTCATTGTTGCGAGCACGACGCCGAGGCCAATCACTGGCAATAGTGACTTGAAACTCTTTCCGGTAAGGCGTGGGCGAACGGTCGGAAGCAGTATTAGCACCGTGACGAGTTGCCGCGCTGCAACTACCACAACGCTTCCAACAATCGGGATCAAGATTCCTGCGAGAGATGAACCGAACCCGATACTCAACTCAGCCGCAATTAGGCTCGTTGCCCCCGCGGAGCGCTGGCCCATTCGATTCACAAATCGACACTAAGCCAAAGTTGAGCAAGATATTTTCGGATCGCCAGTGCAGGCAGTGCGTTCGACAGGTGAAAGAATTACTTGAGTGCGGCTCTCGCACTGTTTCTAAAGTTGCTTCAAACTACCGTGGCCAAATTTGCCACTTGAAAGGGTGCGTCCAGTTGAGCGATCGGAGGCTCCCGGCGGAACTACCTGAAGCGAGCGTTGGACTACTGCAAGGATCTTCGCTTTACGTTGCGTCGGTGCTCGGAACGGGAATCTTAGTATTGCCCGCGCTTGCCGCAAAAGTTGCCGGACCGGCATCCATTCTCGCGGTTGTGGCAGTACTGCTGCTTTCGATTCCGCTCGCCGGTACGTTCGCTGCGCTTGCTGCTAGGCACCCGGATCCCGGCGGAGTCGCACACTATGTTCGACTTGCGCTTGGTCCAACGGCAGCGCGGATGGCAGGCTATTGGTTCTATTTGGGCGTCGCCGTCGGTGCACCAATCGTTGCAATTCTTGGCGCTTCATACATCGGCGAAGTGCTTGGTGCGCCTAAGTGGCTCGTGGTTTTGCTTGCGGTTTGCATCTTCATTCCGCCGCTCATTTCAAATCTTTACGGGTTGAAAGTCTCAGGCGCTGTGCAATTGTTTCTGACCGCTTTGCTAGTTGCGATCGTAATTGGGGTTATCGCTGTGGCTGGCCCGTCAAGTGATGCCCGAAACTTCGAACCATTCTTGCCTCACGGTTGGGTCGGTGTTGGGGCGGCAATCAGCTTATTTGTGTGGGCCTTTGCGGGTTGGGAGGCCGTTACTCATATCGCGGCGGAGTTTAAGAACCCGCGACGAGTCATCCCCTTGGCGACAGCGATCGCGATAGTAATTGTTGGCGCTGCCTATCTTGCCCTTCAGATTGTCACGATTGCGGTTCTAGGTACGAACGCTGGAAATGGCCCTGTGCCCCTCTTGGAGCTAGTCAAGGAGAACGCACCAGGTGTTGGTCCTATCGCAATCGCGATAATTGCCGGGGTTGTTTCGGTAGGCGTGCAAAATACCTACCTTGGCGCGTTCGCAAAACTGGGTGCTTCGCTTGGCCGGGACGGTGACCTCCCGAAATGGTTTGCGAAAGGTTCAGAGTCGGGCGGAATCGCCAGACGAAGCTTGGGGCTCGCTTGCCTAATCATGCTCACTTACTTTGTCGCAATCATCTTGAAGGACCTAGACTTAGCGCCATTCATTCTGATCCACACCAGCTGCATGGTAGCGATTTACGCCGCGGGAATGCTTGCAGCACTCAGGCTACTAGGCAAGTATTCATTCGGATGGTGGATGGCACTTACCTCTTGCGTACTTGTGCTCGGACTACTTATTCTCGCCGGATGGAATCTGTTGATTCCGGTTTCACTTGCGCTAGCTGCGATCGTCATTACGGTAATTAAGCGGATTCGATCTAGACGATGACGATCGTAGTCCACCCGGGAGACTCTCTTTCTCTTAGACAGAGGCTCGCATACGTACTAGTACTCGGCGCACTAACCGCCCTCGGGCCGTTCACAGTTGACCTGTATTTGCCAGCGTTCCCGGTTCTAGAGCACGAATTCTTTGCTTCAAGCGCGGCTATTCAACTGACTTTGACCGCAACGGCCGTCGGTTTCGGTTTTGGGCAGTTGCTTGTTGGCCCGTGGAGTGATCGAGTCGGCCGTCGCCTGCCACTAGTGCTTGCAACATCCGTGCATGTCGCGGCAAGCGTCGCAGTTGCGGTTTCACCGAATCTAGTTTGGCTCGGAATATTCCGGTTGCTTCAAGGCTTCGGTGCCGCGGCTGGAGGTGTTGTCGCTATGGCGATGGTGCGCGACCTGTTTGGTGGTTTGCCACTCGTGCGGATGCTGTCTCGACTTTCCCTGGTAAACGGACTAGCGCCGATACTGGCTCCGGTAATCGGATCACAACTGCTGCGAATTTTCGATTGGCGAGGTATCTTCTGGTTCTTGGCAGCCTACGGTGTGATCGTTGTCGTTGCGACGGCGAGCTTCATTGTTGAAACTCTCCCTCCCGCACGGCGCGTCGATCGAGGTCACGCTACGGTTTGGCAGCGTTACGGTTCGATTTTTCGGGATCGCATCTTCATCGGTGTTGCCGTAATTTCCGGGATGACATTCTCGGGATTGTTCGCTTACCTTTCTTCTTCGTCGTTCTTGTTCCAGGAGGTTTATGGTATGAACCCTCAAGAATTCGGGGTGCTGTTTGCCGCGAACTCGATCGGTGTTGTAGCCGGTGTGCAAGTGAGCGCGCGACTTGCAAAATACTTTGGTCCACAGTGGATCATGGCTGTAGCGATTTGCCTGCTTGTGGTGTTTGGCACCGCAATTGTTGTCACCGACTTGCTTCAGCTTGGGCTTTGGGCGGTACTCATTCCGCTTTGGTGTTTCATAACAACTTGCGGGTTCATCTTTCCGCTCGTGCAAGTGTTGGCGCTTTCAAATCATCCGAAAGAGGCCGGAACCGCGGCATCCGTTTTGGGTGCAATGAACTTCGGTTTGGCCGGCGCGATTTCACCAATCGTCGGGGTCTTGGGTATTCAAACCGCGATCCCAATGGGTTCGGTTATGGCAGTTACGGCTTGCGTTTCGGTGCTGTCGCTATGGCTAATCGTGAGACCGTGGACGGTACCGCCACTCGTGCGATAGCGTCGAGCAATGAGAATACTTCTAGTCGGAGCCGGCGGGGTCGGCAACGCTATCGCAAAGATCGCAGCGCGGCGATCCTTCTTTGAAACAATGATCGTTTGCGACTACGACTTGGCGCGCGCTGAGGCAACGGTTGCGTGGATCGAGGCGAAGCACGGCGACCAAAACGGCCGATTTGTTGCCGCAAAGATCGACGCCTCCAACCCGGACAATGTTGCCGAGGTTGCAAAGCAGCATGGCGCAACGCACGTCATGAATGCGGTCGAACCGAAGTTTGTTCCCTCAATTTTTGCGGGTGCTCTTGCCGCCGGAGCGAACTACCTCGACATGGCGATGAGCTTGTCTGAACCCCACCCGACCAAGCCGTATGAAGAAACCGGTGTCAAACTCGGGGACGACCAGTTCGCTCAAGGCTCCGATTGGGAAAAAGCCGGTCGACTTGCACTTGTCGGAATCGGCGTAGAGCCTGGCCTTTCGGACGTGTTCGCCAGATACGCAGTCGACCACCTTTTCAACGAAGTGGAAGAACTCGGTGTGCGTGACGGAGCAAACCTAGTTGTTCGCGATGAGCACGGTAACGAAATTTTTGCGCCATCCTTCAGCATTTGGACGACGATCGAAGAATGCCTAAACCCTCCTGTCATTTGGGAAAAGGAACGCGGTTGGTACACAACTGCGCCGTTTAGCGAACCGGAAGATTTCGACTTCCCAGAAGGCATCGGCAAGGTCGAATGTGTAAACGTCGAGCACGAAGAAGTGTTGCTTATGCCACGGTGGTTGCCAGCAAAGCGCGTCACGTTCAAGTACGGTCTCGGCAACGAATTCATTAGCATTCTGAAAACTTTGAACCAATTAAGTCTCGACAAAGTGCAACCCATTCGGGTTCGCTCCGCTGACGGCCCGGTAATGGTGGCCCCGAGAGACGTGGTGGCAGCCGCTCTGCCCGACCCGGCAACGATTGGTCCGCGAATGACCGGAAAAACTTGCGCTGGTGTTTGGGTCACCGGAACCGGTAAGGACGGCAAACCTCGCTCCACCTATCTGTACCACGTGAGTGACAACGAGTGGACGATGGCGGAGTACGAGAGCCAATGCGTCGTTTGGCAGACCGCACTGAACCCGGTCGTTGCCCTTGAATTGCTCGCGAATGGCACTTGGACCGGTTCGGGCGTACTTGGACCTGAAGCGTTCGATGCAAAACCGTTCCTCGACTTGATGGCAGCATCCGAATCGGAGGGCGGTTACGGGCAGGCTTGGGGAATCAAAGAACTCTAGTGGAGACGATTTCTGGAAACACTGCAAACGGAGTGCCGTTTGTTGCCCGCAAAGCGGCAACCTCAGGTGCGCCACTAATTTCAGCCTGGCACCTGATGGATCCGCCGAACACTCCGGCAGCGATGGCCGCAGCGCTACCTCTCGCAGATCTCGATGCGAATGTTGTGTATTTTGCGTTGCCGATGTTTGGCGAACGATCCACTTTCAAGGATTTTGAGGACATGCTGCGTAGCGGAGTCGACTTGGTAACCGGCTACTTCGGTCCGCTGTTCGATCAAGCTCTCGACGAATATCCGGAGGCGATCGGGGAGATTCGCGAACGGTTGGGGGTCTCGAAGCTGGCGAAAGTCGGCTTCTTTGGGGGTTCGGCGGGATCGGCAGTTGCGGCCGGGGCGACCATGCGGTTCGGGTCTTCTGCTTGCGTGTTGGTGAGTCCGATGCTTCAACTTCGACCGATGATCGATGCGACGAACGAGTTCATGCCTTCGCCATACGTTTGGGATGCTGAATCGGATGCGATTGCCGCAAATATGGACTTCATTGCTAGAGCGAGTGAGTTCGCTCCGGCGAAGGTTCTCCTAATAGACGGAACCGCAGACGAACCCGCGTTTCTAGAACCGGCAAGAGAATTCGACAAGCTTGACCTTGGTGAGGTGGTGTTTGTTGAAGGGGTCGAGCATCCACTCGCTGAGTTCCCAGGTAACGAACCCGCACCGCAGATCGAGGCGGCCATAACTTATGACCGCCTCGCAACTGCTTTCTTCAAGAAATCGTTTGATTCCTAGGGGTTTGATTTCTAGGGCGCGGTGCAATCCGCCGCGAATGGTTCAAAGCTTGCGTATGCTTCGACTAAGCCCAGCGGCACGGCATGAATGCTGATGTATGGGTATTGCGAGAAATACCGGCCAAACACATCTGAAACATTCCCAGGTTGGTTCGTAGGTACCGAATCATTCACGTAAAAGTCAAATATCTGACGTCCATTTGGACTAGTTACCGCGGAACACTTCGCGCCGGGATTTTCGACAAGGTTCGTGAATCCCCCGGAAACTAGGGCAGCGGTGAATGACTGCACGACCGAGTAGTCCCCAGGTACGACTCCGATCCAGTTCGGGTTCCCGTCTTCTGATTGGCCTTCACCGTTCATTGTGACGAAGCAGCCAGTCGCCGGAACACCGACGCCGTAGAAGAAATCATCCTCGGTCATATCATCGCTGAAGTGCCGATACCCAGGCCCCTTACCCACATCCGTCGCTGTCAGAAAATCTTGCCGGAACCCAGAAGGGCAACCATTTAGTGTTGGGAACGTTGGTGCGGTTGGGGTTGGGGCTGCCGTTGGTGTCGGTGGCCCTGCGTACGGGGTCGCCGCGTAGGAACCGTTTACTCGAGGCGGTTCGGTGTGAATTGTGATGCAACCAGAAAGAAGCAAAGATACGGTTGCTGCCCCGGTGAGGGCGATTGCCATGCGTTTCACGCTGGTCTCCTTTTGAATGCCCGGTATTGCCTAGGTCCGGCAATGAATAACGAGAGATTACGCCCAATTTTGGCAATACCACAAGGAAATCTTTCGCAAAATAGAAACTTTGTCGGACTAGGCAATAGAAAACTTAAAACTTTGTGAATCGACTTGTAGACCTAAAATATGACTGTTATAAACACTGGCAGGATTGAAATTGAAGAGCCACCGGATGGGCATGCTACGCGAGTTGTCTTCCCCTCGGCTCGCGTGTTTCAGAGGGGGTGTCGTCGATGAGTTCGGTCTGCTGGAGCACGCTGACCGAGTGAAAAGAAGCTCGGGTTAGCGGTGAACACTGACTGCGCTCGACTCAGCTTGAAACGAGTGGCACTATCTACCCAACCTGACATTATGGATTCATGACCACAGTTAGCTGGGTTGGTCTCGAAGTGGATAGTAGTGAGACTTGCACCGTGAGTGAATTCGAGGATGGTGTTTGGGTCGAAAGCACTGTCACAGCGTCCTTCGGAGAATGTATTTACTCTTTGAGAGCTGACGAGCACTGGAATTTTCGCTCACTAACCATTCAGATTGGCTCCAGGAAACTCGAGATCGAGTTTGACGGTACCTTGTGGAAGGTCGACGGCCTCGAGCGGCACGACCTCTACCCTGCCCGCGAAGTGGATATTGCAGTCTCGCCAATGAGCAACACTTTGCCTATCCGAAGGCTCGGACTGACCATCGGGGAACGTGCGGCCATCACGACAGCATATATCGCGGTTCCAGAGCTCTCTGTGCAAGCTCACCCTCAGAGCTACACTCGACTCACTGATCATACGTATCGCTACGAGTCACGAAGCTCTAGCTACCAGAATGTGATCACGGTTGACGACTTTGGGTTGGTCGTCAGCTACCCTGGAGCCTTTGCCAGGGCTAGCCGCTAACTCAGGATCAGACTCGGCTTTTTGATCAAGGGAATCGTATGCGGTCATCGTTGACGCTGCAGGCAGAAATTTGCTCGTCGTGCCCTATTTACAAAGCTTCGTACCTCCGAGTAATCTTTCGACACTGTGACAACTTACGAACGGTACCTCCGCACCATCGCCGGCGGAGGTAGCCCCGAGCGACTCGTGTTTTTCAGCGACGCCGTGTTCGCGATCGCGATGACCTTGCTCGTCGTTGAGCTCAAAGTTCCGCACGTTGCCAACGCTGAGTTGGGGAAGGCTCTCGCCGAGTTGACCCCCGAGTTCTTGTCCTTCATCTTGAGCTTCGTCGTCATAGGCACCGTATGGATGTCTCACCACCGCAAGTTCCGTGCGATCACCGGTTACACCCAGACTCTCGTGCGCATCAACCTCGTGATGTTGCTCGCCGTCGCGTCACTCCCCTTCACGACTTCGCTACTCGGGCGTTACGGGGACGACCGCATCAGCGTGTACCTCTATGCCGCGACGATAGCCACCATCGGATTTCTCATGAGCGCCCTGTGGATCTACGCGTGGCACAAGGGGCTCATAGCGAAAGATGTCACTGTTGATGTCTTCCGCTACGTGCTAGTGCAGTCATTCTCGATTCCCGGAATCTTCCTCCTATCGATCCCTGTCGCTGCGCTGGCTGGCGCTACCGCGGCCGAGTTCACCTGGATCGCGGCCGTGCCGCTCTCCCTCATCATCAACCGCGTGTTTCGGGCCAAACGCCGCGAAGTACGCAAGTCCAAATCGCATCAATAACCCGAAAGGCCAACACAATGAAGCGCTACCCTCTCATCACCTTCTTTGTTCTCGCGTTCCTGCTCACGTGGTTCGTTTGGGGCACGAGCATCGCAGAGCAGAACGGCCTGATTAGCTGGCACATCCCGCAGTCGCTCGCGTTCTGGCTCGGCCTTCCGATCGCGAGCTTCGGCACAGCGGCCCTCACTGGCGGATGGCCCGCCGTGAAAGACCTCCTGCTTCGAATCATTCGCGTCGTCGTGAATCCGATCTGGTACGCGGTGGCTTTGTTCCTGCCTGCTGTGCTCGTAACGCTCGGCGTGCTGCTCGGCTCGCTGCTCGGTACCCCGGCCGCAGTGGGCGTCGCCGTGCCGGCGAGCGCGCTCGTCGGGCTGCTCGCCTTCAACGCGTGGATGTGGCTGCTCACCGAGGAGACAGCGTGGCGAGGCTTCGCCCTGCCGAGATTGCAGTCCCGCTTCAACCCGCTCACGGCATCCGTCATTCTCGGCGTGATTTGGGCGGTGTGGCATCTGCCGCTGTTCTTCATCAAGGATTCGTTTCAGTCCCAGATTCCGTTTCTCGGATTCTTCCTCTCGACCGTCGCGACTTCGGTGCTCATCGGTTGGTTGTTCAACCACGCGAAAGGCAGCGTGCTGATCGCCGCGCTGTTTCACGCGGTCATGGATGTGGGAATCGCCTTCACCGGAGTCATGTCTTCCGGCGCACTGTTGTTCTGGGGCTTTATCACGTTGCAAGTCATAGCTGCCCTAGCCGTTTCCATGAACTTGTTGCGCTTGAAGCGCTTTGAGCGCTATCCGCTCGAGCCGGCGCAAGCCTAAGCCGCAGCGTGTAACTCCACCACACCCGGTGGAGCATGTCAACAATGACCCGACTCATCACATGGCGGAGGATGGGGGATTCGAACCCCCGAGGGCTTTCACCCAACACGCTTTCCAAGCGTGCGCCATAGGCCACTAGGCGAATCCTCCGGTCAGCTGTGAGCAAGCCACAGCCTCAAAGATTCTACGGGATGTTCCCGGCTCGCATTGACTACGATTGAAGAGTGACCTCCGCCCTTCGGCCAACTGGCCAGGGGATCGGGACCGGATCTAACGACCGACCGGTTCTTGATCGTACTGGCTTGCGCTTGTTGTTTCTGATCCCCGGCGGATTGTCGCTACTTCTAGGACTCAACGCGGCTTTGCTCTTGCTCGGAGTGTGGGCACCGCTTAACTTCGCGAAGATTGCGAGTTTGCACGCGCCTTTGATGGTGTTTGGTTTTGTTGGAACTCTCATTGTCCTGGAGCGCGCGGTCGCGGCCCGAAAGCCGTGGGGTTACCTTTCGCCTGCGCTACTTGGCGTCGGAAGTCTCGTGCTCTTGAGCGAAGCTCCGAGCGCTGTCGGCAAAACCATGATTGCATTCGGCTTCATTGGGCTTGTTGGAATCTACTTAGTGATCTGGAAAAGGCTTGCGGCGGCGGCGATTGCGATTCAAGCATTGGGTGCAATTGCGGGTTTGATCGCAACATTGCTTTGGCTGGTTGGATCGTTGATACCAGCGATGGTGCCCGGGATGGCCGTGTTCCTAATTCTCACGATCGTTGGAGAACGACTTGAACTCGCCCGGGTTTCCCCAACGGTGGATGTGCGCTCGGAGTCGTTTGGGTTGGCTGTTGCGATCCTTCTAGTAATTTTCACGCCGCTTGCACCGCTGTTTCCACAAGTTTGCTATCCACTCCTGGCGGTGTGCATTGGGTTACAAGTTGTCTGGCTACTCAAGTTCGATGTCGCACCCAAGCTCATTAGTACTTCAGGTCTGCCTCGTTATATGGCGATTTGTTTAATGACTGGGTACATCTGGCTCTTGGTGCCGACCGGTGTCTGGTTGATCAACGGTCCAACATCAACCGGGCCGCTTTATGATGCGACGTTGCATTCGATCTTTCTCGGTTTTGTCATGTCGATGATCATGGCTCACGCGCCCGTAATCTTGCCAGCAGTACTTCGAAAGCCCCTGCCGTATCGCGCGTTTCTTTACATCCCCGTCGTGCTCCTTCATGCCTCACTTGTTTTGAGATTGCTCGGTGGGGATGCTTGGGGGAGTGTGTTCTCGCTGCACCTTGGTGGTGCTCTAAATGTCATCTCTGTCTTGTTGTTCGCAATCTTGGCTGTAACTTCGGCGGCCTTGGGCCCACCTTCAAAGCCGACAGCAAAATTAAGGAAGAAAGAATCCAAATGAATCGTCGCGGCTGGTACCTAATAATGAACAGTCTTGTGGCGCTGTGGCTCGTAGCAACCGCTGTCGCTGTTGTCGCGCACCGATTCTTGCCCAATGGATCATGGCTAATGGTTCATTTACTTCTGCTCGGGGCAGTGAGTACTGCAATTCTGATTTGGAGCCAGCATTTCGCTGACACGATCCTCCGGCGTCCGGCACCTGGCGGAAGGTTCTTTCACGGGATCAGATTGTTCACCCACACCCTCGGTGCCGCAATCGTCGTAGCGGGGATGATTACAAACGTATGGCCGTTGGTGCTGGCTGGTGCGATTGTTGTTGCAATCGTTGCGCTCGCCCACATCGCTGTATTGGTCCTGCAATCGCGCGGTTCGCTACCGGCCCGGTTTCGCCCGCTCGCACGGTATTACGTTATTGCACCTCTAGCCCTCGCCGTCGGGGTCGGCCTCGGAGTGTTCATGGCGAGAGCCTCAACCACTCAAGCGCTGCACGATCAGCTTTATCCCGCCCACGTCGCGTTCAACCTCTTGGGTTGGGTGGGACTTACGGTTGTCGGAACGCTCGTGATTCTTTGGCCGACCGTTCTTCACATCAAAGTGTCCGAACGAGTGGATGACGTCGGCCGCTGGGCACTGTGGCTTTGCGTCGCCGGATTGGTGGTCGTCGGAGTTGGAAGCGCCGTCAGCCTCAGGATGCTGTTCAGCGCGGGTGTGGTTGTTTACCTTGCTGGCGCAATCCTCATCGCAATAGAAGGGGCAAGACTGGCCAAGGGATCACGTCAGTGGACGTTCGCCAGTTGGAGCCTTACGTTCGCATACGCTTGGTTCCTTTTTTGTGTTGCCAGTTTCGCAATCGTTGTTGCCGCTTCAACAAGTTGGACTCAAGTCTCAGCAAACATCGCTTGGCTCATCGGACCGTTCGCGGTCGGTTTCGCTGCCCAAGTACTGTTTGGCGCGCTCGGCTATTTGTTGCCGGTTGTACTGGGCGGAGGCCCAGAACAGTCACGGCGCACAATCGCAATTCTTGAAAAAGGTGCGCTCTATCGCGTCGCGGTTGTGAATCTTGGGATCGTGCTCTACTTGCTGCCGGTGCCAAGTTACGTGAAAGTTGTCGACTCGCTCCTAGTATTTGTGATTCTTCTCGTGTTCTTCGTACTTGCGATTCGAGCCGCGACCGTTGCGAGAAAGAAGGTTGACGTCGAACGAGCAGCCAAGAAAAAGCCGGTCGAAACTAGACCGGAACCTTCGCCGGCGAAACGTGGAGGTGCCTTAGCTGCCGCCGTCGCCACTGTCGTGCTTGCGATGACTGCTGGAATTGCAATGGACCCGGTTGCTGCCGGCTTGAACCTAGAACCGGTAGCGCCAAGCATAAAAGCAACCGGTCATACGACAACAGTTGAAGTATCCATGAAAGATATGCGCTTTCATCCGAGCGTTATTGAGGTGCCAGCAGGCGACAAACTCGTCATCAAGTTGAGCAACAAAGACAATCAAGTACACGACCTTGTGCTGGCAAACGGTGTGACATCCGGGCTTCTAAATCCCGGTGAGAGCACAGACGTCAAAGTGAAACTGGTCGGAAGCGACATTGACGGCTGGTGTTCAATTGCCGGCCACAAGTTGCTTGGAATGGTTATGACGGTAAAGATGCTCGGTGCCCCGACTGCGAGTTCAACAGCGCAACCGGGTCACAACGAACATAGCGAAGCGACCGGACCTTCGGCTGCAAAGGACGTCGACCTAATCAAGCAACCGGCCACAGACTTCGTGGCAAGAGATCCTTCGTTGGCGCCCGCCCCGTCCGAAACTACCCACAAATTCACGTTCACGGTCGGGGATACTGAGCGAGAAGTTGCACCCGGAATTAAACAGACGCTCTGGACGTACAACGACACAGCGCCCGGTCCAACCTTGCGCGGTAACGTCGGCGACAAGTTCGAGATCACGCTAATCAACGACGGCACAATCGGTCATTCGATCGACTTCCATGCAGGGGCACTAGCGCCAGATCAACCGATGCGAACCATCCAGCCTGGAGAGCAACTCACCTACACGTTCACCGCAACACGCTCGGGGATTTGGCTTTATCACTGCTCGACCGCCCCAATGTCGATGCACATTTCCAACGGCATGTTCGGCGCGGTAATTATCAACCCGCCTGGATTGGATGCGGTTGATCAAGAGTTCCTAATGGTGCAATCAGAGTTCTACCTTGGTCCTCAATCCGGAGTTGCGGATGTACGTCGCATCGCAACCCAAAACCCCGATCTTCTCGCATTCAATGGCTACGCAAATCAGTACAAGTACCGCCCGATTCAGGTGAAAGTTGGCGAGAAGGTACGAATTTGGGTGCTGGATGCCGGACCTAATCGGCCTACCTCATTCCATGTGGTCGGTGGCCAGTTCGACACCGTGTATTTTGAAGGCGATTACTTGCTTAGAAACGGCGGTAGTACTGGAACCGGTGGATCGCAAACGCTTGCGCTTCAACCGGCTCAAGGCGGCTTTGTTGAACTGACTTTCCCGGAGGCGGGCAACTATTCGTTTGTTTCCCACATCATGTCGGATGCCGAAAAGGGTGCAATGGGAGTGTTCCAGGTAACCAAGTAGAACAAGCTCAACTGTAGTTACACACCTCAGCAACGTAGTCGTACAGTTCGGTACGGACGTCATCGGGGACTTTTTGGTAGAGAAGCCCTGTGCCGTCGTCAGTTGTTACGTGGAACCTGAAGATTGTGCCTTGCTTGTCCTCCAGTACCGCGTGCGGATCGCAGCGCGCAGGAGCGACGTAAATGTCCATGTTGGTCGGTGTCGTAGTTTCACCGAGGTTCAATCCAAGGTGCAAAGTGTCTACGACAACTCGAGATTGCGGATCGCGCATACTAAGCAAGTCGGTTCCACGAACATCCTCAAAGACGAGTGTTCCTTTCTTGCCGGTAGGCGTAAACGTGAACTTAATGACGGCAACTTTCTCACCATCGATAGTTGAATATGAAAGCGAATCGGCGATTGAAATTGTTGAAACTTTCGCTATCGCTTCGCTTCGGCAGTCATCCGCGACAATCGCCGGAAGTTGATTCATTCGATCCTTTACCGGTACGGTCGCTTTTCCTTCGGTGCCGTTCACTTCGTAGCTGAGCGTTATTCGTTCGCCGCCACTCTTGTTCTCGCAATTTGCCGCAGGTAGCTGAATGCGAAGTGTTGTTGTGTTTCCAGCCAAGACCATCGTTGGGACTTTCGTGTATGCAGTTTTGGGGTACACATCGGATTCGAACGAAGCTTGTTTTACCGTCAGCAAATTCTTTGAGTCGTTTCGAATGGCAACTTCGATGACGTGGTCGGCAACATCCATTCGAGCTTGATAAACATCGATCGAAATGCCCTCCGGCATTCCAAGCAGCGCCGTTTTAGGCGCGCTCACGCAACCGCTTAGCAACGCGGCAAGCAAAGCCAAACCGAGTAGTGCCACTCGGCGAGTTGGATGCGGCATCTGGAAATTCTAGAGCCGCAAGAGTGCGAACTTCTAGTTGCGAGTGAAGCGCAACTTCCAAACATCGGGACCATTGTCGATGTAGCTGACATCGAATGCTTCAGGCATCCGGTCGTTCAACTGTGCGAGCAACGGCAGCGGATTGTGGTTGGCAACAAGGTCAAGGCTGATCCCGGGTTGCAAGGAGCCAAGGGCACCAAAGATTGTTGCATGGCGGATTGCGTGCGGAATCTGCCTTGTGTCGAGCACAATCTCGCTCTCATCTGCGTGCCCACAAGCACAACCCGTGCTTGAGGTTGGGGCGTTTGTCGGAGCGGAAGTTTGAATTTGAATCGGTTCTACAGCCATGACTCCAGCCTAACCCTCACTTAGGGTTGGAGTATGAGTGCAGACCGTGAGAAAGCGTTTGTGATTACCGTTTCAGATCGAAGCGCTCGCGGTGAACGGGTCGATCTGTCGGGCCCCAAAGCGGTTGAACTACTTGAGAACGCCGGTTTCGAGGTGGGTTCCAGAATCATTTCGGATGGCGCCGCCAGTGTTGAAGAGGCGCTAAAGTCCGCGCTCGCAAATGGTGCAACGCTCATAGTCACGACTGGTGGAACCGGGGTAACTTCGAGAGATCGCACCCCGGAGGGAACCCGAGCGGTAATCGATTTTGAAATTCCTGGCTTCGCCGAGCTATTGCGACTAGAGGGGGCGAAATCCAATCCGCTGGCGGTGCTCAGCCGGGGCGTCGTTGGTGTTGCAAGCGGCAATCGAGCGCTCGTTGTTAATCTGCCGGGTTCGGTTTCAGCGGTTGAGCAAGGTTTGGGAACACTTTTGCCGCTAGTTCCACATGTGCTTGACCAATTACGAGACGGCGATCACTAGTCAGCTTGGTTTCGGATTCAAACGGGACGGCGCCATTCACCTGAGCGCCCACCAGATTTTGACAAAAGGCGCACGCCGCTAATTTCCACTGTGCGGTCGATTCCTTTCACCATGTCAACAATTGCCAGGGCCGCAACACTCACGGATGTGAGTGCTTCCATTTCCACACCGGTCCGGTCAGCGGTTCTGACGGTTGCAGAAATTGCCACCCCATCATCCGTAATTTCGAGGTCGACAGTTGCGCCGTGTACACCGATGAGGTGCGCTAGCGGAAGTAGTTCCGGAGTGCGCTTAGCAGCTTGAATTCCGGCAATTCGGGCCACCGCTAGCACATCACCCTTCGGCACCGTCCCGTCGCGCAAGGCCTTGACTACTTCTGCAGCGCAAGTCACGAATCCTTCGGCAGTTGCCTCTCGTACGGTTGGTTGTTTCTCGGTCACATCGACCATTCGCGCCTTACCGGCGGAATCAAGATGGGTGAATGGTTGTTCGTTCATCGCACATCGATTATCTCTACTTGATCGCCTTCACGCACTTCTTCAACGGACTCGGGGATGATCGCTAGGCCATCCGCTTTAGCGAGACTCGCCACAAGGTGAGAACCCGAACCCCCGGACGTTGCCGGAATGACGAATGGTTCACAGCGGTTCAATTCGTCGATTGATGATTCGTTGATGATTTGTACCGGCATGAATTGGATTTTGCCAGCAGGTGAGCGCCAGGCTTGCTTCGCAACAGCCGTAGTCGTTGGTCTCATCAACTCGAGTCGACCACTCAACTTTTGAATAGCCGGTCTGACGAATGCTTCAAAAGACACGAACACACTCACGGGGTTTCCGGGAAGTGCGATGAGAGGTGTGCCGTCCTCGAGCGTTCCGCAGCCTTGAGGCTTTCCCGGCTGCATCTTTACCTTTCCAAACCAGAAACCGAGTGGAGTGAGCACTTCCTTTACAACGTCGTAAGCGCCAACACTCACGCCACCTGATGTAACTATCAGATCGAGTTTCGGGGCTTGGACTTCGAGTTGTCGGTACAACTGGGCGGGATCATCGGTAGTTGACTCAAGCGGAACAGCTATCGCACCCGCTTCTATTACAAGGCCAGCAAGTAACATCGAATTCGAGTCGTAAATCTGACCCGACCCAAGTGGTTCGCCGGGTCGTTGTAATTCGGTTCCGGTTGAGATGATTCCGACTCTCGGTGCCGGGATTACAGGCAACTGTGCGTTGCCGGTTGCCGCTGCTGCAGAGAGGTCTCTTGCGGTAAGTGCGATTCCTTTGCTTAGAACTTGGGCGCCTAACCGGATGTCGGCACCGGCGGGTCGAATGTGTGCATCAGGTTTTGGCTCGCGTAGCACTTGAATCCGCATCGAGCCACAGAGTGCTCCCCTTTCAAAATCTCGGTCAGTATCCTCAACTGGGACCACACAGTCCGCACCACTTGGAATCGGTGCGCCAGTCATGATTCGAATTGCACATCCCGGTAGTAGTTCAAGGTTGAGGGCGGAACCCGCGGCGATATCTCCGGTTACTTCGAGTTCAATCGGGGTGGATTCGCTAGCGCCAAGCGCATCGGAAAGTCGAATCGCGTAACCATCCATCGCTGAGTTATCGAAGCCAGGAACGTCTACTTTGGCGATAACGGCTTCCGCTAAAGTGCGGCCCAAGCAATTAGAAAGCGCGGTTGTAACCGGTGGAAGCGGGGCTATCAATTCGAGTACGCGAGAGCGGTACTCCTCGACAGTCACAAACTGTTGCTCGCTACCCGAATGCGCCACAGTTCAACTCTAGCTTCTGAGCGAGCGGTGCATTCCTCCGGCGGAAAACGGTAATTACAGACGCAAATACGGTTATATAGTGTATTTTGTGACGCGATTCAGAATCAGTGAAGTTGCAGAATTGATGGGTGTTAGTGATGACACTGTTCGTCGCTGGGTGACTAGCGGTGATTTGGATGCCAGCAAAGGCGAGACGGGTCGACTCGAAATTGAAGGGTCGAAACTAGCGGCATGGTTGAAGCAGAACTCGCAAAACCAAAGTGGTGAAACCCCAATCGCGACGAGCGCCCGAAATCAGTTGACGGGGCTTGTCACTGCAGTGCATTCAGATCCGGTCATGTCGCAAGTTGAATTGCAGTGCGGCAGGTACCGAATCGTTTCGCTCATGTCTACTGAGGCCGTCAAGGAACTTGGGTTAGAAGTCGGTACCCTCGCGGTTGCTGTCGTCAAGGCAACCATGGTTGTGATCGAAACGCCGCGCCACTCATGAGAAAGAAGTTGTTTCTCGGAGCTGCGATCTCGCTCATTCTTGTTGGGTCGGTGTCGGCGTGCTCGGGTTTCGTACCGAGTGCCCCAACTGATTCTTCCAGCAAACCCGTAGTCGATGGAGATGGAACTCTGCGGATCTTTGCGGCGGCCTCTCTAACCGAATCTTTTGCTGAACTCGTCGCAAAGTTTCAAGAACAACACCCGGGCGTGAAGATCGCTCCAGTGAATTTTGACGGCTCGGCTACGCTTGCAACTCAAATCAACGAGGGCGCTCCGGCTGACATATTCGCATCAGCCGACTCGCCAAATATGCAGGCTGTCGCGCCCGAGATTGACGGAGAACCAGAGTTTTTCGCGAGCAATGTCATGGAGATTGCAGTTTCTCCGGGAAACCCGAGCGGTATCAGATCGATTAGGGACCTGGAAGATCCGAAACTGCAAGTGGTCGTTTGTGCTTCCGCTGTGCCCTGTGGCGCACTCGCGTTGAAAATATTTGGACTTGCGGGAGTCACCGTGAAGCCAGTCAGCGAGGAACAGAACGTGCGGGCTGTTTTGGCGAAAGTTGAAGCTCGTGAAGCGGACGCTGGATTGGTATACGCAACCGATGTTGCATCCACGAAAGGCTCTGTCGAAGGCGTTGCAATCTCAATTGCGGATCAAGTCAGGAACAAATACCCAATCGCAACCATGAAGGGCGCGGATCCAATCGCGAAGAAATTCGTGGAGTTTGTGCTCTCAAGTGAAGGTCAAGCCATTTTGAAAAAGTACGGATTTGGTTCGGCGTGAGTGAACTGGCACAACCCAACCGAGCTGGCGGCGCGACCGAGACTGAGCGAGACCCAGCGCGACGAAAGGCAGCAGGCAGAACCTACAGTCAGGCGATCGCCGCACCAAGGCTATTGTCGATTCCAGCATTCATTGGACTTGCACTGCTTGTGCTACCGATTCTCGGCTTGATCGCCAGAGCAGATTGGCCAAATCTGCCGACCGCGATCTCTTCAACTGAATCGCAGTCGGCACTCTGGCTCTCTTTGCAAACTTCAACAATTGCCACCGTACTTTGCGCGGTCGTCGGTGTTCCGCTAGCGGTTCTAATCTCTCGCTCAAGATCGTGGCTTGCGGGCATCCTCAGAACGCTAACAACGCTACCGCTCGTCATGCCGCCGCTTGTTGGGGGTATGGCACTGTTGTACTTGCTTGGCAGAAACGGGTTGGTCGGGCAATACCTTGATTTGTGGTTTGGAGTTCGGATCCCGTTCACGACCGCCGCGGTTGTTCTGGCTCAATCTTTTGTGGCTTTGCCGTTCCTAGTGATTTCGGTTGAAGGTGCGCTTCGCACGGCGGGAACTCGCTTCGAAACGGTTGCTGCGACCCTGGGTGCAGGAAGGTGGCGAGTGTTTGCTCAAATCACGTTGCCGTTGGTTTTGCCTGGGCTCGCCTCGGGAATAATTTTGTGCTTCGCCCGCGCGTTAGGCGAATTTGGTGCCACAGCACTATTTGCGGGAAATGCACCGGGAATCACGCAAACCATGCCGTTGGCAATCTACACAGCGTTCAACGGTGCCGGGGTTGGGCAAGACTCTGCCGTTGCACTTTCCCTCCTGCTCATTTTCGTTGCCATCATCATCTTGCTAATGCTCCGTAGTTGGCGCCGAAGCCCCGGAGGCTTGAATTGAGTCTCAAGGTTGATGTTCGCGCCAATCGCGGAAAGTTTGAACTTGAAGCCGAGTTCGAGCTTGGAAACGGCGAGGTTCTTGCGATCCTCGGACCAAACGGCGCTGGGAAATCCACATTACTGAATGCGCTCGCGGGACTGGCTTCTGTTTCCCAGGGCAGTATTCGGCTAGGAAGTCGAGTGCTTACCGATGTCGCAAGTGGGGTCGCGATCCCCACAGCCAAGCGACGAATTGGACTACTTGGTCAAGAACCTTTGCTGTTCCCACACTTGAGTGTCGCGAAGAATATTGAATTCGCACTTCGCAGTTCAAACAAATCCAAGACGGACGCTTTGCGGTTGACTAGTGAATGGTTGGACCGTGTGCACCTAACCGAGTTCTCGAAGCGCAAGCCAGCGCAGCTTTCAGGCGGCCAGCAACAGAAGGTTGCGATTGCCAGAGCGCTTGCTACTGAGCCAGAAGTGCTGCTATTGGATGAACCAATGGCGAGGTTGGATGTTGATACGGCATCGATATTGCGCGAATTGCTCCGGGAGCAACTTAGGGAATCCGGCACATCGGCAATTCTCGTGACTCACGATGTGAACGACGCCCTCGAACTCGCGCATCGAATTGCGATCATCGAGGAGGGCAAGATTACCGCAATTGGTGAGGCATCCGCATTGTTTTTGCAATCGAGTGCGGGTTTTGCAAGCTCAATTTTTGGGCCGAACCTCGTTGAAGGTGAAATAGATGACGACGGAAACGTGCGCTTTGTGGAAGGCGCCACTTTCGCGCCTTCCTTCGGTCGCAACAGTTCATTGAGGCCAGGGCAAAAGGTACTCATTGGGTTCGAACCGCGTATTGTCACGGTCGATCCCGAAAGCGCACCCAGCCGTAAATGAGACAATTAATAGGTGGATGAAGCGGTAGCTAAGAAGCCCTTAAGTCTTGCAATTTCGCTAATAGTGTTCGGCGCAATTGGGGCGTACGCTGCGTTCGCACTCATCATGGACAAGATCGCGTTACTCGAGAATCCCAACACAAGCCTCAATTGCGATTTCAGTGTGCTTGTTGCTTGCAGTACGAATTTGAACTCGGCTCAAGGTCAAGTGTTCGGATTTCCAAACCCGGTACTTGGGCTAGCGTTTTGGCCAGCCGTAGCCGCGATCGGGGTCGCATTGCTGGCTGGAGCGCGCATGGCCGGCTGGTTTTGGGCGCTGTTCAGTCTCGCCGCAACTGGAGCTTTCGCGTTGGTCGTCTGGTTTGTGTCAGAAAGTATCTTCAGTCTTCGAGTGCTTTGCCCGTGGTGCATGGTCACTTGGGCGGTAACGATTCCGCTGTTCTTTATCGCCTGGTTTTACACACTTGGATACTCAAAGCTAAGCGTGCCAGCTCGGCTTCGGTCATCATCCGCGAAGATGTTCTCGTGGATCCCGCTGATCACGATTGTCTGCTATCTCATCATCGCGGTGCTCGCGCAGTGGCAACTTGATGTTCTGGGGGTCATATTCTGACCGTGAAGAAGACGGTGTTCCTGACGGGTGCAACAGGGTCGATGGGGTCGGCAACTCTAACGGAGCTACTTGAGCGTCGAGATCGGTTCAACATCGTTCTTCTCGCTCACGACACGAGACACGGCAGGAAGTTTCTGCGACGATACCGTAAGGAACCCGGGGTGAAAATCGTCTGGGGTGACTTGCGTGATTACGAAACCGTGCTCGAATGTGTGACCGGTGCGGATTTCGTGTTGCATACGGCTGCGTTGATTTCACCTGCCGCCGACAAGAACCCGGTTGCTGCTGAGCAAATCAATGTCGGCTCGATTCGGAACATTCTTCGCGCAATAAACGCACAACCGAACCCAAGCGCAATTCGACTTGTCTCGGTTGGATCCGTCGCCATGACCGGTGACCGGTTGCCGCCGATCCACTGGGGCCGGGTTGGCGATCCTGTCACGCCGTCCATCGATGATCACTATGCCGTGAGCAAGATTGAAGCTGAGCGATTGGTCATTGAGTCTGGACTTCAACACTGGGTTTCGCTTCGGCAGACCTTTATTTGCATTCCAAAGTTGCTGAGCTTGCTACACCCGATTTTGTTTCATCAACCTCTCAATACGGTGTTTGAGTTTGTGACAGCTAGAGATTCTGGGTTGCTCATGGCGAATGCTTGTGAGGAATCCGTGCCAGAAGCCTTCTGGCGACAGGTCTACAACATTGGCGGAGGACCGCGTTGCAGAACCAATTACCTCGATTACTTGAACCGGATCTTTGGTGCGTTGGGGCTAGGTCAATTGCCGCAACTGGTCGAGCGGAATTGGTTTGCGCTAAGGAACTTTCATTGTCAGTGGTATCTGGACTCCGATCGGTTGGAGAATTTTCTGAAGTTTCGGCGCGACGGGATGGACGAATACGTAAAGCAAGTCGTCGCACACTCAGCATGGCCACTAAGGTTCGGATTCGGACGGCTAGTTCCGCGTTGGATTGTCAAGCAATTTGTCATGAAGCCGATGGCGAAGGCACCGGAAGGCCCGTTGCACTGGATTGAACACAATCAGCTCGAGAAGGTCGCTGCTTTCTTCGGAAGCAAGCAAGCTTGGAGCAGCATCCCAAATTGGACCGAGTTGATTCCGGCTCCCGGTGCGGCCAGGCCACTCGATCACGGCTTCGACGACTCTTTGCCGGACGCGAAAATTGGT
>JAHBSS010000013.1 GCA_019639015.1 Cryobacterium sp. | reverse complement strand
CATGCCGCGTCGCCTCCCCTAGGGCGCACAGCTCGCACCGGGGTACCAGCCGTGAGGACGATGGCCGGTACTACAAATAACAGGGAACGTAGAGTTCTCATGTGTTTGATCCTTGCGCTGGTCGGGCGTTGGGGTAATTCTGACAGGTTCGAACCGGTCGGGCTAGTACTATTTTGCAAGCAAAGCCGGATCGCTCACGGGTCGGTAATTGATTATTTATCTACCGCTTAGTAGTTCGCCAATCAGAATGCGGTAACCATGAATGGCAGACCGTAATTCTTGGAGCTTATGTTGTTGGCCAAAAATCTGAGTGTCTAGGCCAAGATCATTTGCCGAATCACTCACGGCAACCGTCTCGACGCAACACCCCCGTTCCAAACCGAATGCCATGACAGCCATCGCGGCTTGGTACGGCACATAAACCGGAGTGGTCACAACAAGAATTGACTTTGAAGCTGGATCTATTGAGCCCGCCAGATACCTGAATGTGTCGAGCGTGTTTGCTCGACGCGAGTTGGGTTCGGATGATGGCGCCGCTATCACCCTAAACATCTGCTGGCCGTGTTGCCATTCCGTCTCTTCCCAATAGCCGAAACCTGTCCCGCCACTTCGGTGTTCCGTTGGAGTTCCAAGCCCAAACGCTTGAGTCATCCCGGTTCGCATTGCGTCAATCTCGTTGTCACCATCAACTCCGAGTCGCTCGGATAAAGCCACCTCATCCCCGGCGAAAGCGCGACTAGCACCGAGAAACACCGCCTCGCCGAATTCAACTCCGGATTCCGAGAGTTCAACCAGGAAGCGGGGTTTTACAATTCCTGCCCTCACCATGCCACCGGTCATGATTGCTGAGTCGTATTTCTTCTTGCGCGGCGTGGGTGTGCCATCCAGCCACAATCGCGCAGCAGCCGAGTCAATTGCGGCCGATTGCGCCTTAGTGAAAATTGGTTCGAGCGCGAGGTTTCGTTCGCGGCCTGCGCGAAAATCCCAATTCAGTGTTGCGAAATTGTCGAGCGCTTCGAGTTTTGCCACAAGTTCAAGGCTTGCAAATTTGGAGCTATCGCCTGCGAATTCCGAAACCAAATCCATACCCAGTAGCTCGTCCACCCACTCTTCGATTCGGCGAATGTTCTCGATTGGATCTGCGGGAGTAGCATCCCACCTGACGAGTTCGGACATGCTAACTGCCCAAGGGGATGACCGGGCAGTCCTTCCAAATGCGCTCAAGCGAGTAGTACATTCGCTCCTCTTGGTGGAATACGTGCACCACGAGATCACCAAAGTCGAGCAACACCCAGCGACCTTCTCGCCTACCCTCACGCCGCAACGGTTTCACATCGATGTCTCGAAGCCTGTCCTCTATTTCTTCGGCAATGGCAAGAACTTGGCGTTCACTTCTACCGCTGGCAAGCAGAAACACTTCTGCAAATGGCAGCGGTAGCGACACGTCTAGGGCAACCAAATCTTCAGCTTGCTTCGATTCCGCTGCCTCGATCGCGGTGCTCAAATCTCGCAAAGTTGTCTTGGAAACTGTCACAGCTTCCTCGCAAATGTAGAGTGCTTCACGAATACCAATCAGAAGATCTTGAAGATCATTCCGGCGGCGAAAAGCAGTACTACTCCGACTGCAAGAGCCGCGCCAGTCACGCCAAGCACCATTACCATCTTTCCGCCCCTTGGCGGCTTCGAAATCAGTACACTCTGGGTCGAAGTGTGTGAACTCACAGCACTTGACGCACTAACTGGCGCCGCATCCGGGGAAATCATTTCGCGATCGGAGGTTTCGAAGAATTTGTCGATATCTGGCGAATCGAACCTCGCGGGGTTCAGGCCAGTGGTTGCGAGGCTGTGCGGCAAATTCACAGAACCAGTTAGAAGGATTTCGCCGGTGCCGCTTAGCGGAGAGGTTATTTGCCCGGTTTGCGGGAAAGCTGGCATGATCAACGCGCTTGTTGTGATCGAATCGCTGGCGGCAACATCCCTGCGGTGATGCCCGATTAGTGCCGAGAACGCGTCATCGTCTGTGGCAGAAGGGGCGGTTCCGGTTGAGTAAACCTCCGGTGCAGTGATCACTTCGCGAATCGGGGCTTCTTGTACGACTGGTTGAGGCTGCGGAGGTATTGGCGCAAAGTTGAAGGCCGGCTCTTGAGTTGGAGTCGCAAAGAACGTTTGAGTCGCACTTGGGGTTGATTGAACGTTGGGTTCAACCAACGGAGGCAGTTGCGTTGTCAAGCCATCGGATGCGGCGCCTGGCTCTTGCGCTAAGGCAGCGTCTCGCAGTGCTCGAAGCTCACGGCGACTTAGGGTCTGTTCAACCGGTCCTGGGTCAAAGCCAAAAGGCGAGGGGGATTCTGTGACCACTTTTGGGGTGTCTGGGGTCGCAGCAAATTGAGGAGCGCTTGAGGCTTGAGCGCCACCTAGCAAGGTTTGGTAAGTGAGACTCTCACTGCCGACTGATGGCGGTGTATAGGGTACTTGGGGTGTTGCGGTGAACGAAGTTCCCCGGCCTTCAGGCGAAAAGTCCCTTGCACGGAACTGGGGTGGGTTATCGTCGTCGCGAGGGTTTCCGGATGCCCGAGGCCGCCGCAAAGGCTGCTCCGCGGGAACAGCGCCGTGTCTTGATTCATGAGCCGCTGCTGGCTGTTCTGAATGACTGGCAAATCCTGGAAATACCTGATCAGGGCTATAACTAGACTGCGATTGCGGTACCGGTGTTGAAGGTCCAGACTCTGCGAAACCGCGCTCGCTCTCCCGCCGAGCCCTACGGCTCGTGGGGCGCTCATCTTGCGAGGTTGTCACGTTGAACTCCGATACAAATGATATTTGGAGATGTACTGCACGACCCCGTCTGGAACTAGGTACCAGACCGGGAATCCCCGGTTCACTCTGCTCCTACAGTCTGTAGATGAGATCGCCAGAGCGGGCACTTCCAGCAAGCTTACGTGCTCTTTGGGCAATCCAGTAACTTTCAAGGAATGCCCCGGCCGACTCACAGCAACAAAATGTGCCAGTTCGAACAGATAACTGGCATCCTTCCACTCGGAAATATTGGCTAACGCGTCGACTCCTGAAATGAAGAATATTTCGGCATCCGGATTGAGTTCATGCATCTCGCGAAGAGTGTCAATCGTATAAGTCGGCCCTTCTCGATCAATATCCACTCGGCTCACCGAAAACGACGGATTAGCGGCAGTTGCAATAACAGTCATCAAATAGCGGTGTTCCGGTTCTGTTACATCGCGCTTCTGATACGACTGACCTGTCGGGACGAAAATCACGCTATCCAGATCAAAGTGCTGACGTACCTCACTCGCTGCAACCAAGTGGCCGTGGTGAATTGGATCAAACGTGCCACCCATGACGCCTATTCGTGGGCGCCTTTGCGCAAGGGCGGCCATAGATTTTCCGCCTAGTGCCCGGAGTGCTCGTTACGGTCGGAGTGGGCGCGCCCGCCGTGACGGTTGGCGACATCTCGAAAACTCCAAGTGATCACACCAAGAACGGTGAACACAATGAATGCTGTGAGCGGGAACGCCCAGTTTGGCATAATCAACGGAGCCCGCTCCTCAACCGCCGCAAGTACCAATGGCAACATCCCAACTCCGTTCCAAACTCAACTCAAATGAACGCCGAACCCAATCTACCCTGTTTCAGACACAGGTCTAAGGATTGAACTGGAAATTCGACGCTTGCTACGCGGTTCTTTCGATCGCCGGTTCGAACCAAGTTCCAACATGTTCGCCGGCAAGAGCAGCCGCAAATTGTTCTGTGGATGTCAGCAGGGTCGGTATTCCGACCGAATTGGCGTGCCTAGCAGCGGAGACTTTGGTTACAGCACCACCGGTGCCGAGTCCCGCCAACCCAACTCCCCCAAGGCTTATCCCTTCAAGCCGATCATCAAACCCGACTTCGCGAACTATTTCGGCACCAGGCTCTGATGGCGGTTTCGTGTACAAGCCGTCAACATCCGAAAGCAAGAGCAACAGGTCGGCGTCAACTAGTTCGCTAACAAGTGCAGCCAAGCGATCGTTGTCGCCGAACCTGATCTCATGAGTTGCGACCGTGTCGTTTTCGTTCACGATTGGAAGAATCCGTAGCGCCAAAAGTCGCTCCATTGCGCGCTTGGCGTTATCTCGATGCTCAACATTTTCCAAATCCCCGGCTGTCAGCAGGACCTGACCCGCTGTAATCGCGTAACGCTCCAACGCAACTTGGTAGCGGTGGATGAGCAATGACTGTCCTACCGCTGCGGCGGCTTGTTGAGTGGGAAGGTCTGTTGGTCTTGAACTGAGGTTTAGAAAAGGCAAACCGGTTGCGATCGCCCCGGAGGAAACTAAGACCACTTCTGTTCCGGAACTGTGACAAACCGCGATCGTGTCAACAAGGTTAGGCAATTGGCTCGCATTGGTTCCACTAATCGAGGACGAACCGACTTTGACTACTACTCGACGCGCGCTTGGAATTTGATTGCGGGAACTAAGTTGCTGACTCATCCTCTGGATCGGACCCTTTTGCTGTGTTGTCGTGTTGTTGCGTCCAGAGTCCGGATTTGCGCTCTTGCTCGAGCTCTGCGCGGGCAGCAGCCTTTGCATCCATCCGATCGAAGTAATCTTCTCGACGTTGCGCTCTGGAGGGACGCTGCTGTGCGTCTAAGCGGGCGTCCAAGCCTCGCGGACTTGTGATCAGCTCGGCAGTTGAAGTTAGCGTTGGCTCCCAATCGAAATCCACGCCTTTACCCGCACCTATGACAACCTTAGACCCCGAAGTTGCACCTGCTTTTACGAGTGCTTCCTCCACGCCGAGCTTGGCAAGCCGGTCCGCCAGGTAGCCAATTGCTTCGTCATTTTCGAAATCCGTTTGCGCTACCCAGCGGTCTGTTTTGCGACCGATAATCCGGAAAGTATTTCCGCTTGAGCCGCCTTCGACTTTGACCTCGAAATCAGACGCATCTGCGGGTTTTGGCCTGATTGTTACTACTTCAGGTACGGCAAGGTTCGCACGGTCCTCTCGGATCAGACTCGCCAATGCAAACGAAAGTTCCCGGAGCCCTTCGTGACTCACTGCGGACACTTCAAACACTCCGTAACCGCGGGCCTCCAGTTCGCTGCGAACCAGGTCAGCTAGTTCCTTGCCTTCGGGCACGTCAACCTTGTTTAGTGCCACTAGTTGGCGTCGATCTATTAGCGGCACTTGACCACCCTCAACCTCGTATGACCTGAGCTCATTCAAAATCACGTCGAGGTCAGTTAGAGGATCTCGACCGGGCTCAAGTGTCGCGCAGTCAAGCACGTGAAGGATAACGGTGCATCGCTCGACGTGCCTCAAGAATTCGAGACCGAGTCCCTTGCCTTCGCTTGCCCCCTCAATCAATCCGGGAACATCCGCGATCGTGTATCGCACTCCTTCCGCATCCACGACTCCCAAATTCGGTTGCAAAGTTGTGAACGGGTAATCGGCGATCTTCGGCCTTGCAGCGGACATTGCTGCGATGAGGCTCGATTTGCCCGCGGAAGGATAGCCGACAAGCGCGACATCCGCCATCACTTTCAGTTCGAGAATTACATCGCCTTCCCAACCAGGAGTGCCAAGCAAAGCGAAACCGGGGGCTTTACGTTTAGTGCTAGCAAGTGCAGCATTACCAAGGCCACCTTGCCCACCTTCTGCAACAACGAACCTTTCTCCCGGGCGTTTTAGGTCGGCAAGGGTAACACCGTTGCTGTCTTTGATGACTGTTCCGATAGGGGCGGAAAGTAAAACATCGGGACTACTAAACCCGGTGCGATTGTCGCCCATTCCGGGGCCACCGTTGTCTGACTTGCGATGCGGTGCACGTTTGAATCCAAGCAAAGTTGTCACTTGAGGATCGGCCACGACAATAATGTCTCCGGCGTTCCCGCCGTCGCCACCGTCTGGGCCTGCGAGAGGTTTGAACTTTTCGCGACGGATTGACACGCATCCATTTCCGCCGCTACCGGCGCGAAGGTGCAAAGTTACTTGATCTACAAACTCAGCCACGTGTTCCTCCACCGCCCATTAAACGCCGAAGGCGAGCGTTAGCTCGCCCCAACGAAGATAAATCTTGTCTTGGCCTTTGAAACAGGCGGTTTAGGCTCCCGTCACAATGTTGACTACCTTGCGACCACCCTTTGAGGCGAACTCAACCGATCCAGCCGAAAGCGCAAATAGCGTGTCATCTCCACCGCGACCCACGTTCTCACCAGGGTGAAAATGTGTACCCCTCTGGCGGACGAGAATTTCACCGGCGTTGACGGTCTGGCCGCCAAATCGTTTCACTCCAAGACGTTGCGCGTTCGAATCGCGACCGTTTCGAGAGGAACTAGCTCCCTTTTTGTGTGCCATTAGTCTTGCCCTCTACTTAATGCTCGTGATGCGGATTTTGGTGAGCTCGGAACGGTGTCCCATACGTCGCTTGTAACCCGATTTGTTGCGGTAATTCTGAATGTTGATTTTCGGTCCGCGAAGATCGTTGATGACTTCCGCTTTCACCGTGATCTTGGCGAGTGATTTTGCGTCATGGGTGATCTTGTCGCCATCGACGAACAGCACTGGAGTCAGGCTGATTGTGCCATCCTTCTCGGCTTTTACATGATCGATAACCACAACGGTACCGACCTCAACCTTTTCTTGGCGGCCACCGGCGCGCACAACTGCGTAAACCACTTAGAACCCCTAGTGTTTTGGGACTGTCAAAAACTTCAAGACGTTGGCGCTAAAACAGGCTTTACCCAAGATGCGCCGAGGTTCGATCTTACCTGAGATAGACCGGGCGGTCAAACTTAGGCTCTTGTTTAGACTCGCTTTCATGACGGTTCTTATCGATGAGCCACGCTGGCCTGCGCATGGCACGCTTTGGGCTCACCTTGTGAGCGATGAATCTCTCGAAGAACTTCACGAATTCGCAAGTGCCGTGGGGCTTCCCGCCCGAGCATTCGATCTTGATCACTACGACATTCCGGCAAGTCGCCACTTGGAGTTCGTGAATGCGGGAGCACTACTTGTGAGCAATCGAGAACTTGTAAAACGCTTGAAATCGAGCGGGCTAAGGGTAACTCAACGCGAGCGCCGGGAACGCAAAATGCGATCCGGTTCCGGCAGTCAGATCTCCTCCTAACTGTTCGGCAAACTCAAGTCTGCCGAACTGGCCCGACGTGGCCTTCTGCCGGCGCTTTTGGCTGGAGCACCCTCGGGAAGCGAGTCGAGAACGGAGTCCAAAAGCTGTTCAGCATCCTTCGCGCTAATCCTTCTTGGTGCGCGCTCACGGCGTTTTACAGGAATATCAAGAATTTCTACGGAATCAGGAATCGCGCTTTCGTGCCCAAATTCCGATCCCGATTGCGCTACAGGTATCTCGTTGGCTGATTCTGATTCGTGGGCCAAAGAGTCAGCGTTATTGGTAGGAATGGTGCTTGCAGCAATCTTGGCCAGAGCATTCTTTACGTCCTCGGTAATGGCATGCGTACCGTTCGTGGCCTTTGAATGCGACGACTCCGAAATTGCTGACGAACGCTTTGAATCATGAGCCGCGGATTTGTGCTTTGATACCGGGTCGTGGTGAATGATTATCCCCCGGCCGCCGCAAATGTCGCAGGGTTCGCTGAATGACTCCACAAGCCCTAGCCCGAGCTTCTTTCTGGTCATCTGGACTAGGCCAAGCGAAGTAACTTCGGCTACTTGATGCTTTGTCCTGTCTCTAGCAAGGCACTCGATGAGTCTTCGCAAGACCAAATCACGGTTTGACTCAAGAACCATGTCGATAAAGTCCACGACGATGATTCCGCCAATGTCCCGCAAGCGGAGTTGCCTTACTATCTCTTCGGCAGCTTCAAGATTGTTCTTGGTTACCGTCTCTTCGAGGTTTCCACCGGAACCGACGAATTTTCCTGTGTTCACATCGATAACGGTCATCGCCTCGGTACGGTCAATAATCAGTGATCCGCCGGAAGGCAGCCAAACCTTTCGATCTAACGCTTTCTCGATCTGCTCAGAAACCCTGAATTCGTCGAATACGTCGCGATCTCCTTGGAATCGCTCAACCCGTTCGGCGAGGTCCGGTGCCACCAACCGCAAGTAGCTTTGAATCGTTGCCATTGCATCGTCACCCGAAACAACCAGTTTCTGAAAGTCTTCGTTGAACACATCACGGATGATCTTTATGAGCAAGTCTGGTTCGCTGTGCAATAACGCCGGAGCCGGGGTTGATTCTGTGACAGCACTAATCTCGTCCCACTGTGCGGCAAGTCTGGTCACGTCAAGTGTTAGCTGTTCCTGACTCGCGCCTTCTGCCGCTGTTCGGACGATCACTCCGACGTTCTCGGGAAGGATCTCTTTGAGAATTTTCTTCAAACGAGTTCGTTCCGTATCGGGTAGTTTGCGCGAAATCCCATTCATGGAACCGTTTGGGACGTACACGAGGTATCTGCCGGGGAGTGAGACCTGACTCGTCAGTCGCGCCCCCTTGTGGCCAACCGGGTCTTTTGTTACTTGAACCAGTACTCGATCGCCGGGTTTTAGTGCGAGTTCAATCCGACGGGGTTGCTGTTTGCTCTCACTAGCGACCTCGGTGGCAGCATCCCAATCAACCTCTCCGGAGTAGAGGACTGCGTTTCGCCCACGCCCGATATCGACAAAAGCGGCTTCCATGCTCGGAAGCACATTTTGAACTTTTCCGATGTAAACATTTCCGATTAGCGAAGCCTCTTGCGCGCGCGCCACATAGTGCTCAACAAGAACACCATCTTCTAGTACACCGATCTGGATGCGGTCCGAGTTGGAACGCACAACCATAACTCGATCGACACTTTCCCGCCTGGCCAAGAACTCGGCTTCGGTAATAATCGTGCGACGCCTTCCGGCATCCCTGCCGTCGCGCCTGCGCTGCTTCTTGGCTTCTAGCCTTGTAGAGCCTTTCACCTTCTGAGGTTCGGTCGAAACCTGCTGTTCCTTGCGTGGTTGCCGAACTTTTACGACCGTGTTGGGATTCGTTGATGCTACATCGCCTTCTTCACCTGCTCGCCTTCTGGCACGGTGTCGAAGTGAACTCCCTTGATCATCCGAGCTTTCTGCAGACTTCGATTTAGCTGGTCTGACGGTAGGCAGATCAGGAGCTTGGAACAGTGGCGACAGCCCGATAGCAGTAGCTTGCTTCGGGGCTGATTCGCTTGTCGTTTCTTTCGCTACAGCTTTGGACTTTGACGCGACCGTCGTCTTCTTGGTTGCACTTGAGGCTTTAGAGCTCCCCCGCTTTGGCGCAGAGAATCCTTCGGCATCCTGCGGAACCAAACCCTGGTCTAGGGTCGCCGACTTGGATTTGATCGCCGCGGACTTCGCTGACTTAGGTGCCGTTTTCTTTGTCGCAGCAACTTTCGCTGGAGTCTTGCTTTTTTTATTTTCTGTTTCTTCCACCATCTCTGGTGCACTCCCCGCATCTTCGAATGGCCGCGCCATCCGTCAATGCAAAATCTCGGGCGGTTAAATCGAACTCTCGACGAACCGCAAATCCTCTGCGTTATTACGCAATTTCCACACCGTCAATGGTGCATGTGACCCGGCGCGATGACCGGGAAGCTTTCTTAGACCGTTTCGGGCGCGGCCCGATCCGGTTGACCTATTATCTCATGCGGTACGCGTAGAGCGATATTTCACCTGAAATAATTTATTTCGTGCCTAACACTAATAAAACCCAAAGTTCGCTAATCCTCCCGCTATTTCTTGTCGTCGCGGGCGCAATAGGGTTCTGGGCTTCTTGGGAGTTGACGATTGCCAAGATTCAAACACTCACGAACCCGGGGTCGAGTCTCGGTTGCGATTTCAGCATCGTCGTTCAGTGCGGAGCAAACCTTGAATCCTGGCAAGGATCGGTGTTTGGTTTTCCAAATCCGCTACTGGGACTCGGCGGCTTTGTCGCGCCGATCGCCGTCGGAGTTGGAATCATTGCGGGAGCTAAATTTGCTCGATGGTTTTGGATCTTGTTCAACGTCGGAGTTGCTGGAGCGCTCGCGTTTGTGTGTTGGCTGATTTATCAAAGCATATTCAGCCTTGGAACACTCTGCCCTTGGTGCATGGTTGTTTGGAGTGTAACAATCCCGCTATTTTGGACTGTCACGTTGAGAAACTTGGCTACCGGGACTATCCCCTCGGGGCGAAGCGCACAGAGGTTTTTCGCAAAGGCATTTGGGTGGGTCCCAATGATCACGATCGTCAGTTACTTGATCGTCGCCGTCATCGCACAAATACGACTCGACGTACTGAGTTTTATCAGTTGATGCTCAACCAAACCAAAGCGCAAGTTCACGAGCCGCTGACTCTTGTGAGTCGGAACCGTGTACCAAGTTTTGTTGAACCGCCAACCCCCAATCCCGACCCAAATCGCCTCGAATCGTGCCGGGCGCTGCGGTGGACGGGTCAGTAGTTCCGGCGAGCATCCGGAAACCTTCAATAACGCGATTGCCCGCAATTCTCATTGCAACGACGGGGCCGCTCTCCATGAACTCGACTAACGGCTCATAGAACGGTTTGCCTTGATGTTCTTCGTAATGTTTTGACAACATTTCTCGATCAGCGTGGACTAGGCGAATATCGACAAGTTGATACCCCTTTGCCTCAATTCGTCTCAGGATCTCGCCAGTCAAACTCCTGGCAACCCCGTCAGGTTTTACTAGAACGAGCGTCTCTTCGATTGGAGCTGTCATGATTCTTCCTCCGATTGCAAGTGTTGAAGTTTCTGTCGGTCAAGACTGCGCCCTTTTATGTAACAGAGCGTGTAAAGCACGGCAAAACCGAAACCGATTCCGAACATTTGGGGCAGAACTATCCCGGTCAAAATGAGAAGCGCTTGAAGAGCAAATCCAAGTCCAATTCCGAAACCGGTTCGGGTGAGTCGTGACGCAATGAAGAATACGGCAATCATTATCGCCCCGCCGCCAAGAGCGATCCCCGCTGGTAACGCTTGAAGACCGAATGCCGTAATTCCGACGAAGAACATGAGCGCTAATTCCATGGCAAGCGCAATGCTTAGCAAAGATTCGGTCGCGGTTTTTTCTCGCTTGAGTTTTCGCTTGGGTGACTCTTGCGGAATGCTTTCAACCTGATTCGTCATTGCTTCCAACCTTGAGCTTGTGCCAATTCAATCGCTTCGCCGATGAGGGTTATAGACCCCGTTACAAGAACGATTCTCGACGGACTAGCCGCTGCCCACTCTCGTGCGTCGGTGAGCGCTTCATCCAGGGTATTGAAGTTGCGGTGCTCAACTCCACTCGTCCAAGCACCGACCTGGTCGTTGAGTTCCGTTGCCGAGATCGCGCGATCGGAATGTGACTGAGTGACATTTATATGACTCGCAAGAGGCGCTAGAGCATCAACAATCCCGTGGGCATCCTTGTCCGAAAGAATGCCCATGACCAAGACAAGTTCGTCGAAATCGAAATATTTGCGAAGTGAGGAAGCCAACGCCTTTGCACCATGCGGATTATGGGCCGCATCGATCACGACGGTTGGGGTTCTTCCCAAAATTTGCATCCGTCCGGGGGAAGTCGAATTTGCCAAGCCCTGTTCGAGAAGTTCCCTGCGAATTGGTTGCGAACCACCTCCAAGGAATGACTCAACTGCTGCGATCGCTACCGTTGCGTTCGACGCTTGATGGTCACCGAACAGCGGAAGGAAAAGATCAAGATATTCGCCAGCAATTCCTCTAACCGAAATCTGTTGACCGCCAACGGCGACTCTTGTGGAAATTAGCGAAAACTGATCGCCTTCAACCGCGAGACTCGCTTCATTCAAGGCAGCGGCTTGACCGATTGCCGCAAGCGCTTCTTCTTCTTGCTTGGCCGACACAACCCGCGCGTCGGGTTTGATTATGCCCGCCTTTGTTGTGGCTATCTTTGCCACTGTGTTGCCGAGCCGGTGAACATGATCCAGCGCGATCGGAGTGAATACCGCGACCTTGCCATCCCCAACGTTTGTGGAATCCCACTCACCACCCATGCCGACCTCGATTACTGCAACATCGACGGGTGCGTCAGCAAAACTTGCGAACGCGAGCGCGGTCAACGCTTCAAAGTAGGTAATTGGTTCTTGGCCGTCACGAACAAGTTCTTCATCAACGATTTGAAGATATGGACGGATGTCATTCCAATTCGAAACTAGGGCGAAATCGGAGATCGGTTCGCCATCAATCATGATCCGCTCGTTCACTCGGACAAGGTGAGGGCTAGTAAGCAACCCGGTTCGCAATCCGTGCGCACGCAAGATGCTTGCGGCTATTCGGCTAGTACTTGTCTTACCGTTGGTTCCCGTGACATGAATGAACGGAAACGAATCTTGCGGGTCACCAATTAGAGATACAAGCTTTCTAGTTGGCTCCAATCGAGGCCTTGGAGCCGACTCTCCAACGCGAGATAGCAGTTCTTGGTATACCTTCTGCGCGCCTTCACGATCGGCACTTGAAGATTCGGTTTCAGTCATTCAATCCCTTACGAGCAATCTCAATAAGCACAGGTGACGCATTTGAATACTCCCCCGCACTCACTAGAGTGCGAAATTCCGTAGCATTGTCCCGCGACACCCCCTGAGAATCAAGACTTTCTATCTCGACTGCATCGAGGTCCGAAACTTCGAAACTTACTTGAGTTGCGAGGGTTTCCGCCGAAAACATCTCGCTGTGCGCCTCGAGCGCTTTGGCTTCGTCACTTGAACCAAACGTGAGCTTCAACCAAATGCGATCACTCACATCCAAGCCAGCAGAACGCCTGGACTCCTGAACTGCCCGGATGATATCTCGCGCCAAACCTTCAGCCTCGAGTTCCGCATTCGTGTGGGTGTCCAGCACGACGAAACTGCCGTCTGCTAGGAACGAAACTGCGGCATCCGGATCGCTCGCCTCGAGAACCAGGTCGAACTCCCCGTCCAATAGCTCGACACCACCGGCGATAACTCGCTGTTTGGCCACACTCCAATCGCCAGCCTTGGATGCCTGGATCACCCGTTGAACGTCTTTGCCGATCCTTGGCCCAAGTGTTCGGGCGTTCACAGAAAGTTTTCGTGAGATGCCGTAGCTCGCCAAACTGTCTTCTTCGAGTGGTGCGAACACAACACTCTTGAGATTCAGTTCCTCTTCAAGGATTCCAGTGAACGCGGCTGCCGACTCGGTCTGGCCAACCACCGTCAGTTTCGGCAGAGGCAAGCGAACCCTCTTTCCCGTCGCTTTGCGAAGCGCAAGTCCAGCGGAAGCCAATTCGCGCACGCGGTCCATCGCTTCGACTAGGGCACTGTCTGCGGGAAACGACTGCGCATCTGGCCAGTCTTCCAAGTGCACGCTTCGCCCTGCCGTTAATGACTTCCAAACTTCTTCGGTCACAAGTGGTGCGAGGGGCGCGGCTAGTCGACACAGCGTCTCTAATACCGTGTAAAGAGTGTCGAAGGCGCGTTTATCGTCTCCAGCCCAGAACCTGTCGCGCGTTCGACGCACGTACCAGTTCGTCAATACATCGGCGAAATCACGAAGCTTGTCCGCAGCCATCGGCGCATCAAGTGCTTCAAGGTCAGCACTGACTCCTTCAATCAGTTGGCGAGTCTTAGCCAACAAATAGCGATCCAATTCATGATCCGAATCGGTACGCCAGTGTGCTTCATAACCACCAGCTGCATTCGCGTAAAGGGCGAAGAAATAATAGGTACTCCAAAGTGGGAGCAAGAACTCCCTGACTCCTGAGCGGATTCCTTCCTCAGTGACGACCAAGTTTCCGCCTCGGATTACTGAAGACGACATTAGGAACCAGCGCATTGCATCCGCGCCGTCCCGGTCGAACACCTCGTTTACATCCGGATAATTTCGAAGACTCTTAGACATTTTTTGACCGTCGTTGCCGAGCACAATCCCATGGCTAAGTACGTTTCGGAACGCCGGCCGATCGAATATAGCGGTGGCCAGTACATGTAACGTGTAAAACCATCCGCGAGTTTGCCCAATGTATTCGACAATGAAGTCGCACGGGTTATGCGTGTCAAACCATTCGCGATTCTCGAATGGATAGTGCACTTGCGCGAAGGGCATGGAGCCAGAGTCGAACCAAACATCCAAAACGTCCGTGATCCGGCGCATCATGGCTTTCCCGCTCGGATCATCCGGGTTCGGCCGTACAAGGTCGTCGATGTACGGGCGATGCAGATCCGGCTCTCCTTGCTCGTTTACCGGAAGTCTGCCAAACGCTTTCTCGATCTCTTCGAGTGAGCCGTAAACCTCAACCCTTGGAAAGTTCGGATCATCGCTTTTCCAGATCGGGATTGGCGAACCCCAATATCGGTTTCTTGAAATAGACCAATCGCGGGCGTTTGAAAGCCACTTGCCAAACTGGCCGTCCTTGACGTTCTCTGGCACCCAGTTGATTTGCTGATTCAACTCGCCCATGCGATCCCGAAACTCGGGGACTTTCACAAACCAACTGGAAACCGCTTTGTAGATGAGCGGGTTGCGGCACCTCCAACAGTGCGGATAGCTGTGTTCGTAACTTGCAACTTTGAGCAGGCGCCCCATTGAGCGAAGTTGTTTGATCAGGATCGGGTTCGCTTCAAATACTTGAAGGCCCTTCACGATTTCGACTTCCGGCAAGAACTTTCCACCCTCATCGACCGAAAGCACGACTGGGATACCCGCTTCAGCACAAACTATTTGGTCATCCTCACCGTATGCAGGCGATTGATGCACAATCCCCGTGCCTTCTCCGGTGGCGACATAATCGGCGACGAGAATCTGCCAAGCATTCTGAGTTCCGTATTTTTCGGCATCGGCATAGAAGTCCCAAAGTCTTTGGTATTTGATGCCGGCCAATTCCGAGCCCTTGATCGTCCTCGATACCGCTTCTAAGGCTGCGGCTTTGTCTGAATATCCAAGCTCTTTGAAATACGAACCGATCGTCTCCGTAGCCAATAAATACTTTGCTGAGCCATCAAGGGCAGCCAACACGGAGTATTCGATTTCCGGGCCAACCGCGAGCGCTTCATTCGTGGGAAGAGTCCAAGGTGTAGTTGTCCAAGCAAGTGCTAGTACACCTTCGAGGTCGAGCCTCGCGGCGGTCTCTCCGATCAACGGGAAGGTGACCGTGACCGTTTGATCTTGACGAGACTTGTAAACATCGTCGTCCATGCGCAATTCATGGTTCGACAGCGGTGTTTGGTCGCGCCAGCAATAGGGCAGCACTCGATAGCCTTCGTATGCCAGCCCCTTGTCAAAAAGCTGTTTGAAGCCCCAAATTACCGACTCCATAAACGTGACATCTAGAGTCTTGTAATCATTTTCGAAGTCAACCCATCTCGCCATTCTCGTGACATACTCTTCCCACTCTTTCGTGTACTTGAGCACTGATTCACGCACGGTTCGATTGAATGCCGCAATTCCCATTTCTTCGATTTGGCTCTTGTCTGTGAGCCCGAGTTGACGTTCGGCTTCAAGTTCGGCAGGCAGCCCATGAGTGTCCCAACCGAAGCGGCGGTGTACTTGCTTGCCGCGCATCGTCTGGAATCGCGGGAACAAGTCTTTCGCGTAACCGGTGAGTAAGTGACCATAATGCGGTAACCCGTTAGCGAATGGTGGCCCGTCATAAAACACCCACTCCGGTGATCCTTCGCGTTGAGCAACGGATGCGCGAAACGTGTCGTCCTTACCCCAAAACTGCAGAATCTGCTTTTCGATCGCGGGAAACTTTGGGCTAGGCGTTAGAGGTTCGCGCGGCTCGTTTCCGCTCTGCTTCGGGTAAGTCATGATTCTCCTCGTGCTTCAATTCACACGAGGGCGACTTTCGCCGCGGTACCACCTCGCTTGTGCGGTCGCTTTGTTCCGACTGCACCACTCAATTTCAGGCTTAACGCACCCACTCGTCCGGTTCTAATTGGTTGAATCAAAACCCGCAATAGTTCGGTATTTGAATCAACTGTTCTTCCGGCAACTCCCCGGTGATGACCGGATCAATGTCTGTTCCACAATTCTAGCTTTGAAACTTCAATGGGTTGTGCGGTTGGAGCTACTCGACTCGGCCAAGAGCCCCGCAAGTACCCCCGCGGCCGTTTCGGCATCATCGGTCGTGATTACAAAGCGCTTACCGCTCGATCGTGTCACTTCAAGAGCGGGACCGGACTTCAAAATCACACCGCTTCTGCCGTTACCTGCCCAACGCCAACCCCAACCCCCGAAATCCCTAGTCGCGTTTACTTGTACAACCTGAACAGATCGAATATCGGAAAGCGGAATCGAAGTCCTCGGCCAGCCAAGGATGCCGTGAACCAATAAACCGCGATGATCTGCGCAAATCCACCACCAAGTGTTAGTCAGCACAAGAATCACGATGAAGCAAAGTACGGCAACCGAAACCCAAATCATTCTCCCTGCGACTGTCACCAGAACCAATGCGGTCAATGAAACTGCGACCGCGAACGCCATTACCGAAATGCCCGCCCATCCAATTCGCGTCATTTTCATCCAGGTGACGCGCTCGCCCGGCTCGATCTCAACGACCGAGTTTGGCGTGATTGACTCAAGCGGCAAGTTCTCCCATCTCGGAAGGAAAAACCAACCCGCGGTTGACAACGCTAACCCGACGCCTGCACCCAACAGTAGATACGTCCATGTGTCTGGTGCTTGGGTGGCCGATTGCAAGCCACGCTGCACGAATGTTGAGCCCAGAAAACTAATTGAAAGCATCGAGCTTAGCCAAACAGCTATGACCGTAATGAATTTCTGATTCCAACTCGGTCGGCCACTCTTCGAGAGCTTTCGTGTTGCGACGAAAACGAATACCGCATAAATGAGAGTTACAAAGAATGGAACCAAAATGAACGAAAGAGCCGCGCCGAATCCATCGGCACCTGCACCGCTCCAGTGCACTGCTATTGGATCCGGTAATTCCGGAAGCCAAGAGTACATAACGCTCAAACTCGTCGTTGCGAAAATTAGAGGGATGAGCACCCCGACGATCAAGATTCGCAGCTTAGTTGTTGATGCTGCCGTAGGGCTATTCACTGTATGCCTCTCTAATTTGGGCCGCTAACGCATTCGGTGGAATACCTAGCCGCTTTGCTTCGTCGATCAGTTCCCGCATTGCCGAATTGAACGTTTGGTAGTCTTCGACATTCGTGGCCGTCACAATTGCCCCACGACCCGGGCGCAAGTCAACTAAGCCTTCGTCTCGAAGCATTTGGTATGCCCGCAACACCGTGTGCACATTTATTTCGAGGGATGCCGCCAGTTCTCGAGCAGGTGGTAACCGTTCGCCTCGCTTTACTTTGCCTGCAATAGCTGCCGCCCGAATACTCCCAGCCAACTGATCGAACAGTGAGACCCCTGAATTCGGATCAACTCGGAATAACACGAATTCATTCTATTATTCTAGTCCAACTAGTGCAAGTGCATCAGAGACATATTGGACCAATTCTTCTCGATTCGTTCCTGCGAGCGCCCACTGCATCCAAGCAGCAGCAAGGGCACCGCAGATTGCATTTATCTCGACGCGGCGCTCAAGTAGCGTGCTGATCCCATGCGATTGGGGCCATTCGGCTTTACCGAGGGCTCGCGCCAATCGCGCTACCCGAGCAAGTCCCGATGCCGTCAGCTCCTCGGCAGTGCCCATAACATCCGATTCAGTCACCGAAAGCGGCACCTTTGATGAACCGATTTCGCTCGAAACTTGAACGGCTGCTTCACGAATTTGGACGCCGGAAATTAGTAGAGCTTCAAATTGGTCTATCGCTGTGTCTACATCAATCCAAAGCAAATCACTCTTGGCAGAAAAGTAGTTGAAGAAACTGGCACGACTCACTCCAGCCCGACTAGTAATCTCCTCAACACTCGTTCCCGCGTAGCTTTGCTCGAGAAACAATTCGGCGGCAGCTTCTTCAATCATCGTTCGAGACGACGATTTTGGCCGACCCGCATTCATGATTTCCCATTCCTTCAGATTTGCTCTAATATCAATTTTTGGATTCAGTCTAATAATTATCAAAATCCCTGAAAGGAAGCACGTGTCAACTACCGAGTTGGAGCGAACCGAACTACCTGCCTCTGATCCTAAGGTTGCCAGAAAGGTCGTTTGGGCATCCTTTGTTGGAACTTCGCTTGAGTCGTATGACTTTTACGTGTTCGCCTATTTCAGCGCGATTTTCAGTGCTCCCCTGTTCTTTCCAGAACAAGATCGCGCAACTGCAACGATCCTCGCATTCTTGGTACTCGCAACCTCGTATCTTGTTAGGCCACTAGGGGCCATTATTTTTGGCCACCTAGGGGATCGGATCGGCCGCAAGAAGACCCTGCTCTGGACAATCGGAATAATGGGCGTGGCAACCGGCGCAATCGGACTCCTCCCCGATTACGCCAGCATCGGAATCCTCGCACCGTTGCTGCTCACGCTACTTCGACTCATCCAGGGATTATCGCTCGGTGGCGAGTGGGGCGGTGCAATCCTGCTGGCCACCGAGCACTCTTCGTATAAGAACCGCGGATTCTATGCAGCGTTACCGCAACTCGGATCCCCGGTTGGAACCATCATTACCGGCGCGCTATTCCTGCTCTTAACCTTCACGCTAAGCCCAGCCGAAATGCTTTCTTGGGGATGGCGTCTTCCGTTCTTACTCGCGTTCCCGCTCTTGGCGGTTTCGCTCTATTTGAGACTGGCGATTGACGAAACTCCCGTATTCAAGAATCTCGTCGAAACCGAGAAAAGGTCTCGCATCCCAGCTTTGCAAGTTTTCAAGACCCACACTGGAACAGTGTTTGTCGCCATTGCCGCGGCACTCTTGGGTATCGGCTCTTACTCGCTCATGAACACCTATACCGTTGCGTACGGAATCAACGTACTTGGCTTTTCGGCTCAAGAGTTGTTTCAGGCGACCCTGATTGGGAGCTTGCTACAACTCGTAACCATTCCAGCCTTCGGGTTGCTCGCGAATCGAATCGGCTCTGCGCGAGTCGTAGCAATCGGGGCGCTCGGAACGCTCCTCATCACCTTCCCAATGTATTGGTTGCTTCAGTATGCAACCTTCCCAATTCTCGTTGGAACGATGATTGTTGGCGGGATCTTGCCGACCATGAGTTGGGCGGGATTAGGTGGCCTAATGTCTGACTTGTTCGCCGGTCAAGTTCGCTACAGCGCATTGTCAATTGCCTATAGCGTTGCGGCAGTAATCTCGGGATTGATTCCACCCTTCACCGCCTACCTTTCCAAAGCAACTTCAGCAGCCTGGTGGCATCCAGGAATTGTGCTTGCGTTGCTTTCGATTGCGACACTGGTGGCCGCAATCATCGCGACAAAGGTTCGCGAAAAATCCGAGGATCCATCAACTCGGTGACACCCCAAGTACTGGTGTGGGAGTTCGGTCCTGGTGCTCCGAACTTCCACACCCATTAGCCCCCAGAATGGGGTACAGTTCCAACATTCGGAACTGAAAGGTTGAACGTGGGCGACGAAACTCCAACTGTTCGATTCAATGCGGCAGCCGACGAACCGGCAAAGCAATCAAGCAATTCCAAAACGCTCGTGATCATCCTCGCAATAGTCGGGATCATCCTGCTCGTGGCGGTTGCGGTATTGCTAACTCTGTTGTTTTCAAGGGGAACAGGAACGGTTGCGACTAGCCCATCACCTTCACCGACAAGCAGCAATCCGGTCGAAACACCGACGCCTTCCCCAACACCAACGCCAACTCCAACGCCGACTAGTACACCGAAAGCCAGCCCATCACCGTCGAACCCTCCCCAGGCAACCGGTCCGGTGTTCAACAGTTTCTCCCCGGCAAACGGAACGCAAGTTGGTTGCCCCGATGACTCAAGCGCCGTACCAGTAACGTTCACTTGGACAAGCTCGGATGCCAACGAAGCGGCTATCGGGGTTGGGGTAACAGATGCCTATGCCGGACCGTACGAAACGGGTCTAGCAGCAGATGGCAGTTACGTACTCAACTACCAATGCAGTAACGCGACACAGATCTACACGGTGAGCATCAAAGGACCGACCGGTCAGACGAACAAGACGGTCACGCTGAAGCGATAGGGCTTCAATGCTCTAATTCGATACCATGTGAGTACAACCTCACACTCAGGCACTTCGCAATTGACACAGTGCCGCATATATCGAATCGGAGTTCAAATGCCTCAAAGCATCCCAGAAAAGCCGGCCCTCGAAGGACTAGAGGGAAAATGGCAAGCCGAGTGGGAATCCAGAGGTACCTATCGGTTCGATCGTGAGCAGGCAACTCGACAAAACATTTACTCGATCGACACTCCTCCGCCCACCGCTTCCGGCTCGCTGCATATCGGGCACGTGTTCAGTTACACCCACATGGACTTATCGGCCCGATTCCAACGGATGCGCGGCAAAGTCTTGTTTTACCCCATGGGTTGGGACGACAACGGACTTCCAACTGAACGGCGAGTACAGAATTACTATGGTGTTCGTTGCGATCCGACATTGCCGTATGTCGAAAACTTCACACCACCTTTTGAAGGAGGCGACAACAAGAGCGCAAAGGCAGCGGACCAGGTTCCAATAAGCCGTCGAAATTTCATTGAACTTTGCGAGAAACTCACCGTTGAGGACGAAAAGCAATTCGAGAAGTTATGGCGGGACCTTGGTCTTTCGGTCGACTGGGAACAGACTTATCGCACGATCGGAGATGAGGCACAAAGCGCTGCCCAACGTGCGTTCCTTCGAAACCTTGCTCGCGGTGAGGCTTACCGCGCTGAAGCTCCAACGCTTTGGGATGTTACCTTTCGAACCGCGGTAGCTCAGGCGGAACTCGAAGACAAGGTTGTCCCCGGGGCCTTCCACCGCGTTGCGTTTCACAAACCGGATGGCTCCCCACTATTTATTGAGACAACGCGCCCGGAACTGATTCCCGCTTGCGTTGCTTTGGTTGCTCATCCGGATGATGAACGCTTCAAGGAACTATTCGGTACAACAGTAACCACACCAATTTTCGGTGTCGAAGTACCAATCGTTGCGCATCGACTTGCCCAACCAGATAAGGGCAGCGGAATCGCCATGATCTGCACGTTCGGCGATGTAACAGATGTTGTGTGGTGGCGCGAACTCGACTTGCCCAACCGAACAATAATCGGTCGAGACGGTCGCATTCTGAGCGAGCCGCCCGCCGCGATCACTTCAACGGCTGGCAAAGCTGCGTTTGCCGAATTGGCTGGGAAGACGGTGTTCAGCGCCAAGGCGCAAATGGTCGATTTGCTAAAGAACAGTGGTGATCTCGAGGGTGAACCGAAACCGATCGATCACGCCGTCAAGTTCTTCGAAAAGGGTGACAAGCCGCTCGAGATCGTCAGCACCATGCAGTGGTATATCAAGAACGGTGCCAGGGATGACGAGTTGCGAGCTTCTCTGCTCAAGCGGGGAGTGGAAATTGATTTTGTACCCGAGTTCATGCGCGTTCGTTACGAAAACTGGGTTGGCGGCCTGACCGGTGACTGGTTGATCTCAAGGCAACGCTTCTTTGGGGTCCCGATTCCGGTTTGGTACAAACTCGACGAAAACGGGGAACGCACCGAGGTCCTCGTGCCAAGTGAAGATCTGTTACCGGTCGACCCTTCGACTCACATTCCTGCCGGCTTCAGTGAAGCGGATCGAGATCAACCAGGTGGATTCACGGGCGAAATCGACATCATGGACACTTGGGCCACTTCGAGCCTCACTCCTCAAATAGCCGGTGGCTGGGAGCGCGATCCGGAACTGTTCAAAGTTGTATTCCCGTACTCATTACGAAGTCAGGGTCAAGACATCATTCGCACTTGGTTGTTCTCGACAGTGCTTAGAGCACAACTCGAGCACGGCGTTGCTCCCTGGGCGCACGCCGGAATCAGCGGATTCATTGTCGACCCAGATCGCAAGAAGATGTCCAAATCCAAAGGGAATGTGATCACTCCGGCAGCGATGCTTGACGAACACGGATCGGATGCCGTGCGTTACTGGGCGGCAACTTCAAGACTCGGGACCGATGCGGCTTTCGATCCCCAAAACCCGAAACAAATGAAAATCGGTCGGCGTCTTGCAATAAAAGTGCTCAATGCTGCGAAGTTCGTGTACCAACTTGCTGGCGACGGACCCGTAGATCTCGCCGCTGTGACCGAACCACTCGACCTTGACATGCTTGCTGAACTTGATGCGGTCATCCGAGAAGCGACTGCGTCGTTTGAACAGTACGACCACGCGAAAGCGCTGGAATCTACCGAGCAATTCTTTTGGACATTCTGTGACGATTATCTCGAGCTCGTGAAAGAGCGAGCGTATGGAGCGCAGGGCCCGGTTGCGCAGCGCTCCGCAACAACTGCATTGAGATCCGCGATAGAGACCATGCTCAAGTTATTAGCCCCCGTGCTGTCTTTTGCCACTGAAGAAGTTTGGTCTTGGACCCATACGGATTCGATTCACCGCTCGACTTGGCCAGAACCTTTGGGACTGTCTACAAATCAGGGCCTGCTGAAATTGGTAAGTGAAGCACTTATTGATATCCGGCGGGCAAAGACGGATGCGAAAGCGTCTCAAAAAACTGAGGTGCTACATGCGACGATCTCGGCTCCAGAGTTGCTAAGCCTCGCAACGGAAGATCTCAAATCAGTCGGCAAGATTGCGAACTTGGACTTCGCCCCGGGTGATGACGTTGTCGTTACGGAAATCCAACTTGCGCAGGAGTTGTAATGCAACTTGGAACTCGCTGGCGATTCGGTTCGACACCGCCCTTGCAATTGCCGGAAGTCGTCGTCGATGCAATCAAGAATGTCGAAAACACCGAAACCGATTTGAACGCGCGGTATTGGACCCTCACTTGGCTTGAAGGTCGCCCCGTTGTGGAATTGGATCCTGCAGAATCAACAGGGCCGTTCATCGAAATCCGAGTCGACTCCGCAACGGGGAACGCGCTCATTAAAGAAGTAGACCCCGATGCACAGTGGGAGGAGGAATAACCTTTCGGCTTGCACTCCACCGTGCATCGGGGTCGGATCTGAAGTTGGACTAGATTCCAAAGCGCTGAGGCAACTTAAGGCTCTCAACTTCGCGCATTTCCCGCGCTAATTCTGCATTGCGGATGCGCTGGTTTTCGGCGTGGGCGCAGGCTTTCTCGGCGTTGAACGCCGGGTCTTGCTTGCGCGACCAGTTCACAAGTGCAATCCCGAGAGATTCCGCAATTCGAACTGGGCCATGACTACGCGGGCTTAATGGTGCGGCTGCGGATGTCACTCTTTTCACCTCTTTCTTGGGGTTGTTAGAAACTGAAAGTTCCATGGTTGATAACGAACTAACTTTGTTTATCGGTGCTGTGATTGTCATTTCTTTTCCCTAACTTCTTGGTCTTGGATTTCTGTCCCGTCGATGACGGGGAAAGCATTGAATTGGATTTGAACTGGCCTGGAGCCGCTCGTGCGCTGGTGGCGATGGCGTTCCGCAAATTTGGTAGCGAGCTTCATGACCCTTTCAGTGAAGTCGCCAAGCTCGTCGCTCGTTACAAACACATTCGTGAGACTCACGACGCTTGCTTCTAACCATTCCTTAGAAAGCTGCGCTTCCCCTTTCTCGAGGAATTCGCCAAGCTTCTTCTCCCTGCTGCTTGCCCACTCCTTTACAACCAACTGGCTAGCTTCACGGCCTGCTGCGGAATCAGCGGAGAGATCTGAAGGTAGGGTCACAGACTCTGGTACGCGTTCCCACCAGCGTTCCCGTCCCACACCTTTGCCATCAACCTCTCGAACGAATCCGTGCTTTTCTAGTTGCCTCAAGTGATAGCTTGTTGCGCCACTTGATTCGCCAAGCCTTTCGGCCAGTCCGCTAGCAGTGAACTCGCCGTATGTTGAAAGCACGTCGAAGATTTGGACTCTGAGCGGATGCGCGAGCGCCTTCAAAGATTCAAGGTCTATCGTGCGCACAGGCCTTGTTTCGAGGGACTCGAAGTCTTCGTTATTGCTCACAGGTACAAAGATATCATTGCAAAGACTTCTTTGCAAGTGTTTCTTTGCAAGATTTTCTTTGCAATGAATCTTTTGCATCTACGTCTTCGGACACGGCGGGTTTCGGATGCTAGTGGGTAAGCCGAATAGTGTTGACTCATGACCAACTCAGAAAACCCATTCTCCGAACCGAGCAAGCTACCGTTTGAGCTCCCGCCATTCGCAGAAATTATTGACGAGCACTACCTTCCGGCATTCGAGCAGGGTTTCAAAGAACATTTGGCAGAAGTACAAAACATCACCAGCCGTCGCGACATGCCAAGTTTTGAGAACACTCTTGTCCCGTTAGAACAAAGCGGGCAAACCCTCACTCGAGTAGCGCGAGTGTTCTACAACAAGTCTTCGGCTGACTCAAACGATTTCACGAATGAACTTGAAGAACAGATCGCACCAATGATGGCGGCACACGAGGACGCGATTAAACTCGACTCCCAGCTCTACTGGCGGATCAAAACGATTTACGACCAACTCGACGACCTCGGCTTGAATGCCGAGCAACGCTACCTCGTCGAGCGTTACTACACCGAAATGACTCTCGCCGGTGCCGGCCTAAGCGACGAACAGAAGGAGCAACTCAAAGAATTCAATCGCGAGCTTTCGGTGCTCACGACAAAGTTCGAAAAGAACTTGCTCGCCGACACGAACGATCTCGCGGTTGTCATCGATGACGTTGCAGATCTGGATGGTCTCGGCGCCGGCGAAATCTCCGCTGCAGCGGAGGCCGCGAAAGAACGAGGCTTGGACGGCAAGTATCTCGTGACTCTCGTGCTGCCGACCGGGCATCCGTGGCTATCAGATCTCACGAAAGCGGATGTTCGCGAGCGCATCATGACGGCTTCTCGTTCCAGAGGCTCCCGCGGCGGCGAGTACGACAACAGCGAATTGGTGCTTCAGATTACAAAATTGCGAGCCGAGCGCGCGAAGTTGCTTGGGTTTGACACGCACGCCGGTTTTGTCACGGCGGATGAGACGGCCAAGAATCCGGAAGCTGTTGCGACAATGCTCGGTCGCCTTGCCCCTCCCGCTGCCCGCAACGCGAAGTCAGAGCAAAAGGATCTTGAAGAAATCGCAGGGCACGAAATCAAGTCGTGGGATTGGGCTTACTTCACTGAAAAGGTGCGAACCGCAAAGTACGACGTTGACACCGCGGCGATGCGTCCATACTTCGAGGCAGAGAAGGTGTTGCAAGACGGAGTGTTCTTTGCGGCAAATCAGCTATACGGCATCCAATTCAAAGAGCGCAAAGACCTAATTGGTTACCACCCAGATGTTCGAGTGTTCGAAGTCAGCAATGAAGACGGCAGCGCGGTAGGGCTGTTCTTGTATGACCTATATACGCGAGATTCAAAGCGTGGCGGGGCGTGGATGAACGAACTCGTTGCGCAGAGCTACTTACTTGAAAGCCCGGTAGTTGTCGTCAATAACCACAATGTGCCAAAACCTGCGGCGGGCGAACCGACACTCTTGACCTACGACGAAGTGAACACGCTGTTCCACGAATTCGGTCACGCACTTCACGGACTGTTTGCGCGAGTGACCTACCCGAAGTTCACGGGAACGAGTGTGTTCCGCGACTTTGTCGAGTTCCCAAGTCAGGTCAACGAAATGTGGATGCTGTGGCCTGAGGTGCTAGCAAATTATGCGGTTCACTACCAGACGGGCGAACCGATGCCGAAGGAGCTTGTCGAAAAACTCGAAGCAAGTCGAGCATTCAACGAAGGCTTTAAGACGAGCGAGTACCTTGCGGCGGCTTTGCTCGATCAGGCTTGGCATTCAATTACTTCCGAAGACAGCGTTACCGATGTAGTGAAGTTTGAAGCGGAAGCTCTTGCAAAGGTTGGATTGGACAATCCAGCGGTGCCGACTCGATATTCGAGCACCTACTTCGCGCACACGTTCTCTGGCGGTTACGACGCCGGCTACTACTCATACATTTGGAGCGAAGTGCTGGATGCTGACACGGTCGAGTGGTTTAAGGAAAACGGAGGTCTAACTAGAGCAAACGGTGACCGGTTCCGAGAGAAACTGCTCGGCGTTGGTGGCAGCAAGGATCCGCTCGAGGCCTACCGTGACTTCAGAGGTCGTGATGCGGTGATCGAGCCGCTACTCAAAAGGCGTGGGCTGGAGTAGCTCAGTTCAACTCGACGAGACCCTCACTAATCACTTCGGCGATTTGCTCGAGCTCGAGCGTTCCCGAAGCCGCCTCAACCACCAGGTTGAACTTTCTTTCGAGTGGAAGTTCAATATCGAGCCCGTTGAGGTTCAGGAATGCCATCGTGGTTACCCACGCGGTCCGCTTATTGCCGTCAAAAAGTGCGTGGTTGCCGACAAGAGAACTTAATAGAGCCGCGGCTTTTAGCTCGATGGTTTCGTAAGCATCCTCTCCAAACGCGCTCGTGGCTGGCCGTGCTAGGGCAGACAGGAATAAGCCACGATCACGAATGCGAAATCCGAGCCGTTCGACGATTGCTAAACCCTGCTCAGGGTCAAGATAGATTGTCACGCGTCTTCGAGGCGACGCAACAATTCGGCATCCCGAATCAAAGTGCGCTCAACGCTCGCCATGACTTGCGTAGTCTTCCTTGTGGCCGACGCAAATTCTTCAATTGCTTGCAGGATGAGAGCGTGTTTTGAAACGTGCCGGTCATCGGCAATCGCTTGAAGTTGCGCGTCAAGCTCCGGCGAAATCCTCAAATTCATTGCCACAAATCGAATGGTACCACTTTAGTATCAATCTAGTATCCGCCGAACTGTCACACGAACTGCAAGCTGCTAGCGAAACAGTGCGCTGTATGCGTTGAGCGCTAGTTGACCCCCAAGGTGGGCGTAGAGCACGTTACTTGAAGCGGGAATGTCTTTGCTTGAAACCAGATCAATCAACCCCGCCATGGATTTGCCTTCGTAAACGGGATCGAGAATCACGCCTTCCATCGAGCCGAGCATCCGAATTGCATTGAGCGTCGATTCGACGGGGATGCCATAGAGATCGCCTGCCCAACCCTCCATGACGTTGATCTCGTCATCCCTAAGCTCACGGCCAAGACCGATGAGTTCAGCCGTGTGTTTAGCGATTCGACCAACTTGGTCGCGAGTTTTCTCTAGCGTCGCAGAGGCATCGATACCGATCACCCTTCGAGGCTTTTCTTGACCAGCGAAGCCGGCAATCATTCCGGCGTGAGTCGAACCGGTGACGGTGCAAACGATGATCGTATCGAAGAAGATTCCGAGGTCTTTTTCTTGCTGCTCTACTTCATAGGCCCAGTTTGCGAACCCCAATCCGCCCAAGTGGTGTTCGGATGCTCCCGCTGGAATCGCATACGGCTTACCACCTCGCGCTTCAACGTCTTCCAACGCCTTCTTCCAACTATCTCTAATGCCAATATCAAACCCGGCCGAATCCAATCGAACTTCAGCACCCATGATTCGCGAGAGTTCGATATTGCCAACGCGGTCATTCAAAGTGTCGGGCCAATCGACCCAGTTCTCTTGAACCAGAACCGCTTTGAGTCCAAGGTGCGCGGCGACAGCTGCTACTTGGCGAGTGTGATTTGACTGGTATCCGCCGATGGAAACCAACGTGTCAGCACCGCTGGCAATAATGTCCGGAACAATGTATTCCATCTTGCGAACCTTGTTACCGCCGAACGCAAGTCCACTGCTAACGTCTTCTCGCTTCGCCCAAATTTGTGCCCCGCCCAAGTGCTTGCTGAGTCGCTCCAACTTATGGATCGGGCTCGGCCCAAATGTCATCGAATACCGCTTGAAATCTGAAATCGCCACGTCGCGTCCTTTCAATAGTCGAATTCGCGTGTTTCGTATGCAATATGCAATATATCACACTAGAATACTGTTATGCCCATTCCCGCACAACAGGCAATTCATGCGCGTTCACTTCTTCGCGACAACGTCTACGAAACTATCCGCGACGCGATTATCGACGGCACTCTCGCTCCTGGCGAGCGGCTTCGTGACAACGAGCTTGGCGAATGGTTAGGAACAAGTCGTACTCCGATCCGTGAGGCACTACTTCGCCTCGAACGAGCCGGCCTAGTCCAGTCAAAGCCGGGCAAAGCGACGCTAGTTTCACCAATCGATGAGAGTGCTACCGCGAATGCTCAGCAAGTTGTCGCCTCAATGCACGAACTCGCCGCGAGACTTGCTGTTCCAAAATTGACCACAATTGACATCGACCGGATGCGGTCGGCCGCGAAACAATTTGAAACAGCCTTGGATCGTTCAGATCCGGATTCGGCTTTGGAAGCAGACGATGCGTTTCATGCCGTGTTTGTTGAAGCCAGCGGAAACCCATTGGTAGCCGAGGTTCTCGAGCAGTTGACTCCCCTATTGCGTCGAGTAGAAAAACTCAGATTCAGCTCCGCGGATGCCAGAGAATCAGTCAAACATCATTCGGAAATCATCACCTTTGCCAAGAAACGTGACGTCGAACAAGCCGCAAAATTCACGCGCGATAATTGGCTCAGTTTGAGTTACGCGAGCGCTTGAGTCGGGTTCAACGCACGACGCGCCCGCGAGCAAGATCAATGAGCCTCGGCAAGACGACGCCTTGACGCAGCCCCGAGTGTTCTTGCTCGCTAGTAACCCACGGGATCACACCCGGCATTAGCGCGCCGGTCTCCATGGAAAACTCGAGAGGCACATACACGTCATTTTGATAAACGGCCGCCGCGCCAACGACTTTTGATTCTTGAATCTTGTCCCGGTTGTATAGCACCGGCCAATCGTGTTTGGCGATGATCTCGGCGACTTGCTTCCACGGTTTCAATCCGGGAACCGTATCCAACCACTCCCGCCTGACATGCTCACCCGTTAGCAGCGTCGCATCCTGTTTGAATGATTCCGGTTCGGTGCGCTCTGCAGACCAATTAGTCACGAAACCGTCAGAGAAACTCGACTCGTGAATCACGTAATACAACGGGTTTCGCGCGCTGAAAGGAAGTGCCCCAGCAAGGTCGTAACGGAAGCCATTTGATTTCGGTGAAAGCTCAAGCAAGTTGTGCACAGCCTGCCAACCGTCATTTGTGCCAAGCAACATTCCGAGTGAACGTAACCGCGAAGGTGAAACGATTTCACCGTCCGGTAATTCGATCGAACCCTCCTCGGCAAGTCCGACAAGCGAGCGAACCGCGTTGCGATGCTCGGGAAACCTGCGATAGTAGCGCTCGCTCGCAGCACGCATCTTTTCATAAGTGAGTGAGTAGATTTCATCCGGATGTCGCCCAATCGCGGACAACCCACCAGTTATGTACACCTCGCTTAGCGAAGAAGCGTTCGTCGAGATGTACGCAAGCGTCGTAAATCCCCCGAACGATTGACCAAGCACACTCCACGTCTTCGCGCCGAGTTCGATTCGCAACGCTTCGCAGTCAGAAACGATCGCGTCGGCTCGAAGGTGGGTGAGGTATTCGGCGACTTCGCCGGCGCCCTTAGCTAAATCGAAGTCCCCAACTGGCGTTGACCGGCCAGTCCCCCGTTGATCGATCATGACAACCCGATAGTGGGCTAACGCTGCGTCTAGCCAACTGGGTGAGACCGGCGAATGCATCGGCCTTGGTGCTTCGTGACCAGGGCCCCCTTGGAGGTAAACCAGGTACGGAAGGTTCTCACCGCCGGGTCTCGATACAATAGCAACGAACACCTCGATTGTTCGAGAGTCCGACTTGTCGCCCCAAACGAGTGGAACCTTGAGAGTGTGTTCATCTATTTTGAGGTCTTGAAGTTGCCGAGATTTAACAGCCATATCTCTAAATCTTAGAGATAGGGTGAGCCCGAAACGGGTCATTCAAATTAAGCTAGGCGCTCTTTTCGCGACGCTCTGGCTTGCGAGGAACAATCGTCGGAGCGGCATTCTTCAAGACCGACTCTTTCGTGACTATAACCCGCCCGACATCCTCGCTTGAAGGCACCTCAAACATGATCGGGCCGAGCACTTCCTCCATGATCGCCCGAAGTCCGCGAGCACCACTCTGACGCAAGACCGCCAAGTCCGCGATTGCTTCAAGTGCGTCAGGTTCAAACTCCAAAGTCACGCCGTCGATCTCAAACATGCGTTGATATTGCTTCGTCAACGCATTCTTTGGCTCGGTGAGGATTTCCATGAGCGCTGACTGATCCAATGGCGCAACAGTTGCTACAACAGGAAGTCGACCGATGAACTCCGGAATTAGACCGAACTTATGCAAGTCTTCAGGAAGCACTTCGCTAAACAAATTCTTGTCGTCGCCCTTTGAATGTAGCGGGGCACCAAAGCCGATCCCCTTCTTGCCCGCTCGGTGAGAAATTATTTCTTCAAGCCCTGCGAATGCTCCGGCAACAATGAACAGAACATTTGTTGTGTCGATTTGAATGAACTCTTGATGCGGATGTTTCCTGCCACCTTGAGGAGGTACCGAAGCGACGGTTCCTTCAAGGATCTTCAAGAGTGCTTGCTGCACCCCCTCACCAGAAACATCCCGCGTTATCGACGGGTTTTCCGCCTTGCGCGCAATCTTGTCAATCTCGTCGATGTAGATGATGCCGGTCTCGGCTCGCTTCACATCGTAGTCAGCGGCCTGAATCAACTTCAGCAGGATGTTCTCAACATCTTCTCCGACGTAACCCGCTTCGGTGAGTGCCGTAGCATCCGCAACAGCGAACGGCACATTGAGCCGTCGGGCGAGAGTCTGGGCGAGATACGTCTTGCCGCAACCGGTTGGTCCGATCAACAGAATGTTGGATTTTGCGATTTCGACATCTTCAGAAACCGCCTCCGCCGGCATGATCGCCTTCTCGGCGCGAACGCGCTTGTAGTGGTTATAAACCGCAACAGATAGGGCACGTTTGGCGGGCTCCTGACCAATCACATATTCCTCAAGAAATGCGAAAATCTCTTTCGGCTTTGGCAAGTCAAAGGATGCCGTCGCCTCACTACCGGATTCGGCAAGTCGCTCTTCAATAATCTCGTTGCACAACTCGACGCATTCGTCGCAAATGTAGACACCAGGACCGGCGATGAGTTGCTGAACCTGTTTTTGACTTTTTCCACAGAACGAACATTTGAGCAAGTCGGCGCTTTCACCTATTCGTGCCATGTTCGCCTCCTTGGAAACATTCCGGTGTATGCCCGGTCATAAGAGCCTAACCCGACGCGGGGACAGCCGCTGTATTTTGACACTCCGTGGCGGTTTTCAAATACTCAGGAAGCGTTCGAGAGTAGTAGTTATGGTGAAGGTAGACCTATTTCGTTGAAGAAAGGACCAGCCTCTTGAAAATTGCCAAACTTGCCACGCTATCCGCCGTAGTCTCGATTGGATTGTTGTTTGCCGGCCAGCCAGTTTACGCTCACGACTTTTATGTCTCATCGACACCTTCTGAGAACGAAGTGCTCTCAAGCTTGCCTGACCAATTCATTGTGACGATGAACGAGAACCTGCTGGATCTAGGCGGCGAGAGTCGAGGCTTTGTCATGGAGATCGAAGGGCCGGATGGGCTCTATTACGGCGACGGTTGCGTGACCGTAACAGGACCCTCGGTTTTCACTCGAGCAGCGGCCGGGCCGGCAGGCGAGTACGAACTTGAATGGCAAGTCATTTCGGCCGATGGGCATTCGGTTTCAGGAGACGTGGATTTCACCTGGGCTCCAAATGATCCGAACTGGCAGCCTCTGCCGGGTAGCGCGACTCCCCCTGTTTGCAATGAGACTCCCGGTAACGTGATCACGACCGCTCCACCGATTGCGCCGCAATCGACTGACTCCTCGACGCTTTGGTTGGGCGTTGCGATTGTCAGCACTGCGATTGCGTTAGCAGCGATCGCTCTATTGCTGATTCGCCGCAAGAAGCCAGAGCAACCGAGCCTTTAGACCGCTTCCGCGTGCTTCTTTTGCAAGGCAGGAGTTTCGGTCTTTCGTGTCGTGAGCACCTGATCGATTAGGCCGTACTCGAGGGCTTCGTCGGCGCTCAAGATGTTGTCCCGATCGATGTCCTTGTTCACCTGGTCCGGGGTGCGCTTTGAATGCTTTGAGAGGGTCTCTTCAAGCCAGGTCCGCATCCGCTGAATTTCTTTGGCCTGAATTTCAATATCCGAGGCCTGGCCGTGACCGGCATCACCTGTTGCTGGTTGGTGAATCAGAATGCGAGCGTTGGGTAGCGCAAGGCGTTTTCCTGGCGCTCCAGCGGCCAACAACACAGCTGCTGCCGAAGCTGCTTGACCGAGGCAAACGGTCTGGATCTGCGGGCGAATGTATTGCATCGTGTCGTAGATAGCGGTCATTGCTGTGAACGATCCACCGGGCGAGTTGATGTACATGACGATGTCGCGATCCGGGTCTTGACTTTCAAGCACGAGAAGTTGCGCCATCACATCGTCGGCGCTCGCATCATCAATCTGCACACCGAGGAACACGATTCGGTCCTCGAACAGTTTCGCGTAAGGGTCTTGCCGCTTATAACCGTAGGCGGTTCGCTCTTCAAAGCTCGGCAGGATATAGCGGGATTCCGCGGTTTGACGCGCAAGTCCAGAAGGGGTCAAGTTCGTGAATTCCATTTCTCCTACTTTCCACCCTTATCTGCCGTGCCGCCGCCACCGACAACATCGGTTGCGAACTCGCGCAAGTGGTCAACGAAACCGTAATCGAGAGCTTCTTGAGCGGTGAACCAGTTGTCGCGATCCCCGTCTTCAATGATCTGCTTGACCGTCTTGCCGGTCTGCTCTGCGGTGAGTTCGGCCATCCGCTGTTTCATGTCATTGATTAGCTTCGCCTGGGTTTGGATGTCTGCGGCGGTCCCACCAAAACCACCGGATGGCTGGTGCAATAACACTCGCGCGTTTGGGGTGATGTAACGCTTTCCTTTTGTGCCGGATGACAGCAAGAACTGCCCCATCGAGGCGGCCATTCCGATTCCAACGGTCACGATGTCGTTCGGGACGAACTTCATGGTGTCGTAGATCGCCATTCCAGCGGTGATTGATCCACCCGGCGAGTTTATGTATAGGTAGATGTCGCGCTTCGAATCTTCCGCGGCGAGCAACAAGATTTTTGCGCAAATCTCGTTCGCGTTCTCGTCTCGCACTTCGGAACCGAGCCAAACGATGCGGTCTTTAAGTAGTTGGTCAAAAATGCTGCTGACCAATGCGGGTTGACTCATTGTGCGTAGACTCCGTCTCTGTTTTCGCCTGTATCGACACTATCGAAGCCACGGGGTTGGCCCCGGTCATGTTCGCCCAAGGCAAAGTGCAATCAGTGACTGACCCAACGCAAGGTTGTCCAGTTAAATTCAACTGTGACTAGTGATTGTGACCTTCGTGGTCGCCGTCTGCTGGCCCGTCAACTGGCTCAATGAACTCCGGTGTGCCGTTCACTGCGGATGCTGTGTAGAGAGAAAGGTCGACATCCTTGCCTTTAGAATCCTTGACTTTCGCCTTCGATAGCGCGATGGCGAGCGCCTTGCCTCGAGCAACCTCGCCGATCATTGAAGGAATTTGGCCGTTCTGGTCGAGAATCTTGATGAACTCGCCCGGTTCCATTTGGTACTGTTGCGCCCCTTGAACCAAGTATTGGGTCAGTTCGTCCTGACTCACCTTGATTTCCTCTTTCTCGACAATTGCGTCGAGAAGGAGTTGGCGTCGGAAAGTTTTCTCGCTGGATTCGGCAACTTCTGCGCGGTGAGTTTCATCCTCAAGGCGCCCCTCGTTCTCGAGATGGCGTTGCACCTCATCTTGAACGAGTTGTTCAGGCACAGGAATCTTGACTAGTTCAAGCAACTTCTCGACGAGTTTGTCGCGAGCCTCTGCACCCTGGCCGAAAGACTTCGATTTTTCGATCTGCGAACGAAGGTCGGTTCGCAACTCGCCGATGGTGTCAAATGGGCTAGCCATCTGAGCGAAATCGTCGTCAGCGTCCGGGACGTCACGCTCTTTCACCGCCACGAGTTTGATCGAAATCTCGGCGACTTCGCCCTCGTGATCTCCACCCATGAGTGGCGCTTCGAAGGTTGTGGATTCTCCAGCGCTTAAGCCGTCGAGAGCCTCATCAATTCCTTCGATCAGTTCACCGCTACCAACTTCGTAAGAGATACCGCTCGCGGTGTCGACTTCTTTGCCAGCAATCGTCGCCCGAAGATCGATTTGAACAAAGTCGCCATTCTTTGCGGGACGCTCAACGGTTGAAAGTGTGCCGAATCGCTTCAGAAGTTCCTCTAATTCGTCTTGCACCTCATCCGGGGTGACTGTGACTGCGTCAACTTCAAGTTTGATGCCGTCGTAATTTGGCAAATCAAACTCCGGGCGCACATCCACCTCTATAGCGACCTCAAGGTCCCCGCTGAAGTCTTTGATCTCGGGGGTTTTCACCAGATCCGCAGACGGGCGCCCCAATGGGCGGACCTTCACCTCTTCGGCTGCAGACCGGAAGAAACCATCGAGTCCTTCACTTATCGCATGGTTGAGGACCTCTTCGCGACCAACCCGCTGATCAATGATCGGAGCCGGTACTTTACCTTTGCGGAAACCCGGAATATTGATTTGCTCTGCAATGTGCTTATAAGCATGGTCAATGCTCGGCTTCAAGTCCTCCGGAGTAACGGTGATGTTCAACTTCACCCGTGTCGGGCTCAAGCGGTCAAGGGTTGTCTTCACGGTTTCGATTTCTCCTGGTGTTACTGGGTTTTTGTCGGGGCGACAGGATTTGAACCTGCGACCTCCCGCTCCCAAAGCGGGCGCTCTAGCCAAGCTGAGCTACGCCCCGGATGTTGCTGGCCCCATGAAGCGGATGCTGACACCACGCAAATCGGCCTCGGCAAGTCTACCCGAACTCCACTCGCCAATGCGCCGACTTGCGCTCACCTGTAATAGGATTGCACAGCACGCTAGGCGAAAGCCCAGTTGCGGGGTGGTAGCTCAATGGTAGAGCCTCAGTCTTCCAAACTGATTACGCGGGTTCGATTCCCGTCCGCCCCTCCGTCCGCCGAAACTAGCAAGTCTTCATGTATGTGGCAGATGAGACGATCTCAACATGAACGGATTGTTTACTTTTTTCGTCGCCGCGATCGGCGTTGTGGGTGGAATTGCGGGCATCGCATCGTTTGTTTGGCAAGTAATCACCTGGCGGCGCTCTACTCACAGTGTAAAGGCTTCGACCGCGAGGTCTTGGATCGCCAGCGGGGACGGGAGAATTAGTGAAGAAATGGTTTCGGTCACGGCTCGAAATACCGGCACCGCAGCAGTAACCGTCACTGGCTGGGGGATCGAATTGGGGCGTAGCGGTCAAATCCTCAGCGTACCTGTACCTCTCCTTTGCTCTACACCGTTACCTCATCGCCTTGAATCAGGCTCGCTACTTACGGAGTATGTGCAGGCCGCCCATGTAGTGGAGGCAAGCGCCAAATACAATGTTCCTTACTCGAAGATGCGCCCTTGGGTGCGACTCGCCACAGGCGAGCAGGTTTACACCAAAAAGGGAGTTCTTTCTCCTGCGACCGTAAATCATCCCGCTTGAAGAATCTTGTAGTTGAGTCCCAAATTTCTAATGAGTTCTTCAGCCGCCGATTTTGACTCGTGGTAACCAGAATTGCGATTAAGCCTGGCTTACAAGAAACTCAACATGATGATTTTTCCGACACTTGTGCATTTTGCGACCACGCTTTCAGGGTCGAACCGATCCGCGAAATGTCGGCCGATGAAACCAGCCCCACCGGTAATCGCAACCTTCATCGCACTCCTAATGTGACAAGCTGACGCTCCGAGCCTACTTGCCCGAAAGTCACCGAGAACCCTGCGAGCTAATCGTGCAACTGGTTATGCTCGTGTAATCGACTTTCGTCGATGAAGGAGGTGGCCAATGAGTGACGCAAACTGTAGCGCGGATACCGAAGCCAACTGCTGCAGCACTGGATGCTGCGAGAGCGGTTGCTGCTGAGGATTCCCCGCTCTATTGCCCAGCCGTGCGAAAAACTGCGCGGCTGGGCTTTTTTTGCGCAAATCTTTCGCACGACGCCAAGAAACGTTTTTCACATTCAGATTCTTTTAGGTTTCTACCCCCTAAAATGGGGTAAACCCTAAATACCCCCGGCTTTCAAAAGCCAAATGCCGCTCCCCCGAATCGCCCGCGGCAGGCAGGTCTGGAAAGAACATGTCGACAGTAATTGAAGACACGAGAACTGAATTACCCCCATTTGGTTGGTACCCCGACCCAACCGGACTTCCGATGCTTCGCTGGTGGAACGGAACGGATTGGACCGATCAGCTTGAAGAGCCCCGTCCGGAAATCCAGCCAGCTGCGGGATACTCAACCGCCGGTCTCGGTCACCACGCCATCCAGTAAGTTCACGATTAGTCCGAGTACCTTCTAGCAGGTAGCGCACAACGCGAGACGTGAACTGCTACAACGCGCTGAAAGTAGCTCGTCCAGCAATCATCGTCAGCGCGACTGGCATCGTTCGTAATTCATCCGCTCGGCTAGATTCAGGCTCCCGATCGACGGCAACAAGATCAGCAGTCTCACCTTCCTCAATGTTTGAATGCACACTCGATTTCAGAGCCTCCGAATAACTGAGTCGTTGCTCTGGATGCCAAGCTTCCCGCTCATCACCGGTACGAAACACGGCAGCAGCCATCGCTCGCCACGGATCCAAATGCGCCACCGGAGCGTCAGACCCAAACAGCAACTCGGCCCCAGCCTCCACAAGGCTTCGCCAAGCGAAAGCACGATCGCTTCGATCCGGCCAGTAGCGGTCGGCAACATCACGATCGTCAACCTCGTGTTCGGGTTGCACACTCGCCGCCACCTTCAATTGGGCAAACCGTTTGAAATCTTCTGGGAGCACTAATTGGGCGTGTTCGAGTCGGCCACCACATCCGACCGCTTCAAAACTGTCAAGTACCAATCGGTTCGCTTCATCCCCGATCGCGTGCACGGCTGGGATAATCCCCGATTCGGATGCCGCTTTCATCAACGGACGCAGCTCACTCGGCCCGACGGTAAGTAGGCCGCGATCATCCGTGCCAGGGTAGGGATCAACACAATAAGCGGTTCGAGTATTGAGCGAACCATCGGTGAGTATCTTGAACGGGCCGACAGTCAGAAGCCCACTAGCTTCGAGAGGTTCGCCAGTCTTGTGACCAGCGGAAATTGCCGCATCCAAATCTTGACGGTAAATACCCGCCTGAATCCGCAGAGTGTCGAACCCATTCGCGAATCGCCTGCCCCAACTTGCAATATTGTCGGTCATCTCCATGTCCGTGACCCCAACAACTCCACGCGCGGCAGCCTGGATTGCAGCATCGGAAACCCAACGATCGAGTTCTTGCTCTGAGTGCACTTGAAGTTTAGAAGTCACGAGAAATGAGTCGTCTTCTTGCAATAGTCCCGTTGGATGAGAGTTGAAGCCGAACTTCGCGAGCGCGGAACTATTGAGCCAGGAACAATGCAAATCGGCGCTAACCATCACCACTGGTTGATCGGGAATGATCGAATCCAATAGTTCAAAGGTCATTCGGTCTGGCCAGAGCCCATCCCTGAAGCCGTGACCAATGAGAAGTTCTCCGTCCCGGAGCGCAATGCGCTTTTGGCCTTCGCGCATCACTAGTGCTGCTCCTTTCGCCGACTTCGCAGAAGACAAATCAATTCTGCGTAACGCTAACGCTTGTTGGTCGAAATGCACGTGGTGATCCCAAAGTCCCGGCACCAACCAGCGGCCTTCCAGGTCGAATTGTTCATCGGAGTAGCTTTTCGAACCCGCCGGAGAGATTGCGGCGATGCGTCCATGCTCAATGTGAACGTCGACTAGTTCACCATCAACGCGGGCATTTTTTAGCGTCGTCATTTGATTCCGTTCACTCGAGTCATGTCCGCCGCGAGCCTCGGCTGTGAGTAGTGGGCTCCGTGATCAAGCCCGCCAATGACGGTTTGCTTGATCGAATCGGACTTGTTTTGACTAAGTTTCAGCCTCGCCTCAAACCGTGTCACGCGCATCCGAAATCCGACTGTTCCGTCGAAAATGCTGCGACCGTATTCTTCGTTGTCTTTGAGAAGTTTCGGATGCGGCATTACGTGCTCGAAATGCTCGACCATGCGATCCAGCACCTGCCAATTTTCGTCATCACTCAACACTTCTGGAACCCCGTAAAGGTGCGCGGTTGAATGGTTCCAAGTTGGCACCGCCGGAATCTCGCCGTACCAACCGGGGGAAATGTATCCGTGAGCGCCCTGAATGACGACAAGCCATTCACCGCTACCGAGTTCGAGAGTTCGCTCTTCTGGCCTGCCGACGTGACCGACGATGCTGATCTCGTCAAGATTTTCTTCCAAAAGCACCGGGTAGTGGGTTGCGACTAGTCCCTTGGATGTGTTGGCGACAATCGTCGACCAAGGGTTCTCGCGAATGAGTTTCATTACCTCTTCAGGGTCGGTCGTAACGAAGTGGGGCGTATAGCGCATAGCCTCAAGATTGCCACGCCGAACGCAAACTTATCTAACGCGCTTTCGCTATGCCTGACACTTCGGGCACCAATACAGCTTTCGCCCCGCTGCCATCTCCATGACGATGTTCGTTCCGCACACTCGACAAGGAAGGCCCGTGCGGTGGTATACCCAGTGACGGTCGGCCCGATTTGCGAGCGCCTTTCGGTAGTCGGTTTTCGACAAGCCATCCATTGTCATTATTTGACCGGTTTCCACTCCGAGCCTGAGCAGTCGTGACCAGTCAAGCCAAAGCTCCCGGATGGCGCTCTCACTAAGCTGTTTACCCGGGATGTGCGGATTCAACTTCGCCCGAAACAATAGTTCTGCCCGATAAATGTTGCCGATGCCGCTCACGACACTCTGGTCCATAAGTAGCACACCGATCGGGGTTTGCTTACTTTTGACTTTCAAGGCAAATCGATTCTCAGCTTCCGGGCCTTCATCAACTAGCGGATCAGGTCCAAGAGAATCAACAACTTCTTGAACCCCTTGAGCGTCACGGATTTCGCAAATAGTAGGTCCACGCAAATCTGCGACCGCACGCTCTGCGAGTAAGCGCAGTCGTACTTGACCTATTGGCTCGGGTGGGAACGGTTCGGTTTCAACTTCCGCTGTTTCTTGTTCGGACATCCGTAGTCTTGTCAGTCGCGGGGCACCGATGCTACCGAGCGAATCCTCGTGGGCACCGACAACTGTGCCGCGTTGCTGAGTCTGACCGATTCGACCATTCGAGCTTTCAATCGTCCCGTCCGCCAGGATTTCTCCAGCAAAATCCCAAGCTCCATAAATGCCAAGGTGAACGCGAAGCCATAAGTCGTGGTCGAATCCAAGGAACATGTTCTTTCCGACAGCCTTAGCCTCAACAATTTCGTGACCGCTAAGTTGTTTCGCGCCTGACACAAACCTGCCTTGCGGGGAACTTGCTGTAACTTTCTGACCAACGAAGTTTCGGTCAAATTGCTTAGCAATTCGATGAATTGAGTGACCTTCCGGCAATTTAGTCGACCTGCTTACCCGCGATGGCTCCCGTGTCTTCGAATTCCCGCAGTTGCGCGATCCGGCGTTCGTGCCGTTCCTCACGAGAGAACGGTGTTGCGATAAATGTGTCTACAAGTTCGAGTACGACTTGAATTGAGTGCTGCCTCGCTCCAATCGAAATCAGGTTTGCATCATTGTGCTCTCTCGAAAGCTTGGCGGTGTCTTCATTCCAGACGAGTGCCGCCCTAGCACCGCGTACCTTGTTGGCCGCCATTTGCTCGCCATTACCAGAACCGCCAAGCACAATTCCAAGTGCCTCAACGCCCGATTGCTGATCTGCTACCACGCCGATTGCTGCGTTTATGCAAAACGATGGGTAGTCATCTAACGGGTCATAACTTTGCGGTCCGTGATCAACTACTTCATGGCCTTGAGCCTTCAAGTGTTCTTGGATTGTGTGGCTGAACTCAAGCCCAGCGTGGTCTGTAGCTATATGGATGCGCATGTTTCAATCCTAGGAAGCACGAGAGGTGATTACTTGGTTAGTCGAAGATCGGACCTCGAGTGCGGCTACGTTTGAGCTCGAAAAATCCGTCGTAGTTTGCGGCCGCGACCACTCCATCCCAAAGTGACACAGCTTGTTCACCTTTCGGTGCCGGCGAAATCACCGGGCCGAAGAAAGCGGTGTCGCCGATTGCAATCACAGGGGTGCCGACATCCTGGCCAACACGATTGATCCCATCGAAGTGACTCGCCCGCATTTGCTCGTCGAACTCGTCGCTGTCCGCATATTTTAAATATTCGGCGGGAAGCCCTAGTTCATCCAATGCGGCTGGGATCACTTCGTCTGGATTCTTGGAGCCACCAATATGAATTCTGTTTCCAAGAGCGTCATAAACAGGTTTCACGATTTGTTGCCCTTCGAACTCTCGAACAGCTGTGACGAAACGTGTGTAGCGAAGTGCTCGAGGCAGAAACGAGTCGGTTCCTTCCGAAGGCAACTTGTCTTCATTAAGGACGGCGAGGCTCATAACATGCCAGGTGACATCCAAATTGCGATGTTTTGCTACTTCGTCGACCCATCTGCTCGTCATCCACGCCCAAGGGCACGAGGGGTCGAACCAGAAATCTACTTTTGTCGGAGCTTCGATTGCCCGCGTAACTGTTGACGAATCCAAATTTGTTGACACAACTTCACGATACCTGGGCAAGGTCGTCCTCGCTGTCGCCCTGAAGGCTGCGCTACTAGGCTGGATGTCTGGCACGACACCGCGCCACATTTCAAAGAATCCAGTTCCCACAAGGAGTAGTAGTGCCCGCAGACAACCTGACTCGTGTTGAAGCTCAAGAGCGCAAAGCGCTAATTGAAGTAGAGAGCTACGACGTCACTCTCGACTTGACTATCGGTTCTGAAGTGTTCCGGAGCACCACAATCGTCAAGTTCAAGGCCAGCCAGGGTGCTTCAACATTCATTGATGCATTTACTCGAAAGGTCTACGCAATTGAGTTAAACGGCAAGAGTTTGGATGTTTCAGCCGCTGACGGAATGCGAATTTCTCTTGAAGACCTCGCCGAGCAAAATGTGCTCCTAGTTGAAGCGGATGCCGAATACACAAACTCCGGCGAAGGACTTCACCGCTTTGTGGACCCGGTAGATGATGAGGTTTACCTATACTCGCAATTTGAAGTGCCGGACTCTCGACGCGTTTTCGCAGTGTTTGAACAACCCGATTTGAAAGCTACTTTCAAGTTCACGGTTACCGCACCATCCGCTTGGGAAGTTGTCAGCAATCAAGGGGTCGCTTCGCGTTCAGTGGATGACGACAAAACGACTTGGGTGTTCAAACAGACACCGCGAATTTCTTCATACATCACTGCGATCATCGCTGGACCTTATGCGAAGGTCGAAAGCGAGTTGAAGAGTCGTGACGGTCGCACAATTCCGCTCGGAATTTACTCACGCAAGTCACTCAGTGAACACCTTGATCCCGAGTACATTTTCGACATCACTCGGAAGGGATTCGCTTACTACGAAGAGAAGTTCGATCGTCCTTACCCGTTCGAGAAGTATGACCAACTTTTTGTGCCGGAATTCAATGCCGGCGCAATGGAAAATGCGGGAGCCGTCACGTTCACGGAAACATACGTGTTTCGTTCAAAGGTCACTGATGCAATCAAGGAACGCCGCGTCGTCACGATCCTGCACGAGCTAGCACACATGTGGTTCGGCGACCTGGTGACGATGAAGTGGTGGAACGATCTATGGCTCAACGAATCTTTCGCTGAATGGGCTTCAACAATTTCGACAGCGAACGCGACAGAGTGGACTGAGGCTTGGACGACGTTTCAAGCGATGGAGAAATCCTGGGCCTACCGCCAAGATCAGTTACCTTCAACGCACCCGGTGGTTGCAACTATCAACGACCTCGAAGATGTCCAAGTCAACTTCGACGGGATCACCTATGCAAAAGGTGGTTCGGTCTTGAAGCAACTCGTTGCTTGGGTCGGTGAGGACGAGTTTTTCGCGGGAGTTGCCTCGTACTTCAAGAAGCACGAGTGGGGAAACACCGAGCTCAAGGACTTGCTTGCCGAGCTTGAAATTACCAGTGGTCGCAACCTCACCGAGTGGTCGAAATTGTGGCTCGAAACTGCCGGAGTGAATACGCTACGTCCGGCCTTTGAAACCGGCGCGGATGGCACATTCACTTCCTTCGCCGTCTTGCAGAGCGCGCCCACCGACTATCCGACGATTCGGCCACACCGCCTTGCGATCGGTCTTTACAACATGGATGGCGGCAAGTTGGTGCGCAGTCACCGAATCGAATTGGATGTTGATGGCGAACGAACCGAAGTTCCAGAGCTGATTGGTAGACCGAAACCGGATCTC
>JAHBSS010000012.1 GCA_019639015.1 Cryobacterium sp. | reverse complement strand
TTTGGGGATAAGGAAGCGCTGATCAGATCAGCGGTAAACCGATTCTTAGACCCGGAGCGGATGAGGGAAGAACTGGCGGGAATCGACAAGAGCGGATCGCTTGAGGAGATCGTGTTGCAAATCGTGCAAATTGGTCGACGTCGGTTCGGCGATATTTTTCGAGTAATGGCGCTACTCGGGCATTTTCAAAGGCCAAAGCACGGGCCAATTTCGCGAAACGGGCAAGTTGTCGCTGAAGTGCTAAGCGAACGGACAGCGGAGATAAACACGACTGCCTTAAAAGCAGCGCAAGTGGTGAGGCTCCTTACGTTTGCCGCAACTTTGCCTCACTTAAACACAGAACACGAATTCTCCGATCAGGAATTGGCTTCAATCATCCTTTATGGGATCGCTGGAACCCCCAAGAAAACAAGTAAGAGGAACTAAAACATGTTGATGAAGATTCTTTTGCGCTATTTGCGCCCATACTGGCCGATGTTTGTCGCAGTATGTGTGTTTCAGCTTGCGCAGTCCCTAGCATCGTTATACCTACCTACCTTGAACGCGGACATCGTCGACAACGGAATTGCCAAGGGCGACATAGGCTACATCATTGCGGTCGGTGGACTCATGCTGGGGATCACCGTATTGCAAGTTGCTTGCTCGATTACCGCAGTGTATTTCGGAGCAAAGCTTGCGATGTCGCTTGGGCGTGACTTGCGCGGAGTGATCTTCCACACGGTTAGTGAGTTCAGCGAACGAGAGGTAGCGTCATTTGGTGCGCCGTCTTTGATCACACGCACAACCAACGATGTGCAGCAAGTGCAAATGGTCGTGCTCATGATTTGCACCTTGTTCATCTCTGCTCCGATGCTCGCAATCGGTGGCGTAATCATGGCGCTACAACAGGATGTTGGACTCTCTTGGCTCATGGCCGTTAGCATCCCGATTCTGCTTGTTGCAGTTGGCGGGATTATGACGCGAATGGTTCCACTATTTCGAAAAATGCAAAAGCGAATCGACCGAGTGAACTTGGTTCTACGTGAACAATTGACGGGCATTCGAGTTATCCGCGCATTCGTTCGGGAGCGAGGCGAAACCAAGCGATTTGAAACTGCAAACTCAGAACTGACAAAGACGGCATTAAGTGCTGGTCGCTACTTCGCTCTCATGTTCCCGGTCGTCATGCTCGTCATGAATGTTTCGAGCGTTGCGGTCATCTGGTTTGGCGGTCAAAGAGTTAACGCCGGCGATATTGAAGTCGGAACGCTAATGGCGTTCTTGCAATACCTGATTCAAATACTTATGGGCGTGATGATGGCGACATTCCTCGGAATCTTGTTGCCGCGCGCCGCAGTAAGCGCGGATCGAATTGGCGAAGTTCTTGAAACTAACACTTCGGTCGTTCCTCCAAGTAACCCTGTGACAAAACTTAGCGAACACGGAACCATCGAATTCTTGGATGCATCGTTTCAGTATCCGGGAGCGGAACAGCCGGTTTTGAAGAATCTGAACTTTGCCGTTAGACCAGGCAAGACAACGGCAATCATCGGCAGCACTGGTTCTGGAAAAACAACTCTCGTGAATCTGCTCCCGAGACTGTTTGATGTCACGGGTGGTGCGGTCTATGTCGATGGCGTTGATGTTCGCGAACTAGAGCCTGACTTGCTTTGGAGCTTGCTTGGCTTGGTGCCCCAGAAGCCATATTTGTTCTCGGGAACGGTAGCAAGCAACCTGCGATATGGAAAGCCGGATGCCACTGATGAAGAACTTTGGAAAGCGCTCGAGATTGCTCAAGCGAAGGATTTCGTCTCCGAATTCGAGAAGGGCCTAGAGGCCCCAATCGCTCAAGGCGGAACCAACGTTTCTGGTGGTCAAAGGCAAAGACTTGCAATCGCGAGAGCCTTGGTAAAGAAACCGGAAATCTACGTGTTCGACGACTCTTTCTCGGCTCTCGATACGGGCACTGACTCGAGGCTTCGGCAAGCTCTGAAGAAGAACATGAAGGGTTCCACGCTTTTGATCGTTGCTCAGCGAGTATCAACGATCGTTGATGCAGACCAAATAATTGTGCTCGAAAACGGCCAAGTTGTTGGTGCTGGAACTCACGAGGAACTGTTGAACAGAAATGAAACTTATGCGGAGATCGTTTCTTCGCAACTAACTCCGGAGGATGCGCGATGAGTGACTCAGAATCAGAGAACCGTCCAGTCCAGGCCGCCCCAAGACCAAGGCGCGGTGGTGGTCCATTCGGCGGAATGCAGGGGCCGGCTGAAAAAGCCATCAACTTTGGCCCAAGTGCGAAGCGACTAATGCGCCGCCTTCGCCCGGAATGGTTTGGAATCATTTGGGTGTTCCTATTTGCGATTGCAAGCGTCACGCTCTCGGTCATCGGGCCGAAACTGCTTGGTGAAGGAACGAACCTAATTTTTGAAGGCGTGATTTCCAAGAAGCTGCCGGCGGGTGTAACTCAGGACCAAATCATCCAAGGGCTACGCTCTCAAGGCAAAGACAGCTACGCCGACTTGCTCAGCGGAATGCACTTGCATCCTGGGCACGGAATTGATTTCAAGGCGCTTTCCTTTGTGCTGCTCTTGGTGCTTTCGTTGTATGTACTTTCGTCGATTTTTGGATGGCTGCAGGCGTACATCTTGAATGATGTCGTTCAAAAAACCGTGTTTCGACTCCGTGAGGATGTCGAGGCGAAGGTACATCGTTTGCCGTTGAGCTACTTTGATAAAACTCCAAGAGGGGAGTTGCTAAGCCGAGTAACAAACGACATCGACAATATTTCGCAAAGCTTGCAACAGACACTTAGCCAAGTGGTTTCCTCGATACTCATGGTTGTCGGCGTGATCGTGATGATGTTCATTACGTCACCCTTACTGACAGTGATCGCGCTCGTTACGATTCCGTTGACCGCCGCAATCACGATGGTTATCGCTAAGCGTTCGCAAAAAATGTTCGCTGCCCAGTGGAAGCACACCGGCGAACTCAATGCTCAGATTGAAGAGAACTTCACCGGACACGCAATTGTCAAGGTGTTCGGTCGTCAGCGTGAAGTGACGAAAGTATTCGATGACAAGAACGACGAACTGTTCAAGGCTAGTTTCGGGGGTCAGTTTGTTTCCGGAATCATCATGCCTTCAATGATGTTTGTCGGGAACCTTGTCTATGTGTTAATTGCAGTAGTTGGTGGACTTCAAGTTGCTGGCGGTGCGATGAGGCTTGGCGACATTCAAGCGTTCATTCAATATTCGCGGCAGTTCACTCAACCGCTTGCGCAGCTAGGAAGCATGGCGAACCTACTTCAATCTGGAGTTGCATCCGCAGAGCGAGTGTTCGCGGTTCTCGACGCAGAAGATCAAAGTCTCGATTTTGAACCAGCCGAGTCGCCAAAGTCGTCAAAGGGTTTACTCGAGTTCGAGAACGTGAACTTCAGCTACGACCCGGAAAACCCACTAATTGAAAACATCAACCTCACCGCGAAACCAGGACACACAATCGCAATCGTCGGTCCGACTGGCGCCGGCAAGACAACTCTTGTGAACTTGATCATGAGGTTCTATGAATTGAACTCTGGTCGAATAACTCTCGACGGAGTCGATATCGCCAAAATGACTCGAGATGACTTGAGATCCAGAATCGGCATGGTTCTTCAGGACACTTGGTTGTTCGGAGGGACAATTCGCGAAAATATCGCGTACTCGAAACCCGATGCTAGTGATGATGAGATTATCGAGGCTGCGACTGCGACCTATGTAGATCGATTCGTGCGCACTTTGCCTGACGGTTACGACACAGTTCTGGATGACGAAGCATCCAATGTGAGCGCCGGCGAAAAGCAATTGCTCACGATAGCGCGCGCATTCTTGGCGAAGCCGAGCGTGCTGATTTTGGATGAGGCGACAAGTTCCGTTGACACGAGAACCGAGGTGCTCGTGCAGCATGCAATGGCTGCGCTTCGAAGCGATCGAACCAGTTTTGTGATCGCCCACCGACTCTCGACTATTCGGGATGCCGACCTAATTCTGGTCATGGAACACGGCACGATCGTCGAACAAGGAACCCACACCGAATTGCTGAAGGTGAACGGTGCGTATGCCCGGCTCTACCAAGCACAATTTGCTGGACCCGTGCTCGACGAGAACGAACTGGTTGGAGAAGCTTGAGCGTCAACCGGTCAAGCTAGACAGCATGACCGGCTCAACCGCCGACTAATGGTGCCATTATCTTGGCAGCCAATGAAGGTCGGCGGGTGAGCCGTTCCTCAAAGTCGGCAATCTGCATTGCGGTTAGACCGAGGTTGGCGCCCACGAAACGTAATGGCTCCGGTTCCCAATTGTGTGATTTGTGGTTGACCCAAGGAAGCGAAGTCAACTTCGTGGATTTGCCGAGCACAAGGTCCGCAATTGTTCTGCCGGCGATGTTCGTTGTGCTCAAGCCATCGCCAACATAACCTCCAGCCCAAATGACTCCATCCTCAATTCGAATCGCCGCGTGCCAATCCCGAGGCACTCCGAGCGGGCCACCCCAACGATGCGTAATCGAGTATTCGCGAGTTTTCGGGAACATTTCGTGCAAAGTGTCTTGAAGATGTTGAAACACTTTCGGAACTTTGTCGTATTTGGAACGGATTGTGCTTCCCCAGTGGTACCTGGCACCTCGCCCACCGAAAGCAAAGCGGTTGTCGGCTGTTCGCTGACCGTAAATGAGCAAGTGCCTAAAGTCAGCAAAAGTTTGACCGTGTTCGATCCCAATCTCGCTCCAGGCAGAATCAGGGAGCGGTTCGGTCGCGATCATTAGCGAATAAAGCGGCAAAATCGCGCGATGAGTTTGCTTGAAGTTTGCACCGTAGCCTTCGGTCGCAACGACGACATGATTAGCCTCAACGGCTCCGTTCGCTGTTTGAACCGAACTCCTCGTCCAAGAAAGCACTTCAGTCTTCTCAAAGATTTCGCCGCCAAGTGCTTCAACAACTCTTGCAAGTCCTCTGACGAGCTTCCCCGGATGCAATCTTGCGCAAGCTGGTTCGATCAATTTCCCAATAGTGCCGGTTGGCGACTTGGGAACGGCTTTGTAGGTCTTAGATCCGGGCTCTCGTGTTGGCAAGGCAGTCCATTGAACCTTGTCAACCCCGTAGTGCGTAGCTTCTTCGAATTCTTCGGTAGCTCGCCGAAGTTGCGGTTCAGACCTAGCAAAAAGCAAGGTCCCGCCTTGGACGAAATCGCAATCCAGCTTTTCGGCTTTTGTAACAGCGCCCACTTCAGTAACGGTGTCAATCATCGCTTGACGCATATTTAGAGCGGCCTGCAAACCGTGCTTGCGTTCCATGTATCCAGTCGAAGCGGGGAAAAGTGCCGAGCACCATCCACCGTTTCGACCGGAAGCACCGAAGCCCGCGATCTCTTTTTCGAGCACCACGACTTTGAGTCGAGGATTCTGCTTTAGCAAGTAGTAGGCACTCCACAATCCGGTCAACCCGCCACCGATGATTGCTACATCGACTTTAAGATTGCCGGAAAGTGGAGCTCTCGGCTTCAACGTGTCAAGACCAGCCTCTAGCAATGAGTCAAGCCAAAAGCTCAGACCCTGATATTCGCTCACGGGTTAGTTCCCTAAGTTTGAGGTGTCTTAGATTCTTGACCAAGCTTCGGTCAGCACGTTCCGAAGAATTCCTTCGATCTCGTCAAACTCAGCCGGCCCAATCGTCAACGGCGGCGCCAATTGCACAACCGGGTCACCGCGGTCGTCTGCCCGGCAATACAGCCCGGCATCGTACAACGCCTTCGAGAGGAAGCCGCGAAGCAAGCGCTCGGATTCGTCGTCGTTGAATGTCTCTTTAGTGGCCTTGTCTTTCACGAGCTCAATTCCGAAGAAGTAGCCGTCACCTCGAACGTCACCAACGATTGGCAAATCGAGCAACTTCTCGAGCGTCGCACGGAAGATTGGCGAGTTCTCGCGAACACGCTCGTTGAGTTTTTCTTCCTCGAAAATGTCTAGATTCTCAAGCGCAACTGCAGCAGACACAGGATGCCCGCCGAACGTGTAGCCGTGGTAGAAGGTTGTATCCCCGTGCTTGAACGGTTCGTAGAGCTTGTCGCTAATGATGGTTGCTCCAGCAGGGGAGTAACCACTAGTTAGCCCCTTCGCGCACGTAATCATGTCAGGCTCGAAACCGTAAGTAGTTGAAGCGAACATGTTTCCGATGCGACCAAAACCGGTAATAACTTCATCGGCGACCAACAGCACATCGTACTCGTCGCAGATTTCGCGCACTCGCTTGAAGTAGCCGGGGGGTGGCGGGAAGCATCCGCCCGAGTTTTGAACCGGCTCAAGGAACACAGCGGCAACCGTCTCTGGCCCCTCGAACTGAATCATTTCTTCGATCCGGTTTGCCGCCCATTGCCCAAAGGCTTCAAGGCTTCCAGTGAATCCCATTTCGTCAGCACGGTAATAGTTCGTGTTTGGAACTCTGAATCCACCTGGAGTTACGGGTTCAAACATTGCCTTCATGTCGGGGATTCCCGTGATTGCAAGAGCACCCTGAGGCGTTCCGTGATACGCGATTGAACGAGAGATTACTTTGTGTTTTCCTGGCTGACCCTTGAGCTTCCAGTAATACTTCGCAAGCTTGAAAGCTGTTTCTACAGCTTCCCCACCGCCGGACGAAAAGAACACTCTGTTCAGGTCGCCAGGCGCGTAGCCCGCTAGTCGATCTGCGAGTTCGATTGCCTTTGGGTGTGCATAGGACCAGATTGGGAAGAACGCAAGCTCTTCGGCTTGTCGAGCTGCGGCCTCAGCAAGTCGCTTGCGACCGTGACCCGCGTTGACGACGAACAAGCCGCTAAGCCCGTCAAAGTATTTTTTGCCGTTGCTGTCCCAAATGTGATGACCCTCGCCGCGAACAATGATCGGAACGCCGGGACCGTCTTCCATGACTGATTGACGTGCGAACGCCATCCATAGGTGGTCGCGGGCCATTGCCTGCAAGGTTTTGGTGTCGTAATTAGTTGTGGGTGTTTCCAGGATTGTCATTTCTCTTATCTCGTTCCCCAGTTATAGAACTGCTTTTGCAGCTTGAGATACACGAACGTCTCAGTGGATTGAACTCCCGGGATCGCGCGGATCTCTTTGTTTAGCAGGTCGATTAAGTCGGCATCGTTCTCGCAGACGATTTCGGCGAGAATGTCGAAACTGCCTGCGGTTAGTACCACATAATCAACGGCGGAAATCTTGCTTAGCCGATCAGCAACGGATGTCGCATCGCCGGTTACGCAAATTCCCACCATCGCTTGACGGTAAAAACCCAATTGCATTGGGTCTGTCACCGCAACAACCTGCATCACACCGGAATCCGAAAGTTTTTGAACTCTTTGACGCACCGCTGCCTCGCTAAGTCCAACCGCTTTCCCGATCTCGGCGTATGAGCGTCGTCCGTCTGTCTGCAGCTGTTCGATGATCGCTTTCGACACGTTGTCGAGCGGCTGCGGCTTTCCGTTGGGGCTCATATATCGATTCTGACAGTCATGTGTAACTTTCTCAAGCGAATCCGCAATTTGAGTGTAGTTTGACAACGAATTCGGTAGGAATGAGTGTTTGTCGACAAAATACCGAATTTCAAATTCAACCGATATCGATTTGGTTTCCAGTCATAATCGGAAGGTGAGCACCGCGGTATCCCATCGAGCAAGCTTGAGGGTTCTAGTGATGCTGCTGGTTGGAGCGGCAGTCGCAGTCGCCGCTTGGATGCTTGGTGCCCAGCAATACGCACTGGTTGCTGGTTGGATAGCTGGAGGGCTCAGTTACCTAGCTTGGGTATGGTTTCGAATCAGCAAGATGGATGCTAGTGAAACGAAATCGCATTCGACTAGGGAAGACCCGTCCCGAACGGCAGCAGACCTAGTGCTCGTTTTGGCGTGTCTTGCGTCGCTGGGCATTGTGGTTTTGGTACTTACCAGAGCGGCAAGCGCTTCTGGTTTCGAGAAACTTGTGTTGGCTTCGGTCGCATTGATTAGCGTCGCGCTCTCGTGGGCACTAATTCACACTCTGTATACCTTGCGGTACGCCTCGGTGTACTACCGTTCAGGTGGAAAAGGGATCGACTTCAATCAAGAGTCGAACCCGGACTACCGCGATTTTGCTTATGTGTCTTTTATGTTGGGAATGACGTTCCAAATTGCTGACACAGCTTTAAGTAGCCGAGAGATTCGGATGGTTGTGTTGCGCCACGGGTTACTCTCTTACGTGTTTGGGGTTGTAATTCTTGCATCCGTTGTGAATTTGATCGCTGGTTTAGGCGCATGAACATTGCTCTAGAACCGGACACTTCAGACACAGTTGTTTCGCACAGGACCGCGAAGCGAAACAAACCCCTCGAGCTATCATCCGTCGATGCGGACACCGTGATCATGTCGTCGAGGCAAATTGATCGGGAACTTTCTGCCAAGTCAACTGTCGGAACCACTTCCAGTACAAGATCCGATAATCAGGCAACTACTGCGAGCTTAATAATTGGTTCTCACGAACCGATTCTTCTCGATCGACCAACCATTATTGGACGAAAACCTGCCGTGCCAAGAATTGCTGGAAGCATTGCGCCAAGGCTCGTAATGGTGCCGTCCCCTGCGCGTGAGATTTCGGCTAGTCACGTCGAAGTTACCCAAGTTGGTTCTAGCGTGGTCGTCCGCGATCTTGGATCAGCTAACGGTACGGCACTACTTGGAGTTGGGGTGTCGCGCAGGCTGTTGCGGCAAGGCGAAACTGCTGTTGCCCTTGATGGCACGATTATTGAAATCGGCGACGAAATACAAATAGTTGTCCGGATACCAGAACCAACCAAAGTCGAAATCGTATCGGAGCAAACATGACCGCAATTGGCGCAAGAGTTGGTAAAGCCAAGGTGAAGTTGCCCGGTACAAAATTGCCAGGAATTAGTCTTTCGTGGGGGGCAATAACTGATACCGGACGAAAGCGGTCTCATAACGAAGATAGCTTCCTTGCTAAACCTCCAATTTTCGCCGTCGCAGACGGTATGGGTGGCCATGCTGCCGGTGAAGTAGCGAGCGATGCTGTGGTGCGAAGACTCGAAGAGCTAACTTCTAGGCCGATCGTTGAGCCAATCGAACTACTTGGAGCATTGAGAGCAGCGACCGTTGACATTGGTCAGGCTCTTGACGAAGAGCATCTTGGGGTAGGAACTACCGTGACCGGAGCGGCGCTAGTCGTTTCAGGCGGGTTGGCGTTCTGGGCGGTGTTCAACGTCGGAGATTCGAGAATGTATTTTCAAAACGCGCAGGGACTCCGACAAGTAACGGTAGATCATTCGATTGTTCAAGAAATGGTTTCTGCCGGAATGCTTAAAGCGGAAGATGCCGAAAATCATCCGGACAGCAACGTAGTTACGAGGGCGGTTGGCTTTAATAGTGAACCGCTGCCCGACTTTTGGCTCGTTCCAGTCGAGGTCGGCTCAAGGCTCTTGATTTGTTCCGATGGCTTGACAAAAGAGCTTTCGAACGACCAAATACGAAAGCATCTGAATCGAAGCCACGAGCCCGGCGCGGCCACGGAAGGATTAATCCATGAGGCAATCGAGGCTGGTGGCAGGGATAACATAACCGCGATCGTCGTCGATGTCGTCTAACCCGAAAGTTCAACAATGACGCTAAGCCACCCCCGAAATGGGGTAGACGATTCTAGCTGGGAAGCAAGTCACACTTTGTTGAGTTGAAGTTTGGAGCTTCTAAACTTGGTTCACTGGGCAAAAGTGGCAAATCGAAAGATCTGCTCTTAGGTAATTGCGAGGGGGCGGTATGAGCAGACGTTTGCCATCGCAACCGCCCGTCCTGCCCGGATTCACGCACGTCCACGTTCTTGGGTCAGGCGGTTTCGCCGACGTGTTTCTGTACGAACAAAATATGCCTCGCCGAAAAGTGGCAGTAAAGGTAATGCTTAGCGAAATCGTTGACGACCAAGTGCGTCAAATGTTTCAAGCTGAAGCAAACTTGATGGCGCAATTGAGTTCACATCCGTCGATACTCACGGTGCACCAAGCAGGAGTTTGCGCTGACGGCCGACCGTTCTTGGTAATGGAGTTGTGCTCTCCGACTCTTAGCGAACGTTATCGAAGGGAACGCATCCCGGTCCCGGAAGTGCTACAAATCGCAATACGAATCGGCAGCGCAATAGAAACAGCCCATCGACAGGGTGTGCTTCACCGCGACATAAAGCCATCGAACATACTGCTCACAGCTTACGGGCACCCGGTACTATCCGATTTCGGGATCGCAGCAACTCTCTCAGAAGCTGGGCACATCGAAGCAGTTGGAATGTCGATTCCTTGGTCCGCTCCAGAAGTACTAATGGATGAAACCTCGGGGACAATCGCCTCAGAAGTTTGGTCTCTGGGTGCGACAATTTATTCTTTGCTTGCTGGAAGGTCTCCATTTGAAATCCCGGGACAATCCAATAGTTCAACGGATCTGATTTCTAGAATCAACCGTTCAAGGGTCCAGCCAATCGGTCGTAGTGACGTGCCAGATCGACTCGAGCGACTACTACACAAGTGCATGTCGAAGAGGCCCTCAGAACGACCAGATAGCGTCCTCGAAGTGATTCGACAATTGCAATCCATCGAAGCGTCAATGGGTCTCCAGCAAACTCCCATCGATTTGGCGACTAACGAGTGGGCAACAGCATCAATTTCCGAATTAGAAGATCGAACTAGGGTGAAGTCGTTTCCGTCGGCAAGTCACAGTGTCGGCGGTCGGTCAAAACGAAGGCGAGTGAAGCCGACTCCTGGATATGAAGGGATAGGAACACTCGTTCGAGAAACAGCCGACGGCCAAAAGGCTCCTCTAATAGGAAAATCGAGTAGCGGTCGAGCATTCGGAGCTGTCGCATGGCTACTAATTGCTTGCGCAGTGCTTGTGCTTTCACTTGGAGTAGTTGCGCTTTCTGTACTCATTAGGTCCGCTGCAACACAGATACCAAGAGTGACCGAGATTTCTGCGACGGCGAGCAAAGGCTCTGTGGAGTTCAGTTGGGTTGATCCCGGGGTGCTTCCGGGAGACAGTTACCAAATCTCCTCGAGTTCGGGTTCCGCGAATAGCGTTCAACAGGCGACTACGTTTTCGGTGGGTACTAGACCGGGAGAGCGTGTTTGCATCACGATTAGGGTCAATCGTCAAGGCGCTCTTGGGGAGCCAAGCGATCAAAAATGCGCGGATGACGGTGGTTAGCCCGATGTTTCTAACTTGGCTCAAGTCGAATCGGTCACTCGCGGCAACGCTCGCCTCGATCGCCGCGATTGGTGTAGCCATTTCAACAGCGGCATTTCTTTCAACTGGTTATCCTGCGCAGAAGCTTGATCTAAATGATGCCTCCGTTTGGGTATCGAATGGGGATAGCCAACTGATCGGCCGCGCAAACACTCAAATCATGGAGTTGAATTCCGTTGTTCGTGGAGACGGAAATGAGTACAAAGTTGTGCAAAACGGGGCCACAGTTCTGCGTTTCGACATGGGAAATGGAAAGACCGACATCATCGATCCGGCAACGTCAACCGTTCTTGATTCGGTGCCAATGCCAACGAGAAACCCAGGACTATTTGTCGCGGGCGGAAACGTCGTAGTCACCGACGGAGACGGGCAAGTCTGGATTGTCCCGGTTGCCGATTTTAAGCATTTCAATCCCGAATCACCTGCAACATTCAGCCTTGGTGACGACTCGGTGTTTGCGGTTGGCCCGACCGGGCAACTTGTTGCATATTCTCAACCCGCCGGACTCGTCTATCGATTAGATGCCAGTGCAGTGCAGCCGCAACCCAAGACCGAAGTATTGAAACTCGGTTCGCCTCTTAGTGAATTCCAAGTCACTCAAGCGGGCGATCAATGGGCCGTACTCGACAGCACGAGTCGAACTTTATCGCTCAACGGAAAGTTGATTGACCTGTCTGGCTTCATTACCGGAGGAGCCGCCATCCAGCTTCAAACTCCCTCAGTTGCCGATGGACAAGTGCTTGTTTCGTTCGGGGGAGGGTTGCTTCAAGTAACCCAAGACGGAGTGACGCAAGTTGAAAATGGCAGATCAGGAAATCCTGTAGCTCCATTCGTCACGAGGAATTGTAGTTACGCGGCTTGGAGCGATGGAACCGCGTGGAGGAAGTGTTCTGGATCCGTCGCCATTGAGATGAATCTCGATCAGATGCCATTAGGCGCTGCAAGGCTTTCCTTCTTGTCAAACTCTCAACAAGTTGTTTTGAATGACCCACGCGGAGGGGGCGTTTGGGCTGTGCAGTCAAATGGGCAGCTAATCGACAACTGGAATGAGTTAAAGGCTGCAGAGGAAGAGCAGCAATTCGTGCAATCGGATGATCAGAACACTCCGCCACAGTTTGAGAAGGTGCAGGTTAAGCCGGTAGCAGTCGACGATAAGTTCGGCGCTCGGCCAGGGAGAGGCACACTGTTTCCGGTTCTGCTAAACGATTTTGATCCCAACGGGGATGTGCTTGTGGTCTCGAAAGTGTCTTCGATTTCAGATACCTTCGGCACCCTTGAGATAGTCAATAATGCACAGCAAGTTCAGCTAACACTCGATCCCGGAGCCAGCGGAAGTTTCAGTTTCAACTATTCGATTACAGACGGTAGAGGGGGAGAATCGGGCGCAACCGTAACGGTCACTGTTAAGCAACCTACGGAAAATTCTGCTCCAGTGCAGGTTCGAAGACAGAATGTGCCTATCGCTGCCGGAGGCCGAGCAACCGTATCAGTATTGGGGGATTGGGTCGATCCAGAAGGTGATTCGATCTACCTTTCGGGCGCCTCAACAACCGCACCCGATACCGTAAGTTTCCAACCTCAGGGAACGGTTGTGTTTAGTGAGGGTGGAGCAGCAAGCGCATCAAGATCAGTTGTCATGTCAGTGACAGACGGTCGAGAAATTGGAACGGGAAGCGTCACGTTCACGGTGAGCGCTCCCGGAGAAGTTCCCATCATCACCGAACCGTTTGTGGTTCAAACCTATGTGGGTCAAAATCTCACAGTTCAACCGCTACGTTACGTCAAAGGCGGAACCGGTCAGGTTCGATTGACAAGTGTGTCGACTCGTACTGGAGCCGAAATAGTGCCCAACTTGGCTGCGGGCACGATTGTGTTTTCGAGTTCACAAGTTCGAACGTATTTCGTGGAATATGTCGTGTCAGATGGAAGCCAAACCGTTACTGGAACGGTGCGGATCGATGTGGCATCTCCTCCAGACGTCAATTCGAAGCCAATAACAGTTCCAAAGACCGTGTTCATTAAGACGTTGAGTTCGCAAACCGTAGATGTTGCCGCAACGGATTTCGACCCCGCTGGTGGGGTGTTACTTGTTAGTAGTGTTTCGGGAATAAACCCGAACGCGGGTCTACAAGCTCAAGTGTTGGATCAACACGCGATTCGAGTCACACTAACCAAACCTCAAGAAAACGGTCCTGTTAGTTTCAGATATCAGGTCACTAACGGACTCGCAACTGCTGATGGCGTCATAACGGTAGTTGAAATACCGAGGCCCGCTAAGTTACAACCCCCCGTCGCAAATGACGACACGGTTTTCGCTCGGGTTGGAGCTGCGATAGACATTCCGGTCCTCGCGAACGATATTCAACCTGATGGTGAACCTTTGAGTTTGAATCCGCAGCTCATAACTAACTCGAAATCGGATTCAGGGCTGTTGTTTGCTTCCGGAAATGTATTGCGATATTTGGCTCCCCAGACTCCCGGTGATTTCAGCGCAACGTACACAGTTAGCGGTCCAGACGGGCAATCTGCTCAAGGCGAAGTTCACATATCTGTTAGAGAGAAGTCGGACGCTACAAATAGAGCCCCAACTCCGAACGTTGTGATCGGTAGAGTGCTCGCGGGTCAAACGGTGACGATTCGAATTCCGCTCACCGGAATTGACCCTGACGGTGACTCAGTTCAATTGATAGGTCAGGAGACTAATCCCGAAAAGGGTTCCGTGACTATTTCGGGAACTGACAGTTTCATCTACGAAGCTGGAGCCTATTCAGCCGGCACAGACGAGTTCAACTACACCGTTATAGACGATCTGGGTGCGAGAGCTACAGGGACTGTGCGGATCGGAATCGCACCAAAAGGTCAGGAAGCTCGAAACCCGATCGCGATTCCCGACGAGGTCTCGATCCGTCCGGGTGGAACTGTGACAATCCAAGTGTTAGCGAATGATTCGGATCCTGATGGGAATCCTCTCTCGGTTGTGTCGGTTGAACCGACAAACGACCCGAATGTTAAAGCAACAACCGATGGGAAGACGGTGAGCGCCTCACCCCCTGCGGTAGCCGGGCAGTACGGCCTTATTTACACGATCGAGAATTCAGTTGGGGGATCAAGTTCTTCGTTTGTGACAATAAATGTTGATCCGAACGCTCCACCTGCTACGCCGATCGTTAGTGACACAATTCTTTCCCTCACGGACGTATTGGGCAGAAACTCAATCGATGTAAACGTGCTCGCGAACGCGTTTTTTGCGGATGGATCCGTTAGCAGCCTCAAAGTCTCACTGCTTGAGCAGTTTAAGAATTCAGCCGTGCTTGTTGAAAACGGCCGAATCAACGTTACCGTGCAGAACAAACGTCAAATCATCCCGTTTAGAGTTGCTAACCCAAACGACGAATCGATTTCGGCAATCGCATTCATTTGGGTGCCAGGTTTTGATGACGCGCTTCCTCAAATTAACAGGAAAGCGCGAACCTTGACGGTCGCTAGTGAGTCGACGTTGACGATTCCCTTAAACGATTACGTCATCGCCATCGGCGGCAAGCAAGTGAGGCTCACTGATCCAAACCTCGTTCGTGCAACCCATTCAGACGGCAGCAGCCTTGTCGTGGATTCGCAGACCCTGAAGTTTCGATCTTCTGACAAATACTTCGGTCCAGCATCAATTTCTTTTGAGGTTACAGATGGCTCGAGCTCGAGCGACCCCAACGGTCGAAAGGCGATTCTCGTGCTCCCCATAAACGTAACCCCGAGAGAAAACCAGCCTCCAATTTTCAACGGAGCAGTCATTGACTTTGAACCGAATCAAGAGAAGCAAATTGATCTTCTGAAACTCACAAACTACCCGTACCCCGATGACATCGATGAGCTTGCCTACACGGTATTGAACCCATTGCCAGAAGGATTCAGCTTCACCGTAACCGGACAGTCCTTGACAATAAAGGCAAACCCTGATGCTCGAAAGGGAACCAAGACTTCGCTAATTCTTGGAGTTCGCGATGATCTTTCCGAGGGTAGAGCTGGAACAATCCAACTCAATGTGGTTGCTTCAACAAAACCTTTGGCTGTTCCCGCTGCAGATATTTTTGTTACCCCACGCGGTAAATCAACAACTGTTGATGTATTAGCCAATGACGATGCGACAAACCCGTTTCCAGGTTTGCCACTTAGCGTTATTGCAGTTCGAGGGGTCGACGGCGATTCACTACCAGCCGGGGTTTCGGTCATTCCAAGCGCCGACCTTCGAAAACTCAACGTAACTGTTTCTGCAGATGCGAACCCTCAAGACATTTCGATTCAATACGAAGTTTCTGATTCAACAAAAGACCCCGATCGGTTTGTTTGGGGATCGGTTACCCTTCAAATTCAAGACGTTCCCGATCCCGTCACCGCAGTTCGAGTCGTGTCATTCAGTAACGGTGCTCTGCAGATTGCTTGGAATCCTGGGCCAGCGAATAATTCGCCAATTACCGGTTACGAAGTCACAGCAACTCGGGTAGATACCGGCGAAGTGTTTGGAACTACCAAGTGTGCTGTTACAAATGGCTGCACAATCCCTACTCCGGGAAATGGTCCATCGAATCAGGTGAGAGTGAGTGTTGTTGCAATCAACTCGATCGGACCATCTGAATCTGCAAGAGTCGGTTTCCCGGTTTGGTCTGACGTAATGCCTGGCGCGCCAGCTTCGATCACCGCGACACCCACGAATGCTACGCCAACCGGCGGGGCAGTTGAAATTGATTGGGATCCGGTTGCAGATCCGGTTCCCGGAACTCCGATTACTGGATATACAGTCAGGATTACAGGGTCGGGTGTTGATTTGACGAGACTTGTTCCGGCAACTGTGTCCAATTTGAGTTTCGATAACAGTGGCGGCGAACTAGTCCCTGGTAACACATACCAAGTGATCGTTTATGCCAAGAACAGTGCCCAAGTAACGAGCGAACAAAACTGGCTTCGTAACCCTCCCGTTCCGTTTAACGCAATTGGACCTCCGACTACCGTAACCGGTGGGGTGACGGGAGTTGTCGTGAATTCGCAAGGTCACATCCAACTGAATTGGGGAGCAAGTAACCCAAAGGGTGCTCCTAGTGTCAGATACTCGGTCGACCGCTTCTTGTCCACCGACCCGATACCGACGACTTGCGCTGTACCTTCACCGGGAATCACTGGAGATCTCGGTGCGGCTCTAACTTGGACCGACACGACGGTTGCTGATCAACAAACTTACAAATATGTCGTGTACGCCGACAACGGGTACTACTGCACTCCGACTTCAAGTGGTGAAATCCTGACCATGCGGCAACCCGGTAAAGCCTCTGGCTCGATTTCGCTTCAGCCTCGAGACTCGGGTCAATGGGACATCAGGGTCGGCAACGACTTGAGTGTGGCGACATTAACAGCCGCAAAATATCAATTCTCCATTGACGGTGGAGCGACATGGGCCGATGTCGCCAACGGCGATTACCTGACCTCAATCGCTAATTCTTCGGTTTACGGAAATCTGCAAACTGTATTATTCCGAGGTTGTCGGGATGTTCAAGGATTGTTCTGTGGCGAAGCATCCGATCCCTTGACCCTCACACCGGTCAATGCCAGAGCGATTGTTCTAAGTTGCGTAATTGCAAGTGATGTAACGACAGACCACCCGGTAAACGGCGGCAATCCTAGTTACAGCTATTTGTACTCATTCGACAATGGCACCGGGTACACAGCATTTGGCGCGTCAGCAACGGTTCCTGATCCGTTCATTCCGGGCGTGAGCGTTGTTACTGTGCGAGTTCGAGCAACTGTTGATTTTGGAAGCGGGGCGCCCGATCATCCCGGTAACCCATATGATGACCCCCTTTATGCCCAATATGTTTGCACTCCTTGAAGCTGCGAAAGAAAGTTGCCCGATTCAAAATCGAAGGAAAATGAAACCATGACTATGACCCCAGCGGAAGCGGCAGAGTTTGCCGAGACTTTTGAGCTACTAGTGGCAAGTGGTGAGAAGGTCTTGTTAGGCAAAACCTTCGTAGTGAAGTTGGCGCTAACCGCTTTCTTGAGTCAAGGGCATCTGCTGCTTGAGGATGTTCCAGGAACAGGTAAAACATCCCTCGCAAGAGCAATTGCTCAAAGCGTTGACGGCACTTCAACCAGGATTCAATTCACTCCCGATCTGTTGCCTGGAGACATTACCGGTGTGAGCATTTATGACCAAAATAGCAAGGCATTCGAGTTCCACCCAGGTCCAGTGTTCGCGAACATCGTGTTGGCAGATGAGATCAACCGAGCGAGTCCAAAAACTCAAGCGGCTCTATTGGAAGTAATGGAGGAAGGTCGAGTAACCGTAGACGGGATCACTCACAACGTGCCAAGTCCATTTATGGTTATTGCAACCCAGAATCCAATTGAACAAGCTGGAACTTACCGGCTTCCCGAAGCGCAACTAGACCGGTTCATTATGAAAGCCTCCATCGGCTATCCGGACCACGCGTCAACGCTTCGAATCTTGCAAGAGACGGGCACAAAACCAAAGGAAGTTGTGCTTGAACCAGTTGTCGAAGCGAGCAGAATTCTTGAACTAGCAAACTTGTCGCGGACGGTGCACGTTGATCCATCAATAAACGATTATGTTTCCAGACTTATCGATGCGACTCGGAATTCAGAAGAAGTTCGCCTAGGAGCGAGTGTCCGCGCGGCAATAGCGTTGGTGAGCACGTCAAAGACCCTCGCAGCTGCTAGTGGCCGCCACTACGTGATCCCGGATGATGTAAAAGTCTTAGCGGAACCCGTGTTAGCGCACAGGCTCATTCTTGATCCCGAATCTGAGTTTGACGGTGTGAGTGCGAATAGCGTAATCAGTCAAGTCTTGTTAGAGACGCCCCCACCAACTGACAGGCAGTCAGTTTGAGTTTTTCAAGCAAAGGCTCGAAGAAGACTGGTAGCGGCCCCGCTCAAAAAGCTGGACCGCAATTGAGTGTTGGCTTGTCTAAGACTCGGACCTCCAGTGCAGCGACGTTAGAGGGTCTCACAAATGTTCGCTCGAGACTCGTCGGTAATCGCACAGGGTTCCTCGCCGATTCGATAGTCACGATCGTGAAGTTCAGCGGGCAAATTAGGGGAATTGCGCGGAACGTTGTTTCGCGAGTCTCAGCCGTGATCACTCCGCTGGGATGGGTGATGTTAGTAATCGTCCCGCTCTGTTTTATTGCCGGGTACGTACTTGGTTGGCTAGAACTCGTGGCTTTCGCCTGGTGTGGTGTAGTCCTAATGCTTGTCGCAGTGCTGTATCTCGTGAGCAGAAGCCCATTTAGAATTTCTCTTCGGCTTGAGCATTCCCGCGTGATCGTCGGCCAGGATGCGGTGGCGACGGTCGAGATAGAAAACCCAACGCAGCACAGGATACTTGGTTCAGTTGTCGATCTTTCACTTGGTGACGAGGCGGCAAGCTACTGGTTACCCTCTCTGCCAGCATCAGGTAGTAATTTCAACGAATTCGAGCTGCCCACTTCGAGGCGGGGGCTAATCACAGTCGGTCCAGTAAAAACCGTGAGGGCGGACCCACTCGGAATTGTGCGAAGGGAAGTTATCTGGACGAAGTCCGAATTGCTGTACGTGCATCCGCGAACGATCGGAATTCCGAGCACTACTACTGGGTTCGTGCGAGACCTAGAGGGCAATCCGACTAGGCAAATTACCAACAGTGATATTTCGTTTCACGCTTTGCGCGAATATGTTCCCGGTGATGAGCGCCGGAATATTCATTGGAAAAGTACAGCGCGCACTGGCATTCACATGGTTCGGCAATTTGAAGTGACTCGTCGCAGCCACCTTGTGGTTGCACTTAGTCTTTCGTCTAGCGACTACGAGACTGCCGAGGAGTTTGAACTTGCGGTAAGTGTTGCCGGTTCGCTTGGGGTGAGAGCAATTAGAGACGCGCGGACAGTCTCGGTAGTGGTAGGTGAACGAACACCCGATTTTGCCAAGCGAAAGGTGTTCGCAGTGAATCGACTCAGCACAATCACACCGAATCGTTTGCTGGATGACTTATCGCTCGTTGAAATTTCGGAATCGGCTCTCAATGTTCGCGATATCGCGACGGTTGTAGCGGATCAAGTATCTGGCGTTTCCGTAGCGTTTCTTGTTTGCGGATCAAAAACCTCGGCGAGTGATTTGCGCAGTGCACAAGCAAGCTTTCCTGTTGACGTCGATGTGGTGGCGATCACTTGTAGTCCCTCTGATGTTCCAGGACTGAAGTCGGTGCCTGGATTGAGCGTGCTAACTATTGGTTTTCTTGAAGAACTTCGGAAAGCGATGTCTAAGGAAGCCGTGGCATGACAACCACGAACTTGCGAATAGCAAGAGCGCAATTCGCCCCGATTCTGGTCTCAATTATCATGCTTGTCATTGCTCTTGGGGCAAGCTTGATTCCACTCTGGCCGGTGTATTCGACCCCAAGATTGTTTCTAGTGGCTGGTGTTGCGGCTATAGCAGGGGCTGGAATTGCAACCATCAGTCACCTATTTCGATGGTCATCGGTAATAGTTCTGCTTTCAACGATTGCGATTTACTTTTTGATTGGTGTGCCGCTGGCAATTCCAGGCAAGGCCATTGCTGGCTGGTTGCCGAGCTTCGAGGGGCTAGTCGATCTGCTCATCGGTACCGTCACAAGTTGGAAGCAGCTACTAACAATCAGTATTCCCGTGGGGGAATACCAGGCTCTGTTGGTCCCTGTCTTGGCGTTATTTTTGTCCGCTTCGACAATTTCGCTCGTCATTGCTTTGTCGAGTAAGAAGCGTGAACTTGCGGTCATTCCACCGATAGTGGTGTTCATCGTAAGTGTTCTGCTTGGTGCAGAGAAAAGCTTCTATTCGGCTCAAGCGGCGATCGCGCTCACTGGAATCTTGCTTGTCTGGCTGAATTGGTTCCGTTGGTATAGACGGAATGAATCCAACTTGAAGCTCACGACTTCGACTGGAGTCGTTAGGAATACTTCGCGGTCCGCCGGTGCGTTCGGCGTGTTTCGAACTCTGCTGGGTGCAACGGTAATTCTCACCGTGGCCGGCGTCGTCGCCTTTGGTCAAAGCGCCCTATTTCCTCCAACGACCGAAAGGTTGGTATTGAGGTCGGACATAACCCAACTGTTCAATCCGAGGCAGTACCCGAGTCCACTTTCGGGATTTCGGTTCTATGAGCAAGAGCCTCAAGTCGGGGCACTCATGCTTTCGATTTCGAACTTGCCTGCGAATTCGAGACTTAGAATTGCGACTTTGGACAGTTACAACGGGATTGTCTATTCGGTTGGGGGTGCGACAGATCCAACAGTTTCCGGGATATTCACGAGAGTTCCACTTGAAGTAAATCAATCAGATATTGCCGGAGAACAAGCTGAAATTACTATTGAGGTAAAGGGTTACTCAGGCGTTTGGTTGCCAACAGTTGGCAAACTCGAGTCCATTCAGTTTCACGGTCCGAGATCAAACGCTTTGACCGATCAGTTCTTCTATAACAACAACACGGGAACCGCGGCAGTAGTCGGTGGTCTAGAAGACGGTGACAGTTACACCATCAAGGTCGTCGTGCCGACTCAACCAAGCGCCGATGAACTGGGTCTGTTACGGCCAGGTAGCGCCCAAATGTCGCCGATTCTGAATTTGCCAGATGGACTACCGGCTGTTCTCGATTCTTTAGTTTCCGGTGCTGACAGCCCTGGCGAGAAGTTAGCAGCGGTGATTACTGGATTACGCCAAAACGGTTATTTGAGTCACGGAATTTCACCAGGCGAGCCTCCAAGTCGCGCTGGGCATTCATCGGATCGGATCACAGAATTGCTAACAGGCAATCGCATGATCGGCGATCAAGAACAGTACGCCGTCGCAGCTGCACTGATGGCCGAGCAAATTGGTTTTCCGGCCAGAGTTGTGTTTGGGTTTGATCCATCCCGTTCCAAAAGCGCAAGTAGTGGGCAGATATTTGGTTCGGCTATCTCGGCTTGGATAGAAGTAAATACGGCCAATTACGGTTGGGTGACAATCGATCCAACTCCACCCGAACGCCCAATACCTGTTGAAGAGCCCGAAGATCCAAGCAAGGTTGCGCATCCACAATCACCAGTCCAGCCTCCACTTCCGGAAACTTCGCAAGACGACGCTCAAGTGCCACCGAATTCGACTCAAGATCAACCATCCGTGCCTAACCCATTCCTCACAATTCTGTTTGCAACGTTGAGCATTGTCGGTTGGGTTTTGCTTGCTGTGACGATCTTGGTTTCCCCGTTTCTTGTGATAATTCTTGCCAAAGTTCGCAGGCGCAGGATTCGAAAACATGCCCCGAGTCCGCTTCTTCGAATTTCAGGTGGGTGGTCGGAATTTGAAGATGCGGTACTTGACCACGGCTACACCCCTGGACCTTCGCCGACGAGAATTGAGGTGGCTCAAGCAGTTGGTGGTAGTCAGCCTTTTGTTCTTGCTTCATTTGCCGATCGTGCAATCTTTGCCCCAGAAGAACCCGACAACGAGGACGCGACTCAAGTGTGGCGGTCGGTTGACGACTTGAGATATCTGCTCGGAGGTGGACTGAGCCGGTGGGATCGAATCAAAGCGTTAGTGTCACTTAAGAGCCTTGGAAGCTACCGGGTCACAAGCCTGTTCAAGAGGGGGCGATAAACGGTCATGAATTGTAAAAAGTGCGGATCGCCCCTTCCGAACCTTGCCTTATTTTGCGGTGAATGCGGTTCCTTGGTCGAGAGCGGGACAGAGAACACGCCAGTCGCAGTCCCTTCTGAGCTAGTCACTTCAGTAGGCGACCATATTGAACCAATTGGTGAAGTCATCCGCTGTCAACAATGCGAATCAGAAATGGCTCTCGAAGACATATTTTGTGGTGAATGTGGCATGGTCTCACCTGCAATAGCCGCTGGGAGTTTCAAGGATGCAGCGACACGAGAGATTGAGCCGGTCGTGCTTGCGAGTGAAGTCGCATCCACTCCGGAGTTGCACCCGGAAATATTGCCTGGATTGTCCGAACCAACATTTGTGTTGCAATTCAGTACGGGTGAATCATTCACGGTGTTTGGGACTGGACTAATTGGAAGAAATCCACGAGCCGAGCCGAGCGAGTATGTTGACCGAATCATTCAAATTTTGGACCCAGGTCGATCCGTGTCAAAGACGCACGTTGAATACGGGGAAGAAAATGGACGGTTTTGGATAAAGGATCGATTCTCTGGAAACGGGACAGTAATCCGTAGCCCGGAAGCGAAGCCAGTGAGGTGTAGGCCCGATCACCGTTACTTTTTGGAACGAGGTTCAAGGGTTGATATTGGAGAGCAGTTCTTCGTAATAAGTTAGTTTTGCTTCTCTCCACCGATCAGTTGCCGCACGAAAATCCACAGGGATAATTCGGACGCAGATCGACATCTTGTGGAGATAGTGGACTTGAACTGTGAGTCAGGCGAGCATCCGGTTACCACTGCCCCCGACTGAACCTGAACGCACTCCATTTCCTTTAATTGCAAGCGTTGCACCTGTGCTCATTTCTCTACTGATTTGGCTAATTACCAACTCGGCATTCACGCTATTGTTCGCGCTGCTCGGTCCCGTGATCGCGGTCTCCTCGCATCTTGATTCGGGCAGGCGGAACAAACGTCGAAAACAAATCGCACGTTCACAATTCGATCGAAGCGTCGCAAACACTCGCGAGCAAATCTCCAACGCCCTAATGCTCGAACGCTCCATGAAGCTCCAACAAATAGGTTTCTCTAGTGAAACCATCAACAACTTCAAGCTACCTTCAGCGTTTTGGAATGGAAGCACTGGGCAAGAAATACCGGTGCTACTTGGCTTTGGAAAAATCGACAGCGCAGTACGCGTTGATGATGCAGTTTCGACCGATATAGATCAAGACCATTTAGACGTAATCAAGGAGCTAAAGATATCGGCCGCTTCGCTATCCGACAGTCCGGTGGTCGTCGACGCTCGCCAACATATTCAGTTGTCGGGACCCAGACATACCTCTATTCCAATCGCAACCGGGGTACTGATACAAATTTTGAGGAGAGTCTCGCCGGAATCAGCGCGAATTCTCACTTCAAGTCAAACTGTCGCATTTTTCCCTTGGCTGAACTCAATGCCCCACACTCTTGATGTAATCAGCCCGCCGGCGATCGGCTCTCCAAGTGGGCCACTTGAATTTGAGATTCGCTTCCTGGACAATTCAATTCCCCCAACCAAGGTGGTGGTTGGGGAAGACGCGCATTACCGGCATGAAACCGCCGGCATGAAACTCGAGTGTCAAGCAAATGGGCTTGTGCACTTGAAGACAACTTCGTCCGATGGCGAGACTACGTTTTGGCCGAACCTTGTTACAGAACAAGAGGCGAGTGCTACCGCAAGACGACTTTGCGAAGCTTCGGTGAGTCAAGTTTCAAACTCAACTATTGAACCGCGCATCCCGAGCCGAATCGAGTACGAGCAACTAGACCAATCCTTTAGAGACAAAACTGAGGCTCATATTGGAATAAGTGCAAGTGGCCAATTTGGGGTTGATTTGTGTGCACAGGGCCCACACGCGATAGTTGTCGGGACCACCGGGAGCGGGAAGAGCGAATTACTCACAACTTGGCTAGTCGCGCTTGCAAGCAAAAACTCTCCAATAGAACTGAACTTTCTGCTTGTCGATTTCAAAGGCGGAGCAACCTTCAATCCTCTCTTGAAGCTAAAACACACAGTTGGACTTGTGACAGATTTGAATCCGACTGAAGCAAGTCGAGTTCTATCCAGTCTGAAAGCTGAGATTATGCATCGAGAACTCGTGTTGTTGGATGCGGGAGTAAGGGCTTTCGATGAGCTTGTGCTTTTGTCGAATTTCGAAGAATTTGGAGTCGCTCGACTAGTCGTCGTGGTCGACGAGTTTGCCGCGTTACTCAATGAGTTTTCGGAGTTGAATGACTTATTCTCCGACATTGCGTCTCGCGGTCGATCGCTTGGAATGCACCTCATCCTGAGTTCTCAACGGGCGGCAGGATGCATTCGAGATTCAATTCTTGCGAATTGCAATCTCCGTATTTCTCTTCGAACTGGCAGTCGCGAGGATAGCGTCGCAGTGCTCGGAACGGCGAAAGCATCCGAACTCTCCATAGGGGACGTTGGCAAGGCGATCATTGATGCCGGTAATGGCAGTCATACAGTACAGGTTGCAATTTCAAATCGATCAGACATTGATTCGATCGAGGAAAAATGGAGCAGCGCGCGGGACCCCAGAAAGCCTTGGCTCGAGCCGTTGCCGACCAAGGTGGATCTCCAACAACTAAGAAATAATGCCGAAGCAATTGATGTATTTGGTCTATTGGATGTCCCGGAACGGCAATTGAGAGACTTCGCCCGTTATCGCCCGGTGGAGCACGGGAACATAGTCGTTACAGGCAACCGGCGAAGCGGAAAAACCACGGCTCTTGCCGCTTTGGCGTCTTGCGTAAGAGATCCAATGTACATTTCTCCAGAAATTGAACCGGCTTGGGATGAAGTAATGAGCACCTTGGAGAGAAGTAGATCTGGTGACCGAACTGGGAAGACACTCATTCTCGATGATCTTGACGTACTAGTCTCTCGATTCGGACCCGATCACAGGGAGGTATTTACCTCGAGTTTGGAGGCTCTGGCCACAGAAGGGCGCACTAATGGGGTCACCCTTTGCGTTAGTACTTCTAACTGGAACACGCTGACTTCAAGAATCGCGGATTCAACCTTGATTCTTGGTATTAGTGATCGTCACGAATACGTAAACGTAAATGGGAATGCAGAAGGATTCAATCCCCGAACAAAGCCGGGTCAAGGCAGGTGGCAGGAACATCAAGTTTTGGTTGGAATGCCAGAGGTCGAACTAGCAACTCAAGCTCGCTCAGCGCAATTTGCTAAGCAAGACGCAAATCAAGTACTTTCAGCCATCGTCGTTACCGAAAACCCCGTGAGTTTCAAGCGCAGATTCCCAAAATCTGATCGCATTGTGGAACTCGGGCAAAACGATTCGTTGATAAATGAACGCAGTGACAATTTGCTCGTCGCAACTGCTGAAGAGTGGTTATCAAAGTGGTCGCTGTTCACCGCACTACGCTCACGAAAGCCAGTGGTTTTCTATCAGTGCACTTTGACTGACTTTCGATCTGTTACAAGGATGCGTGCCTTGCCGCCACCTCTCGCAAACCCAAGCAAATCTGGATGGTTGGTCACTCCGGACAATCTTGTCAGTCGGATTGATCTAGCGGACTTCGATCGCCCAGGGTTAGCCGATGATGCTGTCTAGCTCGACGTGTTCTAGTCCAAGCGCCGTGGCGACTGGCCCGTTGACGACATGACCAGCATGAGTGTTCAACCCCAAAGCCAGTGCATGATCTGCTTCAAGCGCCTTCTGCCAGCCCTTATTAGCCAATGCGCGCACATACGGCAGTGTTGCATTGGTTAAGGCGTAGGTCGAAGTGTTCGGAACTGCCCCCGGCATGTTCGCGACGCAATAGAACCTTGAACCGTGAACTTGGAAAGTTGGATCGGCGTGCGTCGTTGGATGAGAGTCAGCGAAACATCCACCTTGGTCAACCGCAATATCGACAAGTACGCTTCCCGGTTTCATTCTTGACACCAAGTCGTTGCTTACGAGCTTCGGAGCTTTCGCTCCAGGAACGAGCACCGATCCGATGACAAGATCTGCTCCGAGAACTGCACGTTCGATTTCAAATCCGTTGCTGGCGATCGTCTTGATACGGCCCGAGTATGACTCGTCGAGTTCCTTGAGTCTCTGAAGGTTTGTGTCAAGAACTGTGACGTCGGCTCCGAGTCCAACGGATACGTAAACAGAGTTCGTTCCGGCAACGCCACCACCCAATACGACAACCTTCGCCGGGTAGGTTCCAGGAACACCTGGAACGAGTAGCCCAGGTCCACCATTTGGTTTAAGCATTGAATTTGCGCCGACAATCGGGGCAAGTCGACCAGCAACTTCGCTCATAGGCGCGAGTAGTGGGAGGGCGCGAGAAGGCAATTGCACCGTTTCATACGCGATCGCGGTCACTTTTGACTTGGTGAGTGCGCTGGTCAATTCCGGTTCTGCAGCGAGATGCAAGTATGCGAATAGCAACAGATCATCGCGAAAATGCTTATATTCCTCGGCGATAGGCTCCTTGACTTTGAGGAGCATGTCGGCTTCGCCCCACACCTGGTCGGGAGTCTTCGCAAGCTTCGCACCAGCGTCCTTGTACTCATCGTCAGTAATCGATGATCCGAGCCCCGCGCCAGTCTCAACGATTACATCGTGACCGTTCGCAACCAAATCATGCACTCCCGCGGGGGTGATTGCCACACGGAATTCGTTGTTCTTGATCTCCTTTGGGATGGCGACCTTCATTGCTCTCCTGCCCTGGAATTTGTTGGATTTCGGACTAATTTATGTCCGCATGCATAGCCTACTCGTCTTACGACAATGGATTACGCACATTAAATGGCCAAAAATCGACGGATTTCGTGAACTTTACCGATAAATTGCATCGTTTCGGTCACGAAATGATGCGATAGCACCCAAACGTGTGACAGTATCTAGCAACACGGATTTCAGAATTCGTAAACATGCACCAGTTGTGAAGGAGTTGCATTCAGATGGCAAAGCCACTTCCAGAGGATCCATTCATTAGAGATCTTGTAGTCAGAGCTCAGCGCGCACAGCTTTCGCGCCGAAGCGTACTCAAAGGCGCAGGCGTGAGCGCCGCTGCACTTTCGCTTGCAGCTTGCTCGACCGGAGGGTCAGCAAAACCAAAAGCCGCTAAAGATATTTCCGACACCGACAAGACGGTTCGCTGGGATAACTGGGCCCTGTACCTAGACGTTGACGACGACGGAAACTACCCATCGCTTCAGGGTTTTGAGAAGCAGACCGGAATCAAGGCCACCTACACTGAAGCGGTTGACGACAACGACACTTATTACGGCAAAGTCAAGGATCAGTTGAAGCTTGGCCAAGACATTGGCTGTGACACCGTTTGCTTGACGGACTGGATGGTCGCCCGTTGGATCCGATTTGGTTACACGCAAGAGCTTGACCACTCAGCGATGCCTAACCTGAAGAACCTAACTCCCGCGTTGCAAGATGTTGATTTCGATCCCGGTCGAAAGATGTCAGTGCCGTGGCAAGGTGGATTCGCAGGCATTGCCTGGAACAAGGATCAGATTCCGGGTGGACTCACTTCAGTGTCCGATCTTTGGGACCCTTCACTCAAGGGTCGCGTAGGAGTGCTCTCCGAAATGCGCGACACCATGGGTTGCATAATGCAGGATCTTGGTACCCAGATCGACAAGAAGTGGGGTGACGCCGAATTCACCGCCGCAATCGACGTTCTTCAGAAGCAAGTTACTGATGGACAGATCCGCAACATCAAGGGGAACTCTTATAAGGAAGACCTAGTGAACGGCGACACTCTCGCCGCAATCGTTTGGTCAGGCGACATCACTCAGCTAAATGCGGAAAACGGCGAGCACTGGGAATTCGCAGTTCCGAGCAAGGGTGGCACGCTCTGGAACGACAACTTCCTCATCCCGATTGGTTCAGAGCACAAGAAGAATGCCGAAGCTCTCATCAACTACTACTACGACCCGGAGGTTGCGGCGATGGTGGCGGCTTGGGTGAACTACATTCCTCCAGTTGTCGGTACCAAAGAAGCGATGATGGCAATTGATCCTGATTTGGCGAACAACCAACTGATCTTCCCGAGCGACGCAACGCTTGAGAATACTCACGTGTTCCGCACGCTAACCGCCGCGGAAGAGCAGAAGTACGGTACTCAGTTCCAAGCAATTCTGCTCGGAGCCTGAGTTGGCATCGGGCGCCTTTGCCGAAAGTGGAGCGGACCTCGAACTGGTAGGTATCCAAAAGAGGTTTCCAGGTTTCACTGCAATTGAGCACCTCGACCTGACGATTCCCGCAGGGTCGTTCTTTGCATTGCTCGGCCCATCCGGCTGCGGCAAGACAACGACCCTGCGGCTCGTTGCAGGGTTGGAAGACCCAACAGAAGGCCGCGTTTTGATTGGTGGCAAAGACGTCACGAAACTGAAGCCCTATCAGCGACCAGTCAATACGGTATTCCAGAGCTATGCGTTGTTCCCGCACATGACGGTGCTTGAAAATGTCGCGTTCGGTTTACGTCGTCGTCACATTGCAGACCCGCTAGGGAAAGCGCATGAAGCATTGCGCCTCGTTGAACTTGATCACCTTGCCACTCGCAAGCCGCAACAACTTTCTGGTGGTCAGCAACAGCGCGTAGCACTAGCTCGAGCGGTAGTTAACCGCCCGGCGCTTTTGCTACTCGACGAGCCACTTGGAGCGCTCGACTTGAAGTTGCGTCGACAAATGCAGCTCGAGCTCAAATCCATTCAAGAAGAAGTCGGTCTAACTTTCGTTCACGTAACCCACGATCAAGAAGAAGCCATGACGATGGCCGACACAGTGGCCGTCATGAACAAGGGCGAAATCGAGCAATTAGGTGCACCTCAAGAACTATATGAATTGCCGAGGACCGCATTTGTAGCCAACTTCTTGGGGCAGTCGAACTTGTTTACCGGCAAGGTAACTGGGACGACTAGTTCGGCAATTACGGTGGATATTGAGGGCGTCAAGATCATTGTTCCGTCGAAACGTGCACAACGTCACACTGGAGAGGTCACGGTCGGTGTCCGACCGGAAAAGCTACATTTGCTTTTGAAGGCTCCGAAAGTTGACTCGAGTGTCAACGTTCTCGGGCCGGGTCGCATCATTGATGTTTCTTTCAGTGGAGTTAGTACCCAATACATACTGACAATTCCAGGAATTGGCAAAGTCACGGTATTCCAACAGAACATGAGTTCTGGGCCACTTGCTCACGAGGGTTCAGAGGTTTGGGTCAGTTGGGATGTAGAACACGGTTTTGGATTGGCAGACGAGCCTGCCGCGAGCCCGAAGTTTTCTGCTGATACGGACACTGCGACGATTGCGCTTCAGAAAAAGCAAGCGCTTATGTCGGAGCTAGAGGAGGCCTGAGCATGGCCTTCGGCGCATTTGCAACCGGTGTAGCGAGGGAACAGGGTCCAAGGCGGAAGAGCAGAATTGCTTTGCTCTTGCTGTTGCCGGGCATCCTCTACCTCATGTTGTTCTTCCTGGTGCCGCTCATTTCTTTGGTACTTACGTCCCTTCAGGAACCCATTCCAAATGGTGACATCGGTGAATATCAGACCGCCTTCCGTTGGGAAAACTATGCGGATGTGATTGGTACATACGGAGAGCACATTTTGCGATCCTTCATTTACGCAATCCTCGCGACTATATTTGCGTTGCTGTTTAGCTATCCGCTTGCCTACTTCATTGGTGTAAAGGCTCGGCGCTGGCCACTCGTGCAGAACCTGCTTCTGGTACTCGTGATTGCACCGTTCTTCATTAGCTTCTTGCTTCGGACTCTCGCTTGGAAGTCGATACTTTCCGATGAAGGATTTGTGATTTCGGGCCTCAAAGCGTTGTCGTTGATGGCTCCGGATGCTCACTTTACGGGGACAGCGGCGTCAGTTATTTTCGGTTTGACCTACAACTTCATCCCGTTCATGACATTGCCGTTGTACTCAACACTCGAGCGATTGGATACTCGGTTGCTTGAGGCAGGTGGCGATCTTTACGCCAATCCTGCAAAGACATTCTTCAGAGTGACGATTCCGCTCTCAATGTCCGGAATCGTCTCAGGAGTGTTGCTCACGTTTATTCCAGCTGCTGGTGACTACATCAATGCGAGCAGAAACTTCCTCGGTGGTAGTGGCACAGCCATGATAGGTAACGTGATCGAGAGTAACTTCTTGGTCACCTTGAACTATCCGGCAGCCGCGGCTTTGTCGATCATCCTTATGGCAGTGATTTTGGTCATGGTAACGGCGTATGTAAAGCGCAGTGGAACGGAGGATCTGCTGTGATCTCAAAGCTTGGGTTTGGAAAGTGGGCGCTTCCGCTTTACGCAATCATTGCGCTGACGTTCTTGATGATTCCGATTGCCTACACTTTCATTTTTTCGTTCAACGACTCGTTGAAGACAAATATTGTCTGGCGAGGCTTCACATTCAACAAGTGGCTTGACGTTTGTAACCAGCAAGAAGTGTGCGAGGCATTTGGAAACAGCTTGATCATTGGGGTTACCGCAACGGTCTGTGCGACCATCCTCGGAACCATGATTGCGATTGCTCTAGTCCGGTATCGTTTCCGGTTCCGTTCGGCAATTAGCTTGCTCTTGTTCTTGCCAATGGCAACGCCGGAAGTTGTTCTCGGAGCTGGTTTGGCCTCAGAGTTCTTGACTGCTGGGGTTGACAAGGGAATGGTCACAATCATCATCGCCCACACAATGTTTTGCGTGAGCTTTGTCGTTGTGACAGTAAAGGCTCGGGTTTCAACTCTCGATCCAGCCCTTGAAGAAGCGGGGAGGGACCTTTATGGTTCACCCAACCAGGTGTTCTGGCGGATTACATTCCCGCTCTTGCTACCTGGAATTATCGCGGCCGCCCTGCTTTCATTCGCATTGAGCTTCGACGATTTCATCATTACTTACTTCAACTCTGGAACAACCAACACGTTCCCGAAGTATGTGTATGTGTCAGCAGCTAGAGGAATTCCAGCCGAAGCAAATGTGATTGCATCCGCGGTGTTTTTCTTGGCGATCATCCTTGTGCTAATTTCTCAAGTCTCATCGGCGATTAGAAGAAAGCGGCTGGAGAAAGTTTCCTAAAAACATGCACGACCACGAGGCAAACGCCCGGTATCAGGACCGAGAACGGTTGGCTTCGCTCTGGAATGACGAAGTTGAAAGGTTCCGTATTGAGCGACCAAAATCGCAATCGCTCTGGCTTGAGGCTTCTCGACTCATGCCCGATGGTGTTCCCATGCTTTGGATGGCCAAGTGGCCCGGGCCGTGGCCGGTATTCGTGGAAAGCGCGCTCGGGTCCAGATTTACCGACGTTGATGGGATAGAGCATGTTGACTTTTGCCTTGGCGACACAGGAGCTATGGCCGGGCATGCGCCATTTGCTTCGGTCGAAGCTCTAACAAGGCAAATCGAAAAAGGCTCGACATTCATGTTGCCAACGTCCGAATCGGCTGAAGCTGCTCGACTGCTGGAAGAGCGTTTCGGATTAAATAGCTGGCAGTTTACGTTGTCTGCAACTGATGCAAATCGGAGTGCGATCAGGTACGCCCGCCAGGTTACCGGGCGACCAAAGATTGCGGTACATGACTACTGTTACCACGGAACTGTCGATGAAACGTTCGCAACACTTGACGAAGACGGCAAGGTTGTTTCAAGGCGCGGAAACATTGGCGCTCCGGTTCCCTTGTCGGAAACGACCGAAGTTGTGGCATTCAACGATTTGGCTCAACTCGAACAAGTGCTCTCAAAAAGGGATGTCGCTGCGCTACTAATCGAGCCTGCACTGACAAATATCGGGATTGTATTGCCCGAAGACGGTTACCACGACGGCGTCCGTGAGTTGTGCTCAAAATACGAAACGATACTCATAATCGACGAAACACATACGTTTTGCGCTGGACCGGGAGGAATGACCAAGACTCTTGGACTCGAACCAGACGTGGTGGTTATTGGCAAGAGTATCGGTGGCGGAGTACCAGCTGCGGCTTTCGGCATGACTGAATCTTTCGCGAAGCGCGTGAGGGACTCAATTCACCTTGAAGACATAGATGTTGGCGGTGTCGGTGGCACCTTGGCTGGCAATGCTTTATCGCTTGCCGGCATCCGAGCGACTCTGAGTCTTGTACTTACCCCCGCAGCGTTCAAATCAATGGAAGCCAGAGCAACCGAGTGGACGGCTGGCGTGCAATCCGCAATCGATCGTTTCAATGTTCCATGGCAAGTGACTCAACTTGGGGCTCGAGCAGAATACAGTTTTCGAGCGGTAGCCCCACGCGACGGCGCATCAGCCGCGGCAGCCGATGACTTCGAACTACAACAATTCCTTCACTTGCATGCGCTAAACCGCGGAGTTCTAATGACACCGTTCCACAACATGGCATTGATGTGTCCAACCACGACCTCGGACGATGTAGCACGCCACACCGAAGCATTTGCCGAAGCAGTATCCAGCTTGTTTTCTTGAAGACTCGACTTAACGGAAAAGTCCAAGCTCAATATCGGAACTAGACAAGTTGGTCTGCCCTTCCTTTGGGGTACGCATGTGACCCCTTTGGGTGAGTCAGTCCGAACGCTCAATGTGAAAGTATCAGACAGACCAGTATGTCCCCAATCGAAGCCGCTCTGGAGGAAGACGAAAATGGATGTCCCAGAATTGAACAAGCCAGCCGGTTCGATGTCAAAGGTGAGTAACGCGCTTTCTCGCAGGGGACTACTTCAAGGCACTGCAATCGGCGCTTCAGCAATGTTGCTGGCAGCTTGCTCCTCAAAGTCAGGCGGCCCGACTGCTGCGGCTGACAAATCTACTTCTCAAAAGTCGCTGCGTGTTGACGGCAAAGAGACCTATCGCAACGTCTCCGGTCAGGATTTCCCGTTGCTTGACAAGTTCACATATGACAGCGGCATCAAAGTTACGTTCACGAACCAAGTCGACGATGACAACTTGTATTACCAAGAGGTCAGATCGCAACTCCAAAAGGGCGAAGACATCGGCGCGGACGCAGCAGTCTTGGCGGACTGGATGGCTGCGAAATGGTCGAGGCTCGGCTATATCCAACCAATCGATTCAAAGTCAATTTCGAACTTCAATAATGTGTCGTTGACGTTTAGAAACTCTTCGGGTGGGCCACTCGTGCCGGGCACCATGCCATGGCGAGCTGGGATTACTGGCATCGCATGGAACAAGGAATACTTGCCGGATGGGCTCACTTCCATATCCCAATTGTGGGACGAAAGCTTGCACGGCCGAGTAGGGGCCATGTCCTCACTGCGGGAAACAATGGGGTTGATCATGCTCGATCGGGGCGTGGATATTTCTTCGGGCGATTGGGGTGACAAAGAGTTTTCTGAGGCGGTCGATTTTCTACGGCCTCTCGTCACAAACGGACAACTGCGAAGCATCAAGGGTGACAAATACAAAGACGATTTGGTGAAAGTGTCCACGATTGCATCTATCGCTCGTGCTGGAGACATCCAGGATCTAAACCAGCAAGCTGGCAAGGAAAAGTGGGGATTTGGGATTCCAGACAAGGGTGGCGTGCTTTGGGCTGATGTCGCTGTAGTTCCGATTGGTTCAACTCACGCTGCAAATGCCGCGAGGTTCATCAACTACTACTACAGGCAAGATGTCGCGGTTCAAGTCGCTGCGACAACTGGTTTCATTTCACCGGTCACAATTCGTTCGAACCAACTCTCAACACTTCCTTCGGAGGTCTCCCGGAACGTCACGATATTCCCGACCGATGCTGTCATGAAAACAGTCAAGATGTTCCGTCAATTGACTCCTGACGAAGAGCAACGTTTCACGGCACAATTCCAATCGATCCTGCTCGCGGCATCGTCCTGACAAAGCACTGAGGTACTTTGCACGCTCGATTCGGCGAGCTTGAGGAAATCACACTTAGGATCAAGCCATGGTGTCTCGTGAATGGTGGCGTTCTTCGGTTATTTATCAGGTTTACCCAAGGTCATTCGCTGATGCTGATGGCGACGGCCTCGGTGATTTAGCCGGTATTCGTTCAAGGCTTCGAGATCTCGCAAAGTTGGGGGTGGATGCCGTGTGGCTTTCGCCGTTCTACACCTCGCCTCAGCACGACGCGGGGTACGATGTTGCCGACTATTGCGCGGTAGATCCCCGATTTGGAACCCTTACGGACTTCGATGAGTTGGTGTCGGAGGCGCATCGGTTGGAATTGAAAGTCATTGTCGATCTCGTCCCAAATCACACTTCAAGCGATCACAAGTGGTTTCAAGAGGCGCTCGCGTCTCCAGAAGGTAGCCCAGAACGCGATCGCTACTTGTTCCGCCCGGGTAAGGGCAAACACGGCAATCAGCCGCCGAACAACTGGGAGTCTGTGTTTGGGGGCTCGGCTTGGGAGAGGGTTGCGAGGCCCGATGGAACTTTGGGCGAATGGTATTTGCATTTGTTCGATAAGTCCCAACCAGACCTGAATTGGCGTAACGACTGGGTTCGGACACAATTCATTGAGATCTTGAAGTTTTGGCTTGATCGCAAGATTGATGGTTTCCGGGTAGACGTTGCTCATGGCTTGATAAAAAAGGCCGGACTGCCTGACTACTTTCCTCCAAAGAAGCCGAGAGGCATGCCGGCAACACCGTTTTGGGGTCAGCCAGAGGTGCACGAAATCTATAGGACTTGGCGAAAACTGATTGACGAGTATCCCGGAGAGAAGCTGTTTGTAGCTGAAGCCTGGGTGTCACCAATGAAGAAGCTCGCAAATTGGGTAAGGCCAGACGAAATGCAGCAAGCGTTCAACTTTGCCTATCTCGGTACGCCGCTGAAAGCTGGAAGGCTCAAATCGGTGATCAACAATTCGATTGCTGCGTTCGGTCAGGTGGGATCGCCAAGCACATGGGTACTTTCAAATCACGACGTCGTTCGCCACGCTTCACGATTTGGCATGGACGTAGATTACCCGCAAGGTGATGGGATTGGCCCGAAGTCTCCCGTCAAACCTGATCGCGAACTCGGACTCAAACGCGCGAGAGCTGCGACGTTACTCATGCTTGGCCTGCCGGGAGGAAGTTATCTGTATCAAGGCGAAGAACTTGGCTTGCCAGAAGATATTGATCTGCCGGATGCCGCTCGGCAAGACCCAACTTGGGCGCGAACGAAACACAAGCGATACGGCCGCGATGGCTGCCGTGTCCCGCTCCCGTGGACTCCCGATGGCGAGACATTCGGATTCAACAATTCAACCGAAAGCTGGTTACCGCAGCCAAGTTTTTGGGCTGATTATGCTAGGTCGATTCAGGAAGGCGACCCGACTTCGACTTTGGAGCTTTATCGATTGGCTCTTTCAACTCGAAAAGCGAAAAGTCTAGGCGAAGGGCAATTGCGCTGGCTTGAAGGATATCCCCGAACGGTGCTCGCGTTTCAAAATGGCGCAGTCATTGTTATTGCAAACTTTGGCAAGAAGAACATTTCGCTCCCTAGAGGCGAAGTGCTTGTAGCATCCGGTCAACTAACTGACGGCCTACCGCCAAACACGACCGTCTGGATCAGGGCGCCTAAATAACTACTTCAACTTGACCTACGGCAACCCCGCCGCCGAGCACTTGCTCTGTCGTGAGTGCACTCACGCGAATTCGTTGCTCCTTGCTAATAACTCCCACTTCTTCAAGAAGTTTCAAGGCGATTGCGGTTGTCGCGCGGTGACTACCGTCGAGAACTTTGAGCGCGAGGCAAGTTCCGTCTTTGTCGGCGATAACCATTACTCCCTCGGCGCCACCTTTGCAAAGCAAACCGAGTTCTTCGACCACCACAGTGTTAGGGCGACCGATACCGTCAATTGCCCAAGGATGCCGTTGGATCGCCTCAGTTAGTCGGCTGGATTCTTCGGTGATTCCACTGGCAATTTTTCCAATTCCGCGAGCTAACGCTTCGAGGGTTAGCGCGAATAGGGGCGCTCCACAACCATCAACACCGATAGCACCAACTGGCTCGCCGGAATAGTCTTCAACTGTTTGGCGAATCTTTAGTTGTAAAGGATGTTCGGGATCCAAGTAGTTTTCGATCGGCCAGCCGTTTGCGACGCAGGCTGACAAAAACGAGGCGTGCTTTCCCGAGCAGTTCATTGCTAGCCGTCGTTTGCCTTCACCTAGTCGAGCGGTTGCTTGAGCTTGCGGGTCGAGAGGCCAATCTTCAGGGCAACCTAGGTCTTGTTCGCTCAAGCCGATCCAGGAAAGCTCTGCAGCAACTGCATCCTGGTGCGGCTTTGTACCGGCATGACTGGCCGATGCAAGTGCGACTTCCACTCCCTGCAAATCGGCTCCGGCAGCCAAAACAGTAACAGCTTGAAGTGGCTTGATCGAAGACCTCGGATAGACAAGAGCACTCGAGGTATCTCCAAATGCCTTCAGCACCGATCCGTTCGGCCCAGTCACAACGGCAGCACCTAAATGTCTTGACTCGGTTAGCCCATTCCTGACAACTCGCGCCAACTCGACAACGCCGGAGGCACTCAAACCACGGCTGGAATCTTGCGAGTTCACAGCGCTGATAACGCTTCTTCGATTACCCCGATTGAGTCAAGTAACAGTTCATCGCTGACAGCCAAACTCGGTAGGAATCGGATCACGTTTCCATACGTACCAGCAGTCAACAGGATTACCCCGTGTTCGAACGCAAACTTCGAAATTGAAGCAACCGCCTGCGCATTTGGCAACTTTGAGGTCGCCCCGGTACCGGGTTGTACAAATTCGATCGCGATCATCGCGCCCTTACCCCGGATGTCGCCAATGATGTCGTACTTGGACTTGAGTCGCTCGAGTTGCGGCCGCAAAGTGTTCTCGATCCTTACGGCTTCTGCAAGTAGGTTGTCGCGTTCGATTGCCTCAAATACAGCTACTGCAGCAGCTGTCGAAACCGGATTGCCACCGAACGTTCCGCCAAGCCCACCAGGGTGTGCCGCATCCATGATTTCCGCTCGACCAGTGACAGCCGCAAGCGGCAGGCCACCTGCGATACCTTTTGCGGAAAGAACGAGATCTGGTTCGAGACCGAAGTGCTCGCTTGCGAAGTATTTTCCAGTCCGAGCCATTCCCGCTTGAATCTCGTCCGCAATAAATACGACACCGTTCTTGGTGCACCACTCCTGGAGCGCATTGAGGTAACCGTCGGCAGGAACCATGAACCCACCTTCACCTTGAATGGGTTCGGCAACAATACATGCAAGGTCGGATGCGCCAACAGTTTTCTCAAGGAATGCGATCGTTCGTTCCGCGGCTTCGGCTCCACTCAAACCGTCATGGTAAGGGTAAGAGTTTGGTGCGTGGTGGATGTCGCTAGCGAACGGACCAAACCCCAAACCGTAAGGCATCGCCTTGTAGTTCATGGCCATCGTTAGGTTTGTGCGACCGTGGAATGCATGATCGAGAACGGCGACAGCGCGACGACCGGTGTACTTTCGCGCGATTTTTACCCCGTTTTCGACAGCCTCTGCACCCGAGTTCACTAATACGGTCTTCTTTGCAAAATTGCCCGGAGTGTGCTTGGCAAGCAACTCGGCGACTTGCACATACCCTTCATACGGTGTGATCGTGAACAAACCGTGAGTTAGCTCTCCAACTTGCCGGCTCGCAGCCGCAACAACGCCGTCGTGGGTGTGACCGATTGTGGTCACGCCAATTCCCGAGCCGAGGTCAATAAATTGGTTACCGTCGACATCTACGAGGATTCCACCGTGAGCGTGATCGACGTAAATTGGAAAGCCTGATGCGGCGCCAGAGGCGACAACCTTGTTTCGTCGTTCGTGCAATGCGAGCGACTTTGGACCGGGAATTGCGGTGATAACTCGGCGTTCCTGAGGAACACCAACAGTAGCGGAAACAGCCGAAGCCAGAGTGTCAGTCATAATGCTTCAAGTGTATTCCTTCGACGCTTCGAAACCACTTAGAGATTGGTCAAGCGCGAGCCGATAGCCTTGAATCATGGGCAGAGAGCAATATTACAAGGTCAAGATCGAGTGGTTGGGAAACCGAGGCACCGGTACAAGCGGGTATCGCGATTATGGTCGCGAGCACATTGTCCGGGCTCAAGACAAGATTGACATCCCGGGTTCTTCTGACCCGACATTTCACGGCAACACCGACAGGTGGAATCCTGAAGAACTTCTTCTATCGGCGCTAAGCCAATGCCACATGCTCAGCTACTTGCACGTCGCAACGAATCTTGGCGTTGTCGTTACTGAATACACGGATGAGGCCGAAGGTGTAATGGAGCAAACTGCCAACGGAGGTGGGCACTTTACTCTCGCGGTTCTGCGGCCGGTTGTAACCGTAGCTAGTGCGGAAATGGTCAAAAACGCACTAGAGGCTCATCACGAAGCGAGTGAAAAGTGCTTCATTGCCAACTCTGTGAACTTCGAAGTAAGACACGAACCCAAGGTCGTTGTGGCCTAAGTTTTTCGCCAACACAGCGCGCGTTCAGAGTTTGCAAAGCAAATTGATGCACAATTGCTTGCCTGCCCTCAAGCACCGGAAGGACTTTAAGACGTGAAAAAGGCGTTAGTTGCTACTTGCACAGCCGGGTTTCTGATTGCTTCGCTAGCTGCATGTAGTTCCCAGTCGACCTCAATCGACCCGAATTGCCCGGTTACAGCTTCAGGGAGCTCGTCAGCCAAAGTCAAAGTTACCGGCGCCGCGGGAGAGGAGCCAAAAGTCGAATTTCCGACTCCTTTACAATCCTCCTCAACTGAGCGTTCGGTAATTTCGGAGGGTAATGGCGAGGTAGTCGAGCCTGGAATGCAAGTGAGCTTGAACTACGCGCTTTACAGTGGCGCGACTGGCAAGAAGCTTGATTCTTCCCCGGATTTCGGTTCGAAAGGAGCGCTGACATTCGTCGTAGATGAATCGAAAGTCATGGCAGGCATGGCAAAGCTTACGAAGTGTTCAACCGTTGGTTCCCGGATTGTAGGTGTGATTCCACCGCAAGACGGATTTGGGGATGCCGGACCAAACTTCGGAATTGGCGCGACGGAGTCTCTCGTGTTTGTGTTTGATATCAAGGATGCAAGTGCGGCACCAACTAGTTCGCCGAGCCCGGATTTGACTGAATTGCCAACTCCAAAGGAATGGAAAGAGAATCTGCCAACCGTTGATCTTTCCGGTAGTGAACCTGTTGTAGCTCTGCCAAGTACGAGCGCCCCAACTGAACTTGAACTAGCTGTACTAACGCCTGGCGATGGAGCCGAAGTTAGTCAGACCTCGAACGTGACAATCGACTATCAAGGTATCTCATGGGACACCGGAAAGATTTTCGATCAAAGCTACACGAGGGGCCAGCCAAGTACCTTTCCGGTTAGTGGCGTGATCCCAGGGTTCGCCGCAGCAATGATCGGTCAAAAAGTTGGAGCAACACTGCTCGTGGTAATACCACCAAAGTTTGGCTACGGTGAAGGCGAAATCAACGAACAGAATCTTGTCGGCCAAACTCTCGTGTTCGTCATCCAAATCCACAACGCGTCTTAGAGGCCATCAACATGGAAACTGCGCTGCTTTACATTCTTGGTGTAGTGATCCTTGCGCTCGGGCTTCTAATCTCAATCGCGCTGCATGAAATCGGGCACTTGATCCCCGCAAAGCTTTTTGGTGTTCGTGTCGGTCAGTACATGATCGGTTTCGGGAAGACTCTGTGGTCAACGACGAAAGGTGATACCGAGTACGGCATAAAAGCATTTCCCTTGGGCGGCTATATTTCTATGGCAGGAATGCTGCCACCGAAGAAACCGGGAGACAAACCACGTTCAGGCGGAACCGGCTTCATGGAGACGATGATCCAAGATGCCAGACTCTCGGATGCCGAAAAGGTCTTGCCGGGTCAAGAACATAGAACGTTCTACAATCTTCCAATTTGGAAGCGAATCATAATCATGCTCGGTGGACCGTTCATGAATCTCGTGATAGCCGTTGTGTTGTACGCGATTGTTATTTGTGGATTCGGGATACCGCAACTCTCAACGACTGTCGGAAGTGTAAGTGAGTGCCTTATTCCGGCGACCAGTAGCCAGCAGAAATGTTCAAGCACTGACCCGAAAGCACCGGCAGCTTTGGCTGGTGTTCGTCCGGGTGACCAACTTGTGAGTATAGGTGGCCGCAGCGTTACGACGTGGGCAGAAGCGACAAAGATCATTCAAGACTCCGCGGGCAAACAACTGACATTGGAGGTGAAGCGCGGGGGAGAATTACTGAGCCTTCAAGTTACCCCGGCGCTCACCGAGAGATATCAACTTGATGCGGACGGAAAGATCAAGGTCGATTCTAAAGGCGATTCACTCACCCATGAAGTTGGGATGCTCGGGATTTCATCGGCTTATGAACTAGTTCCACAAACACTAGGTGCGGTGCCGCCTGCGGTCTGGTCGAACATCGCGGGAGTTACAAATATCATCCTGAACTTGCCTCAGCGACTCGTGCAAGTGGCTCAAGCCGCGTTTGGACCGAAAGAGCGTGACCCTAACGGACCGATGAGTGTTGTCGGTGTCGGGAGAATCGCCGGAGAAATCACGAGCATCAACACAATCCCGGTTGTCGAGAAGATTCAATCGCTACTTGGAGTGCTCGCGTCCCTGAACATTGCCTTGCTTGTGTTCAACTTGATTCCGCTAATGCCGTTGGACGGGGGGCACGTCGCCGGTGCGCTCTGGGAAGGAATCCGAAGGTTCTTTGCGAAACTGTTTTCGCGAAAGGACCCCGGTCCCGTCGATGTTGCAAGACTCTTACCACTGACAATGGCAGTTGTCGTGATCCTCGGGGCGATGAGCTTGTTGCTCATTTACGCCGACATTGTCAAACCGCTTTCGCTGTTCTAGTTCGAGTTAGTTTGAACTGACAGAGGTCAGCAGGTTCCCTCACACACGTTTGGGCTATCGCGAAAGTAGGAGCGCTTCACCTTGACCGCCGCCGCCACAAAGTGACACGGCGGCACGCCCGGTGCCGCGACGCTTTAGTTCGAACGCCGCGTGCAGAGCCAACCGCGCTCCGGACGCACCAATCGGATGACCAAGCGCGATAGCGCCACCGTGCAGGTTTACTTTGTCCAAGCCAACGCCGAGGTCCTTGGCGGACTGGATTGCAACGGCTGCAAAAGCTTCATTAATTTCCAGGAAATCCAAGTCTCCTACCGACCAATTTGCCCTTTTCAGAGCCGCATTGACAGCGTTAGCCGGCTGAGAATGTAAAGAGTTGTCTGGGCCAGCGACTTGACCAGGAGCGCCAATAACAGCCAACCATTCGAGACCTTTGGCCTCCGCATACTCCCTGCTGGCGACGATTACAGCCGCTGCGCCGTCACTTATCGGCGAAGAGTTCCCGGCCGTGATTGTGCCATCGTTCGAAAATGCCGGCCTTAAACCGGAGAGCGATTGAACATTACTATCGGCTCTGATGCCTTCATCTGAACTGACGACGATGTCTCCCTTTTTCGACTTGATCGTCACGGGGGTAATTTCTTCGGCAAGAAGAGCGCTTGCTTCTGCTGCCCGCTGATGTGAAGCTGCGGCAACGTCATCCTGCATTTCACGGGTTATCCCAAAACTCGGATTATGGTTTTCCGTTGACAAGCCCATCGAAACTCGATCAAAAGCATCGGTAAGTCCGTCTGTCGCCATGTGATCCAAGACCTCAAATGCCCCGTATTGCCAACCGTTACGGGAACCCATTAGCAAGTGGGGCGCATTAGTCATGGACTCTTGACCACCGGCCGCAACGACTTGTGCTTCACCCGACTGAATGAGTCGAGCAGCGTCGATTATTGCAGTGAGCCCCGAGAGACACAGTTTGTTGATTGTAATTGTCGGCACATCCCAGCCGATCCCGGAAGCGATCGAAACTTGCCTAGCTGGACCCTGTCCCGCACCAGCTTGCAACACTTGTCCAAGGATGACTCTGTCAATGTCTGCCACTGGCACTTTTGCACGTTCAATTGCGGCTTTCATTGCAATCGTGCCAAGTTCGACCGCGCTTAAGCTGCCGAGCGCTCCCTTTAGTTTTCCAAGAGGGGTGCGCGCCCCCGAAATGATTACGACCTCGCGCTGACTCATTTTGTGCTCCATTGCGATGAGAGAGTTTTGTTGAACTGTTTTTACAGTTGCCTTCACTCTAGTTTGAGTGAGATTGTTCGGCAGAGCGAATGCTGCTTTCCGTAAATCGTCGAGGCAAGCAAGAATGTAGTAGGGGCGCGATCCGCACCAATTACAAGGAGTCAAAGATGACGATAAACAAGACAGTCAGTTCAGCACAAGAAGCCGTTCGAGACATCAAAGATGGTGCAAGCATCGCGGTCGGAGGATTCGGGCTCTGCGGAAATCCGATGAAGCTAATCGAAGCTATCCTCGCCTCTGGTTCAAAAGACTTGTCGATCATCAGTAACAATTGCGGTGTCGACGATTGGGGCCTGGGTATCCTGTTGGCGGCTCGCCGGATTCGCAAAATGACTTCGTCATACGTTGGCGAGAACAAGGAATTCGAACGCCAATTCCTGTCAGGCGAACTGGAATTGGAGCTCACCCCTCAAGGCACTCTCGCCGAAAAATTGCGCGCTGGTGGCTCAGGCATTGCCGCATTCTTCACCCCCACCGGTGTCGGGACCCAAGTCTCCGAAGGAGGGCTACCCAGAAA
>JAHBSS010000011.1 GCA_019639015.1 Cryobacterium sp. | reverse complement strand
TCGATCACCTTAACTCCGGTCTTGGTGATGATCAGACCACAATAAAGCAGGCCACTAAACGGGATGCCAACGTTCGACATTGTTCGAATCACCGGAATCGCTACATCATTCAGAACCTGCGAAGTGAAGTTTGGTTCAAGCCACGGTAGCGGAGAGTATGCGCCCATTCCACCGGTATTTGGACCCGAATCATTATCCCCAACCCGTTTGAAATCCTGGGCTGGAGCCAACGCGACCGCTTCGACACCGTCAGTGACGATGAAAAGCGAAACCTCTTTGCCATCGAGGAACTCCTCAATCAGTACGGCACCGTCTTTCAAATGCAGGCGCGCGTGATCTAATGCGGCTTGAAAGTCATTGGTAACCAGCACACCTTTTCCGGCATTCAGGCCGTCAGCTTTCACAACGAACGGGGCTCCAAACGAGTTGAGTGCGTTTTCAACTTCGTCGAGGGTCGTGGCTCTAATTGCCTCCCCCGTTGGCACCCCAGCTTGTTGCATGATTTGCTTTGCGAACGCTTTGCTGGATTCAAGTTGAGCGGCGGCTCTTGCTGGCCCAAATGCCGGAATGCCGAGCTGGCTGACCGCGTCCACTGCCCCGGCCGCCAGGGGTGCTTCCGGTCCGATTACAACGAGATCCACGTTTCGTTTTGAAGCTAAGTCCGCGACCTCTAAAGGATTGAGAATATTGATTTCTACTCGCTCAGCATTCATACCCGGATTACCGGGGGCGACGATTACTTCGTGTTCGGCATCTTCCGATAACAAGGAATTTAGGATTGCGTGTTCTCTTGCTCCCGAACCTATAAGAAGTATCCGCACCGTTAAAGGCTATCTGGGTGCAATAGCGTTGAACGCATGGGCAGAAGCCGAATTGGTCCGCAAGCCGGCGAAGCGGCCGTGAAGTCCTATTTGTATGGCGAGCACGACCGAGAGACAACAGCGCTCGCCGTTCGTTACCTACTTCAAGTGCTTGAAGAGACGGTTCCCGGTAATTCGGTTGAAGTTCGTATTCCCCCGTTCGGTGCGATCCAATGCGTTGGAGGCCCGAGACACTCAAGAGGAACCCCGCCAAACGTCATTGAAATGGACTCAGAGGCTTGGATTTCTCTCGCCGTCGGGTCAATGGCTTGGGGAGATGCCCTGGCAAACCAGTTGATTTCAGCTTCAGGTAGCAGAGCCAGTCTTGAAACGATCGTTCCGCTGAATTGGCGAGTGGTAGGAGAGAATTGAATAATGACTGACGAAGTTCCGCACGATGCAGATGAAGAAGAACGTGAGACTGTTGCCATTCGAAGGGCACCAAAGTTTTCAATGTTCATGCTTTGCGGAGCAATTCTCGGGCTCATTGCAACATTCGTCGTCGTTGGGCTAAACCCAATCGATGCTGAGGTCGGATATTCGGCGACATTCGGATACTTCGCGCTGTTTTTCATTCCGATCGGAGTTCTGCTCGGTGCACTGGTAGCAATCTTCTTGGATCGCAGATCAACCAAGCGAGAATCCAAAGTCGTGGCCGGTAAACTTGACGTGCGCGTCGAAGACGAGCCTTCTAACAAAGCCAAAAAGAACAAGAAATAAGGGGCATCTTTGGCCGGTGGTGATGGTCGACTAAGTCACGAGTTACTTCCAGGAGAGAAGGCACCGCAGGATGCTTGCGGAGTGTTCGGGGTCTGGGCGCCCGGTGAGGAAGTCGCAAAACTTGCCTACTTCGGAATTTATGCTCTGCAGCACCGCGGGCAGGAATCCGCTGGGATAGCCACAAGTGATGGCACAAAAATCCTTGTTTACAAAGACATGGGACTTGTCTCGCAGGTCTTCAACGAATCGGCGCTGAACACTCTTGTGGGGCACATCGCCGTTGGTCACACGAGATATTCGACTACCGGCTCTTCCAGTTGGCAAAACGCTCAACCAACTCTTGGTCGCACTTCGGCGGGCACAGTGGCACTTGGTCACAACGGAAACCTCACGAATACTGCGGAACTGTTGACACTATTGAAGCAACTTCATCCTGACTCCGCTGGCGAACTTTCGCGCGGGAGCACTTCGGATACTGCAGTGCTGACTGCGCTACTTGCTGGCGATCTTGATCACACTCTTGAAGCAACGGCGCTTGAGATTTTCCCGAAACTTCGTGGGGCGTTCAGTCTCGTGTTCATGGACGAATCAACGCTCTATGCCGCTAGAGACCCCCAGGGCGTTCGTCCGCTCGTGCTTGGTCGGCTCGAGAGAGGTTGGGTTGTGGCGAGCGAAACAGCTGCACTAGACATTGTCGGTGCATCCTTCGTTCGTGAAGTCGAACCGGGTGAACTGATCATTATTGACGAAAACGGTCTCCGGTCTAGGCAATTCACTGCACCGAAGCGCGCTGGCTGTGTGTTCGAGTACGTGTATTTGGCGCGACCAGACACCACTATCGCGGGTCGAGGCGTTTACGAGTCAAGAGTCGAAATGGGTCGGCAACTGGCCAAAGAGCATGTCGTGGTAGCCGATCTTGTGATCCCGACTCCAGATTCTGGGACTCCCGCGGCAATCGGATATGCGGAGGCCTCTGGGATCCCATACGGGCAAGGGTTAGTGAAGAACGCCTACGTCGGGCGAACCTTTATTCAGCCTTCGCAAACGATTCGGCAACGTGGAATAAAGCTAAAACTGAATCCGCTTCGTGAAGTCATCAAAGGCAAACGACTCGTAGTCGTTGATGACTCGATCGTTCGCGGCAATACCCAACGAGCACTCGTTGCGATGCTTCGTGAGGCGGGTGCTGCCGAGGTTCACGTGAGGATTTCCAGTCCACCAATCACTTGGCCCTGTTTTTACGGTATCGACTTCGCGTCAAGAGCCGAACTACTTGCGACGGGGCTTGGAGTTGATGAAGTGTGTCAGGCAATCGGCGCAGACAGCTTGGGGTACCTATCGCTTGAAGGCATGATCGAATCCACCAAGCAACCCAAATCCAGTCTGTGCACCGCTTGCTTCACCGGGAAGTATCCGATTCCGATTCCAGACGAGGGGCTTATCGGAAAGAACCTTCTCGAAAAGGATCTAGGCGTCAAAGAATTGAGCGTGGTATTCGGGGATCCGGGGCGCCAAGAGTGAGTCAAGGCGCAAATTCTGCTGGGCAAAAAGTTAACCCATACGCGTTTGCGGGTGTAGACACGGCCGCTGGGGACACTGCGGTAGAACTCATGAAACTCTCCGTCAGAGCTAGTCACGGTCCGGAGGTCTTGGGAGGAGTAGGCGGGTTTGCCGGACTGTTCGACGTCTCGGCGCTCAAGTCGTACCGGCGACCGCTACTTGCGAGTTCAACGGACGGGGTTGGGACAAAGGTTGCTATTGCCTCCGCGCTCAATCGCCACGAGACAATTGGCCAAGACTTGGTCGGGATGGTCGTGGACGACATTGTCGTGGTGGGGGCAAAACCGCTTTTCATGACCGACTACATCGCATGTGGACGTTTGGTTCCCGAGCGAATTGCAAAGATTGTCGCTGGAATCGCCGCGGCATGCAAAGCCACCGGCACGGCATTAGTTGGCGGTGAAACGGCCGAACACCCAGGTCTTATGGCTCTTGACGATTACGATCTTGCCGGCGCCGCCGTTGGAGTAGTTGAGGCGGATGAAATGCTCGGTCCCGACCGAGTCAAGACTGGTGACAGCGTTATCGCTCTAGCCGCTTCAGGGTTCCACTCAAATGGATATTCACTGGTTCGACACATTCTTGCGAAACGGAATTTGGACTACTCGGATGCTGTGCCAGAGTTCACCAGCCTGGCTGATGTACTGATGCAACCGACGCGGCTATACACTCGTGAAGTCCTTGACGTGCTAGATGCTAATCCGGGCAGGATCCACGCCCTCAGTCATGTGACCGGTGGTGGGATCGCCGCAAACCTTTCACGAGTCCTGCCATCCGGTGCTTGGGTGGAGGTTGATCGATCCACCTGGAGCCCCGCCGACGAGTTCAGAGTGTTCAGTAGTTGGGGTGGTTTGACCCTGAACGAAGTTGAATCCACCTGGAATATGGGGATTGGGATGATCGCGGTCGCAGAACGCGAATCCACGGGTTCGATTATCGACGCATTCAAGCAACTCGGCCTACTGGCATGGCAAATCGGCGAGGTCGCAACAACTGCGCACGACCTTGAAGGTTTTGAGACCGGTTCGAAAGGCGTCGAAGGTGGCGCGAGCCGATTGGTCGGCGCCTACCCTAACCGCTAGCTAGTAAGCCTGATTGCGAATTATTTCGAGTCGTGCTCGGAATCTTCACCGGCGTGGCTGTATTCGGGCCAACGGTCCAAGTCCTCTTGCCGTCCGCCGCCGGAAAGCTCTCGCTCGAGCGCGTCGTAATTCGTGTCCGGGCTGAAGTACTTCAGTTCCCTGGCAACCTTGGTGTGCTTGGCTTTCTGCCGACCACGTCCCACGGGCTACCCCCTCATGATCCAAATCTGCTTGGCCTGCCTCAAGGGCTTTGGCGGGCGCACAGAAACGTTCTGTTTGGTATCCAAACCTAAGTTGCAACTTTAGCATGTTCAAACCAAATGGCTTAGAGCGGTTTGACAGGTAACGTAATTGTGTGATGCCGATACCAGCCCAGTCCAAGGTCGTGGTTATTGGCGCGGGACAAGCGGGACTATCTGTTTCTTACTACTTGCAAAGATTCGGGCTCGAGGCCGGGGTTGACTTTGTTGTGTTGGATCGGGGTCCCGGACCGGGCGGGGCATGGCAGTTTCGCTGGGAGGCATTGAAGGTTGGCATTTCTCATCACATAAACGATCTCCCCGGCTTGGATGAGTTGGGTTTGAGTTTCGAAACAGCCGATCGCACAATTCCGGCGAAGTTTGTTGTGGCGGATTATTACCAAAAGTACGAACAGCACTACCAGCTTCAGGTTGTTAGACCGGCGGATGTCGAATCAGTTGTAAACCGCGATTTGGGACTTGCAGTCAATTTCAAAACCGAGGCGCCTGAGGTACGAGAAATTTTCACCGAGATCGTGGTGAACGCAACCGGAACTTGGGGTTCGCCTTTCATCCCTTGGTACGCGGGCATGGATTCGTTTGAGGGAACGCACCTGCACACAACCGATTACGTTTCAGCCGAACAACTCCGCGGCAAGAAGGTCGTCGTGGTTGGAGGCGGGACTTCCGCTATTGGTTTCTTGCTCGAACTCGAAGATTTCGCTTCTGAATTGACTTGGGTGACTCGACGAGCACCGGACTTCTTGGATGCAACCGAGTTGGATCTGGAAGCTAGAGCCGCTGCTGTGGCACTTCAAGACGAAGCTGCCAGAGCAGGAAAGGCGCTACCCAGCATCGTGAGCGGTACTGGCATCCCGCGAACTAGGCGAATTCAAGCGGCAATCGACCGCGGGCTTTTGACGGCGAATCCAATGTTTGAAGCGATCGAAACTCACGGGGTCAAGTTCGCAGACGGAACGTTTAAGCCGGCCGACGTCATTCTCTGGGCCACTGGGTTTAGACCAGAGTTGCGTCACTTGGCGCCGCTGAAACTTCGTGAAAAAGCTGGAGGCGTTACGGTCGGGGAAGGTTCTTCTTGGAAAGACTCCAGAATCTTCTTCGCGGGTTACGGTCCCCAAGCAAGCACAATTGGTGCAAACCGGGCGGGCAGACGAATTGCCAGGCAAGTGGTCACCCAACTTGACGAACTCTAGATCGCCAAAGTGGCTTGATCAAACTGGTCGCTAGCTAGCCAAGAATTCGCGCAAACCAGTTACAAGCCGATTAGTGTCTTCAGCCGAACTGTAGGGAGCTAGTCCAACTCGAAGTCCACCGTCGTTGCCTAGACCGAGGCGGCGGCTAGCTTCTAGGGCGTAGAAATTAGAAGACGGCGCATCAACCTTTCGAGCAGCAAGGAAGTGGTAGGCATCGACTGTGGACTTTCCTTCGAACGTGAGCAGTAACGTCGGCGTACGATTCTTCGCGTTTGAGTGAATTTTTACTTTGGACATTGTTGAAAGCTCGGCTTCCAATTTCGCAAGTAGTTCGTGCTCATATTGTTCAAGTGACTCAAACGAGTTTCTAACTCCATCTCGCAAGCTGTTGCCTTGAGCACCGCCAAGAGTTGACAGATAGTCCACCGCGGCGCTCACACCCGCGAGCATTTCGTATGGCAATGTGCCAAATTCGAAGCGTTCAGGAACTTGATTCGTTGAGGGCAACAATTTGTCTGGCCAAAGTTCCTCTAACAAGCTTGGGCGAGCGTGAAGCACACCGAGGTGCGGACCAAGGAACTTATACGGAGAGCACGAATAGAAATCCGCGCCCAACTCGTCAACATCAACAAAACAATGCGCGGTGTAGTGAACACCGTCAACGTAACAAAGTGCTCCAACCTCATGCGCGGCTTTCGAGATTGAAGCTACCGGCGGTTTGGTGCCGATTAAGTTTGAGGCGGCGGTGACGGCAACAAGCTTTGTGTGTTCTGAAAGCACCGAATCAATTGAATCTAGCTCTCCAGATTCTGGATCAAAGTTCAACCACTTCAAAGTTGCTCCGGTCCGCTCGGCAGCCTGAGCCCACGGCCGGATGTTCGAGTCGTGATCTAGCCGCGTTACGACAATTTCATCCCCCGGCCCCCAATCTCTAGAAATCCAACGCGAAAAGTCGTAGCAAAGTTGTGTAGCGCTTCGACCGAACACCACACCGGTTGATTCGCCACCGAGGAGAGCAGCCATTGCGTCTCTAGCGGAGAGCACGAACTGCTCCGCGTTCTTTTCTCCTTGAGTCAGTGTGCCGCGATTTGAAAGCGGAGCGGTCAGCGCCCCCGCAATCGCCTGTGCAACCTGGCGCGGGGTCTGAGTTCCGCCTGGCCCATCGAAGTGCGCGTTGCCTGACTCAAGGGCTGGAAAATCCGCCCGAATTCGATCAATGTCATAACCCATGACTCGAATCTAGAGCCTTTGCCGGATCTGATTGGACTCGCACCCACTTGAGGTTGCGATTAGCGAACCAGCAAGTACAAACCGAAGCAAGCAACGAATCCAACAACGAGGTTTAGAAGCACACTCGATGCCGCCGCCGAATACCGTTTGCTTTCGATCAACTGAACTGTTTCAACCGAGAACGTACTAAATGTTGTCAAGCCGCCACAGATGCCAGTGAGAATGACAAGTTGCCAATCACCGGAGAGCGAAATTCGCTCAGTCAACCCAAGGGCCACTCCACCGAGTGCGGAACCCAAAGCATTAACGATCAATACCGACCAGGGAAAAGATCGAGCTTTGTTGGGTGTGTTGAACGCAAGCGAGATAAGAAATCGTAAGAGTGCGCCCAAGCCACCTGCGACCACGGTGGCAATTACGACCAGGACGTTCATTCGTCAACCAAGTCAATTGAGACGGGGCTCTTAGGTCGACCCAAGAGGAATCCTAGGAACGCGAAACCTAACCCGAGCACTAGGGAAAGCAACGGATACAAGACTGCTAGGACGAGGTTTCCGTTTGTTCCAAGCTCAACCGTTGAAACCATGATGGCCGAAAACGTCGTGAATGAACCAAGAAGCCCGGCACCTAATCCGGCCTTCAACCATTCCGGATACCGTGACCACCCGAATCCAACGATTGCCGCCAAGGCGAAGCACCCCAACACATTGGCGAGCAATGTGCTCAACGGAAAATCACTTCGGGAGTGCGGAATTGCGATATCGATGAACCAGCGCAACGAAGTGCCGAGCACACCGCCCCCGAACACGGCAAACAATCGTGCCATTCAGCGGTCCTTGGGGCTCTGCTTGGTTGCGGCAATCGGCTTGCGGACGGCGTTGTTTCGAACGGGTTCGCCACGTCTTGATTGACCTGGCAGTGGTCTACTGGGTCTCGCGTAGAGGTATTTGGATGAGTCCAATAGCCACGGAACTAGGGCGATTGTTACTCCGTGGCAAAGCATCAGCTTGTGCCTGATTCTTCGAGACTTGTGGTTGTGCAAAATTCGCTCCCACCAGTGACCGACGACAAACTGAGGCAAATATACGGTCACCACTTCAGCTCCGTGCGTTTCGCGTCTCGACTTGATGTACCTGATTAGCGGGAAGCTGATATCACGGTAGGGGGAAACCAGAACTCTTAGCGGTGTTTTTAGTCCCTTTTGCTTCCAGACCTTTTTAAGCGCCGCAGTTTGCTCGTCATCTATTGAGCAATGCACCGCTTCAATGCTTTGATGTTTCGCGGCAATCGCGTAGTCGAGTGCTTTCAGGGTTGGCTTCTTCAAATCCCCGACGAGCACTATCGCGTGATCGCCATTTGAACCGAACACTGTCACGTCGTCCAAGGTGAGACTCCGCTCAACATTTCGGTAATACCTGTTTGTCCCGAGCATTAGCAAAAACAAGATCGGCATGAGAATGAACACAATGTATGCACCGTGCGTGAACTTTGTGATCGTGACTACTACGAGAACTGTCCCAGTGAGTACCGCCCCGAAACTGTTAATTGACAGGCTACGGATGATTTGGCCACGGCTCTTCGGTTCAGATTTCAGGGTGCGCAACCAGTGTTTGACCATGCCGGTTTGGCCGAGTGTAAACGAGACAAACACGCCGATGATGTAAAGCTGAATGAGCGAAGTGACGTTCGCTTGAAACAAGATCAGTAAAACGGCGGCGGCGGCACCAAGCGCTAGCACACCATTGGAGTAGACGAGTCGATCACCTTTCGTCGAAAGGGATTTGGGTGCATAACTGCTCTTCGCGAGCACTGATCCAAGTAGCGGGAAACCGTTGAACGCAGTGTTGGCGGCAAGCAGTAACACGGCGGCCGCGGTGGCTTGCAGTACATAAAACAGAATCTGGTCATCGCCACCAAATACGGCTGCACCGATTTGTGCGATCACACTCCTTTGAGGTTCCGACTTACATGCCGTCCAACCGATCAGGTCGCAAGGCCGCTCAACGTAGTGCACCTTGCTAGCAACGGCAAGAAAAATTACCCCCGCGAACAACACAATTGCGATTGATCCCATCAAGAGCAATGTGGTCTTCGCATTTTTCACTTTTGGGGTTCGAAACGCTGGAACCCCGTTGGCGACTGCTTCAACACCAGTTAGCGCGCTACATCCACTTGCGAAGGAACGTAACAGCAACAGGACGATTCCAGCTTGGGTGAGCTGCTCAGCCTTTATTGAATACTGCGCGGATTCCGCAATTGGCACGTCCCCTAGAGCGACGCGAACGATGCCAACGACAATCGTAAGTAGAACGCTTGCGATGAACAGGTACGTCGGCAGCGCGAATGCTTTGCTGGATTCACGAACGCCTCGAAGATTGACTGCAATAAGTAACACGATGAAACCTGCGGCGAGTTCCACACGCAACGGGTTCAATACCGGAAACGCAGAAATAATGTTATCGACACCGCTCGCGACCGACACGGCAACAGTAAGCACGTAGTCGACAAGCAGTGCGCTTGCGACGATCAGGCCAGCCTTCTCCCCGAGATTCTTGTGGGCGACCTCGAAGTCGCCGCCTCCTGAGGGATACGCCTTGATGAGTTGCCGGTATGACGTGACAACAGTGAGCAACACTACGATCACTGCGAGTGCTACCCACGGTGTGAATGCCAAGAAACTAAGACCACCGAGAGTGAGGATCATGAGTAGTTCTTGCGGACCGTAGGCAACAGACGAAAGCGCATCGCTGGCGAAAATTGGTAGCGCGAGGTGCTTCGGCAATAACTGGCTTTCCAGTTTGTCCGAAGGCAGGGGGTCTCCGATTATCCAACGCTTCGGAGAGCGGACTTCAGAAGTCACAAGGTGCGACAATACTCCTTTTCTAAGCGTCAGAGTATTTCTGCAAGCAGTTCTTTCAATCTTTGGGAGAGAGTGTTGAGTAGTTCTGAAATACCCTCACCTCTCGCGGCTTTGCTTCGGAGCTCGGACCGAACCTGGTGCCGAAAGTCGTTGAGCAAAATATCAAGGTCTCGAAGATTTCGGCTGGATTCTTGCTGAACCTCAACCCTCACTTTGCGGACGGTTTCGCGTGCTTCGGCTCTTGCCTCACGCGCAGCAGTTGCAAGATCCGCTCGCAGGCTTTTCATCGCTTGGTTGACACTTTGGCGAACTTCATCGGCGAGTCGGCGAACTGAATCGGTCAAGTCGTCTTCGATTTCCTCAAGCTCCGGTTCCCGGGAATGCAATTCTTCAAGGCCAGCATCGGTGATTTGATAAATAGTTTTTCGACCTTCAGAGCTCTTGGTGACCAATCCCTCTGCTTCAAGTTTCGCGAGCCTTGGGTAAATTGTGCCGGCGCTTGGAGTGTAGGTTCCGCCGAACTTTTCTTCAAGGGCGAGGATTATTTCGTAACCGTGCATCGGTGACTCCGCGAGCAATCGCAACAGATAGAGCCGAAAGTGACCGTGAGCAAAAACTGCTGGGCTCACTTTGCAACCTTGCTAGTTGCGTCCGTGGAGTGCACCACCGTTATGTCTCCAGAGACTGTCGATACTGTCAAGTCGGCCCAACTGCCACTTAGTTCGCCGAATTTTCCGGTGAACTGACCCTTTACGCCAGTAATTTCAGAATCATCCAGATTCAAACGACCGCTAATTGTGTTCACCTTGTATCTGGCGGGAACTCCAGCCTCAAGCCTTACGGTTACTTCACCCGAAACGGTGCGAAGGGAAACCTTGTCTGGAGTGCCTTTGATGTCAGCAAATGCGTCTCCCGAAACGCTATTTGAACTAAATTGCATAATTTCACCGCTAGCAGTTATGTCGCCGCTTACAGATTTGGCGGTGACATTCCCGTAGTGGTTCCGTACCGCGGTTTCACCGCTAACAGACTTCAAATCCACATCCCCATAGACATTGTCGACTACAACATCTCCGCTCACGGTGTTAATCCTGGCCTCTTCGGTTAGCCCGCTAACTAGAGCATTCGCAGAAACAACACCCAGGTTCAACGCGACATCCTTCGGCACCAAGACGCTTACATCTGCCCGCGCGGAACCCTTGAAGTTGGTGAACACTTGAATGAAATCTTCCCAACCAATTTGCGGATGGTCGATTGTGAGTGTCTCATTCTCGAGGCTGACGAGAAGTGGTTTTCCATGCACGGAGTGCACTTCAATTCGAGCTGTTGGTTCGTCGTGTCCAATCACGTCGACCTTGCCTCTAATTAGTGCGATCTTGAGTTTTCTAACGTTTTCGACGTCGATGACCTTTTCGGAATCGACGAGCCATTTTTCTATTGCCAACTTGATCCCTCAATCCTGTGTTCGAGTTTCACGTTATATCGCGTGACTTGTAAATCAAGATATATCGTGTTTGGAAAAAACGCAACATCACACGTCGAGATAGATTCAAACCATGGATTCAACATCGAACACACAGGATCCAGTCGAGATCGCACAGGCATTGATTCAGATTGATTCAATAAACCCCGACCTGGAACCAAAGGCAAACGGAGAGCGCGAAATTGCCGACTGGACCTTTGATTGGATGAGCCACCAAGGGTTTGAAGTTCATCAAGTTGGAAACCAGGATCGCCCAAGCGTTGTTGGCGTAATGAAAGGCTCAGGTGGTGGTGCCTCGATCATGCTAAATGGCCACATCGACACTGTCGGGGTCTCAAGCTACAAATCTGAACCATTTTCGGGCTCAGTGCGTGACGGCAACATTTTTGGGCGCGGAGCGTTTGACATGAAAGCAGGAGTAGCGGCAATTCTCTCAGCCGCCGCCCGCTGTTCTAACAAGGCCCTGCGCGGTGACATTATCGTCACTCTCGTCGCTGACGAAGAATTTGGCAGTATCGGCACACAGGCCGTGTTGCGGCAGTTCAGCGCTGATGCCGCAATCGTGACTGAACCGACAGAAATGAATCTGGTCCTTGCCCATCGAGGCTTTGGTTGGTTTGAAATCGAATTACACGGCCTAGCTGCGCACGGCTCAATGCCGGAACAAGGCGTCGACGCGATCTCGCATGGCGTGCTTGTTGTTGGAGCGCTCGACAAGCTTCGCACCGAACTTGAAGCGACCCAGCCGCATCCGCTTTTGGGGCACAGCGCCGTGCGGGTTTCAATGATTTCTGCAGGGAGCGATGCTGCGACTGTGGCTGAACGGTGCTTGCTAACCATTGAGCGAAGGTATTTGCCGGGTGAAACCCCAGATCAAGTAAGAACACAGCTCTTGCAAATTCTGACTGACCTGGCGAGGAAGGTGCCCGATTTCAAATTTGAACTTCGTGAACTAGTTTCTCGAGGGGCATTTGAAGCTAGCAAGGACTGGAAGATTGTCGAGACGGTCTCAAAAGCTTACGAGAATGTGACCGGCCGGACCGCTCCTATCCGTGGCGAACCGTACTGGACGGATGCGGGACTCATTCACGAAGCGGGCATACCTTGCCTGCTCATTGGAGTTGATGGCGGCGGCGCTCATGCAGATGAGGAATGGGCAACCGTTGAATCGATTCGGAATCTAACCAGCATCCTTGAGCAAACCATTTCGAGTTTTTGCGCCTAGGTTCAAAGCTTGACTCGCGACTCTTGACATTGACGTTACGTCAACCAGTATGTTCGCAACTGGAGGTGCGAATTGAATCTTTCGATCCAAGACGTTTCACGACTCACGGGAACAACAAGCAGAACGCTACGCCACTACGGCGACATCGGTCTGCTTGAGCCAAGCGCCGTGGGTAGAAACGGCTATCGCTATTACAACGAAGATTCACTCGTGCGGTTACAGCGCATCTTGTTGCTTCGAGAACTCGGGCTAAGCCTTACCGCAATTGCGAAGGTGCTAGAGGGGCAGACGCGCCATGCCGATGCCCTAGTGACCCACCTACATTGGCTCCACCAAGAGAAAGACCGGATTGATCGGCAAATTCGCTCGGTCGAACAAACAATTACAAAACTTGAAGGAGGTGAAAAATTGATGGCTGAAGAGATATTCGACGGTTTTGATCACAACCAATATCGCGATGAAGTTGAAGAGCGATGGGGTAAAAGCGCGTTCGAGAAAAGCGATTCTTGGTGGCGATCACTGTCAGAGTCAGAACGCAAAGATTGGGCCTCGACCTCAAGCGCGTTGAGTGACAAATGGCGCTCGCTAGCAAGTAGCGGCGCGGATCCAGCAGGAAATCAAGCGCAGGATCTCGCCAAAGAGCATTTTGATTGGTTGAAAGCGATTCCGGGTACCCCGGGGTGGCCTAATGGTCCAACAAATGATTACCTTTTGGGGCTCGCGGAAATGTACGTTGCAGATTCGCGATTCGCAGAAAACTACGGCGGCGCTGCGGGTGCTGAATTTGTGAAACAGGCATTGACAGCGTTTGTGAACTCCAGAGCTTGATCGGCGTTGAGGAGGGTGAAGAACCCGTGTTCTAAATGTGCAAGCATTTGGATGTGCGCTATGTGTTCTTCGCCTTCCTTGCGGCAATTCTGTTTGGAACAACAGGCACAGCTCAAGCTCTAGGTCCAAGTAGTGCAACTTCGTTATCGGTGGGTTCCGCTCGGATCGTGATTGGTGGTTTCGCGCTCGCGGCGATCGCTTTAGTGCTCTGGCTACGTAATCATCGCGCTTTGCGAAGTGAGGATGTGCCATCTGTACCAATATCAAGAAACTGGTGGGTTGTTGTAGTCGGCGCGGCCGCGATAATCGCTTACCAGCCAGCGTTCTTCTTGGGTACCGCAACTAATGGAGTCGCCATAGGAACCGTCGTTGCAATTGGTTCAGGCCCGATTCTCACTGGTTTATTCGAATGGTTACTGTTCAGAAAGTTTCCCGGATTGATTTGGGTAGTTGCAACAATTGTGGCGATCGTTGGGATCTGGCTACTTTCAGGAGTTGGCGGATCCCACCCGGCCAAACCAAGTGGCATCCTTCTTTCGCTCGGTGCGGGAGCGTGCTACGCGATTTATGCACTCTCAGCCAAAAAGCTGTTGCTTGATGGTTGGAGTCCGAGCGGTTCTGTCGCATTAATTTTTGGAGCTTCGGCTGTGGGGGCACTCCCAATACTGTTTGCAACGAACCTCGCTTGGATCACAACTCCAACCGGAATTGCTGTTGCCGTCTGGATGGGGATCGGAACGATCACAATCGCCTGCATTTTTCTGGCAATCGGGCTGAAACACTTGGCGGCATCCACAGTTGCCACTTTGGGGCTAGGTGAACCGCTCACCGCGACACTGCTTGGGGTGATAGTGCTTCATGAAACGTTGAGCACCAATTCAATCATTGGGCTTGGACTGGTCGTTTTCGGACTGCTACTAATTGGAACAGTCAAGGCTCGTCAACCTAGGAAGGTTCAGTCCGAGGTTCGGGCACATGAAGCAGCGGCATCGTGAAGTGAACGAGCGGACCTACTAGTAACGCGAACACGACCGTACCCAGTCCAACGTTTCCACCGAGGATCCAGCCGATAATCAGCACAACAATCTCAATTGATGTGCGTACGATCCAAATTTTGACACCGAGCTTCTTGTGTAGTCCCGTCATGAGTCCGTCTCTTGGACCCGGACCGAACCGAGCGCCAATGTAAAGTCCGGTCGCAATGCCAAGCAGGAGCAATCCCATTGCGAACAGGCCGATCCGAACCACTAAGTCATCTTGCTTTTCTGGAATGAGCCACAGCCACAGTTGAGCCCACGGGCCGATCAATAGTGCGTTTAGAACTGTTCCGATTCCAAGTCTTTGCTTGATCGGGATCCACAGCAACAGCACGACGAGACTTACCATGACTGAAACCCAGCCAAATTCAATTCCGGAGTGAATCGAAATGCCTTGAGCTAACACATCCCATGGTGCAATTCCAAGAGCCGCACGAATCATCATTGCAATTGCCATGCCGTAAAGAAACAGCCCGAACATTAGTTGAAACCATCGTCTGGTCATGTTCGCAGCGAACGTCACTCTTGTATCCAATAGATTCAGTTTCCGTTTAGCAAATTGAAAATCTAGGTACTGGATGCTCGAAGGTTTCAGATTTGGTCGCGGCCTCGATGCTTGTTCGAGGCGGCATCCAATTGTTAGTGCGATACTTTCAAGCGGGCACGAAATCGTGCAATCCTACTCGAATCGGGTAGCAAACCACAGGAGTTGACTCGTGCATCTGTTATCGGTCTTTAGTTTGAAGAACCGGGCTCTTATCGCTCTAGTTACGATCGTCGCCGGCGTCTTCGGAAGCTTCGCCTTGACTTCGCTAAAACAAGAGCTGATTCCGTCCGTGACTTTCCCCCAAATGGTGATTGTGACTAGCTATCCCGGAGCCGCTCCAGAGGTCGTAAACGCAGACCTAAGTACACCGATTGAAACAGCAATTCAGGCTACGCCAGGGCTTGAAAGCACAAGCGCGACATCCGTATCGAACCTCTCATCGGTTACAGCAAAGTTTAGTTACGGCACAGATCTGGCAACTGCTGAACAAAAAGTGCAACAAGCAATCAATCGAATCCAGAGCACTTTGCCTGAAGGTTCTGATCCTCGGATACTTACCGGATCAATCGACGACTTTCCGGTGGTGCAATTGGCTGTAACGAGCGATCTGGATGAAAACGACCTCGTCGAGATCCTTTCGAGTTCAACAGTTGTTGATTTACAAAAACTCGACGGGGTTCGTGAGGCAGCAATTCGCGGTGCTATTGGACAACGCATCACGATTACTCCGGACACCGACAAACTTGCCGAAGCTGGTCTAACGGTTAATTCAATTAGGCAAGCGCTATCAAGTAACGGGATATTGCTACCCGGCGGGGAGTTAACCGAAGGTGACTTAACTCTCACGGTGCAATCGGGTCAGCGAATCACAACCGTTGACGAACTCGCGAAACTCCCACTACTTGGATCACGTTCCGGCAATTACACAATTTCAGATGTTGCCACGGTCGCTCTTGTTGACAACCCGATCACGAGCATCGCGCGAGTCAATGGTGAACCTGCAATCACGATCGCAATTACAAAGAAGCCTGACGGTAACACGGTGTCGGTGTCCCAGGAAATCAACAAAGCGTTACCCGAACTTGCCGCAGCGATCGGGCACGGCACCAAGTTCACGGTCGTGTTTGATCAGGCCCCGTTCATTGAACGGTCGATTAATTCGCTAGCAACTGAGGGCGCACTCGGACTTGCGTTTGCGGTAATCGTGATCTTGATTTTCTTGCTGTCGATTCGTTCAACACTCGTTACAGCAATTTCGATTCCAGTCTCGGTGTTGATCACTTTTATTGGACTTCAAGTCACCGAGTATTCACTCAACATCCTCACACTTGGTGCGTTAACCATCGCAATCGGTCGCGTCGTGGATGACTCGATTGTCGTGATCGAGAACATCAAGCGCCATTTGGGTCTTGGCGAAGAAAAAACTCAGGCGATTTTGAAAGCAGTGCGAGAAGTTGCGGCCGCAATTACTGCGTCAACCGTCACGACCGTTGCGGTGTTCTTGCCTCTTGCCTTAGTTGGGGATGTCACCGGCGAACTATTTCGACCGTTCGCCTTGACAATCACGATCGCTCTAGCGGCATCACTGTTTGTGGCGCTAACCATTGTTCCGGTTCTGGCTTATTGGTTCTTGGGTCAAGTGAAGACCCATAAACACGAAGGGGTGCTGACTTCGGAGCAAGAGTTAGAACACCCAACCCGGCTTCAAAGAGGTTACCTTCCGGTAATTCATTGGACCTTGAAGCGGCCAATTGTGACCCTACTTGTTGCAATTTTGGTGATGGGTGGAACGGTTGCGCTCATTCCCCACATGACCACGAACTTCTTGGGAAGTAGCGGTCGGAACACAATAAACGTGTCACAGTCGATGCCAAACGGAACCAGCCTTCAAGCGCAAGACACCGCTGCCAAAAAAGTTGAAACCGCTCTGGAAGACATTCAGGGTGTGAAAACTGTGCAGCTCACGATAGGTGGTGGAAGCGATCTAGCTGTTGCGTTTGGCGGCGGAGGCGGCATCCTGTTTTCGATCACGACTGATGAAAACGTTGATCAAGACGCTTTGCGCAACACGGTTCGGGATCGACTTGCTGAACTCAAATATGTCGGCACGGTTTCGCTCGCAAGCGCTGATTCATCCTTCGCCTCCACCGATATCGAAGTGAACATTACGGCGAAGAATCAGGACGAGTTGAAATCCGCTTCTGAACAAGTGCTAGAAGCCGTCAAAGCACTAAGCGTCACCGCGGAAGCAACAAGTAATCTCGCCGAAACCAAGCCCTATATTGCCGTCGTTGTGGATCGAGAGAAAGCTGCCGAGGTTGGCTTAAGCGAAATCGGAATAGGCACGTTCGTCTCGCAAGCAATTCAGCCAAAACTAGTCGGGACCATCGAGCTGGGTTCCGCGTCCATGTCGGTTTACTTGCAGTCACAAGACCCTCCGACCACTATCGAACAACTAAAAACACTTGAGGTACCAACTGTGCTTGGCCCGAAGAAGCTTCTGGACTTGGCGAGCGTTGAACAAAGTGACGGGCCTGCGAGTATCACAACAATTAGAGGTCTGCGTGCTGCAACGGTCAGTGTAACCCCGAACCTGGCGGATGTTGGTGGCGCCTCAATCGCGGTTCAAGCGGCGGTGAACAAACTCGATTTTCCCGCAGGGGTGTCGGTTGAACTCGGTGGAGTTACCTCGGCCCAATCCGATGCTTTTAGTCAATTGGGATTGGCGCTGCTAATTGCGATGCTCATCGTGTACGTGGTGATGGTTGCCACGTTCAAGAGCCTTCGCCAACCGTTGTTGCTCATGGTTTCCGTGCCGTTCGCTGCAACCGGTGGCATCCTATTGCAAATCATTTCTGGGGTACCGCTGGGTGTCGCGTCACTCGTCGGCGCGCTAATGCTCATCGGAATCGTTGTAACTAACGCGATCGTGCTGATTGATCTTGTGAATCAATATCGCGAATCGGGCATGAAGGTCGGTCAGGCGATAGTGCACGGAGCAAGCAGAAGACTTCGACCCATTCTCATGACTGCACTCGCGACAATTTTTGCGCTGTTGCCAATGGCAATCGGACTCACTGGCCACGGTGGTTTCATCTCACAACCGCTCGCGATCATCGTGATCGGTGGGTTGGTGTCATCAACGCTACTAACCCTTGTCGTGCTTCCCGCCTTGTACTACCTAGTTGAAGGTGCGAAAGAGCGTAGACAGGAACGGAAAGCCGCTAAATCAACCAAAATCGCAAGAGCGAAGCAAACATAACTGCGAATTTGCGCAAAATCGCGCAATTTGGTGGACAGTTCAGGTAACGTTGAGCGGTCGGCTCTGGACGCTAGAGATCTTCTAGCAAAGTTTGTGAATCCAATCGGGCCGGTTCCTCAGTGATGAATGCTAATTCAGCTTCGAGGAAACATTCTCAAGTGAGACGGTCCTGGTCAATGGATGCCCGGGAACAGTCGGTCGCGCTCGCGATCCAAAAAATTCGAAAGAACCGGGAAACATGCCAACACACAAAAGCACTTCGATGCGCCCTGCCTCCAAGCAGAAATCAACCGTTAGAACCCAGCAAAGAGTTTCTTCCAAGAGCCAATCGCGAACGACTAGAGACGCTTGGAAGTCCAATGAACCAACTTCTAGCAAACCGGGAAGTCGCAGCCCAAAGCACCGCGGCTACCGAGCTGTGGAGACGGACACGCCAAAACAAAAACGCCGTTGGAACTCTGAGGACCGCAAGCAAAGAGCCGGATCAGAAACCAGCAACAGAGGTTCTCTACATGGTTCCACCGACTCAAGTGCGCGCAAAGTTGACCGGCGCAAAGATTGGCAACCGGAGAATCCGCGGTCCCGCAAGGTCGAACGAGAATCGAAGTTCTACCCGAAGTCCGAACGAATTGTGCGTGAAACATCAGTGGGGCAAGCTCGGACCCAACCGGAACGACAATTGCGTGAACGCGGCGAACGCCAAGGTAGTGCGCGTTTTGATAGAGGCAACCACGAGCGATTTGATCGATCGGATCGTTTGGGTCGTGCAGATCGTTCAGATCGTGCAGGTCGTCCGGATCGTTCAACCCGTCAGTTTGGTGGCAAGGCGATAGAGCACGAGCAACGCGACGATGTTGTCTTGGAGCGATTGGAAGCCAAAGCCGTTCAAGCAACCGATACGCATGGAATGGGTTTCGCGGATTTGGGACTCGGTCAGAACATTGTTCGCGAACTCAGGGCACAAGGTGCAGAGAATCCTTTCCCAATTCAGGCCGCAACGATTCCCGATGTGTTGAAGGGATTGGATGTTCTAGGTCGAGGTCGCACCGGTTCCGGAAAGACAATCGCGTTTGGTGCACCGCTAGTCGAACGCTTGTTACTGAACTGGGGTGCGAAAGATCGAAAGCAAGGGCGCCCACCCCGCGCGCTAATCCTCGCCCCGACGCGCGAGTTGGCGCTCCAGATCGACAGGACCATCCAACCGATAGCCAGAAGTGTTGGGCTGTTTACGACGCAAATTTATGGTGGTGTCCCACAGGCAAGACAAGTAACTGCTTTGCAGCGCGGAGTAGACATTGTGATTGGCACACCGGGGCGAATTGAAGATCTCGTGGAGCAGCGAAAGCTTGACCTATCAGAGGTTTCAATCACGGTCATCGACGAGGCCGACCACATGTGCGAACTTGGATTTCTCGAACCGGTCCAACGCATCCTAAGGCTCACCGCCAGTGGCGGTCAGAAATTGCTGTATTCGGCGACCCTCGACGCTGAAGTAGCGAATTTGGTTGAAGAGTTTCTTGTTAACCCGAGTGTTTACGAAGTTGCAGGTGAAGACCAGTCGACCTCAACGATCGAACATCGAGTGCTAATGATTGATCAGCGGGAGAAGCGGGAAATCATTAGACAATTGGCTTCCGGCAGCGGACGAACCCTAATTTTCGCAAGAACCAGAGCATTTGCTGAAGAAATCGCCGACGAACTTGATGACTTCGGGATTAGAGCGGTGAGCCTTCACGGGGATTTGAATCAAGCAAAGCGAACCCGAAATTTGGAGAAACTGACCTCGGGTCGAGTTAATGTGCTAGTCGCCACGGATGTTGCAGCTCGCGGAATCCACGTCGACGACATTTCGCTTGTAATTCAGGCTGACCCGCCGGATGAATACAAGACTTATTTGCATCGTTCCGGTCGTACCGGTCGGGCCGGCAGAAGCGGCACGGTAGTGACTCTGGTGAACTCGCGCCGTCATCGCCGGTTTGATGAGCTTCTCAAGAGAGCCGAGATTACGCCCACCATCAGTAACGCAACTGTTGGAGACAGCATCCTCGACGAACTAGCAGCCTGCTGAAGCTTGAAATCAATATGACAAAACCGTAGCGGTCGTTCAAATTATGTAATAACGTGTTCGAATGGCAACGACCAATGAACGCGAAATCGAAACTGACATTGTCACCGATTTCAAAGATCGAATGAGTTACGGGTCCTATTTGCAACTGGATCACTTGCTTTCAGCGCAAGTGCCCGTAAGTAATCCGGTTCATCATGATGAACTGCTCTTCATCATCCAGCATCAAACAAGTGAGCTTTGGCTAAAGCTCGTTGTGCATGAATTACTCTCAGCACGGGCATTGATAGCGAACGATGATTTGCAAATTGCGTTGAAGCGAATCGCGAGAGTCAAACACATTCAAAAGCAATTGACCGACCAATGGTCAGTGCTTGCAACTTTGACACCGCCAGAATATGCCGAGTTTCGCGGGCAGCTCGGTAACTCAAGTGGATTCCAGTCCTACCAGTACCGCGCAGTGGAATTCCTGCTCGGAAACAAGAACGCCGGCATGTTGAAGGTGTTTGAATCCAATCCGACCGCCCACGAAATGCTGGAAAAGATACTGCATGAACCGACGGTCTACGACGAGTTCTTGCGTTACCTCTCACGTCACGGACACTCTGTACCCCGTGAAGTGCTTGAACGGGACGTAACCAAGGGGTATTCGCAAAACGAGGCACTCATCGAAACGTTCCGAAAGATATATGCGGACCCCGAAAAGCACTGGCTTGAATATGAAACTTGTGAAGAATTCGTTGACCTAGAAGATAATTTCCAGCTTTGGCGATTCAGACACGTCAAGACGGTTCAAAGAATCATCGGAATGAAGCGCGGGACCGGCGGCTCAAGCGGAGTCGCATTCTTATGGAAAGCGCTCGACCTGACATTCTTCCCAGAACTGTATTCAGTGCGTACCGAAATCGGTTGAGGTTGACTAGATCGACTCAACGTCTGCCAATCTAAATTAGCCACAACGCAAAGGAGCGAAATTGAGTGCGGAACAGCTCGATGTAACAGATCCTCTTGGACCATACCTTGAGAAGTTTTACCGATCCGAGGAAGTAATTGCGTATTTGGATGGCAACTCTTTAGGTAGGCCAACAAAAGCAAGCGTTGATCGACTCGCAAAGTTCACGACAGAACAATGGGGGGACCGGCTGATTCGCGGTTGGGACGAACTCTGGTACGACTTGCCGCTAGAAATCGGTGACAGAGTCGGCAAAGTCACTCTCGGTGCAAAGCCCGGTCAAGTGTTCATAGGGGACTCAACAACAGTGATCTTGTACAAACTAATTCGGACCGCCCTCGATGCCAGTCCCGACCGTGATGAAATCATCGTTGACACCGACAATTTCCCAACCGACAGGTATCTGTTGGAAGGCATCGCGGCGGAGCGGAACAAGAAGCTAGTCTGGCTCACCGCCGAGCACGACGAAGGTGTTACGCCGACACAAATTGCAAACGCGATTGGCGCGAACACCGCGTTGGTTGTGCTTAGCCATGTTGCCTATCGGTCAGGATTTCTTGCGGATGCCGCGGCAATCACCAAAGTCGCTCACGATGCTGGAGCATTAATCCTTTGGGATCTCTGCCACTCCGTCGGTGCTGTTCCGATCGCGTTGGATGAATGGGGAGTCGATCTCGCAGCCGGGTGCACATACAAATATCTGAACGGTGGACCAGGATCGCCAGCCTTTGGATACGTTCGTTCCGAGTACCTGGAAACGTTTCAGCAACCTATCCAGGGTTGGCTCGGCTCAACAAACCCGTTTGAGATGGGACCAAAGTACCAACCGCACCAAGGCATCCGGCGCTTCATTAGTGGAACACCATCGATTGTTGGGATGCTCGCAATGCAAGACATGCTCGACTTGATCGAACAGGCAGGCATCGCTCAGGTGCGACAAAAGTCTGAGAAACTCACCGGGTTTGCCATTGAGTTGTTCGAAGAATTGCTGGCCGCAAAGGGAGTCAAACTTGCCTCCCCAAGAGACCCAGTAAGGCGCGGCAGCCACGTAACGATCGATCACGATTTGTTTGCGGAAGTGAACGCTGCCTTATGGAAGAAAGGAATCATCCCAGACTTCAGACGCCCGAACGGTATCCGGCTCGGATTGTCGCCACTTAGTACTAGTTTCAAAGAAGTTGAAATTGGAATTAAGGCAATTTCGGAGCTCATTTGATCATTGATGATTTCGATTCGAGGCCTGGGAGTGCGACTTTCCTGCTTAGGACGATTATCGGTTCATACCTTCGTGCTCTCGGGGGATGGATTTCGATCGCCGATCTGATTCGGTTGCTTTCTGCTGTAGAGATCAGTCCTAGTCACGCTAGAACGGCTGTGCTTCGAGTCAAGAACAAGGGATTGCTGCTGCCTGAAACGCGCTTGGGTGTCAACGGGTACTTGTTGAATCCTGATGCGAACCGGATGCTAGAACGCGGCGATCGCAGGATATTTGAGTTTCGGCAACAGCGAGATGGCGGCGCCTGGTGTTTGGTTTCATTTTCGCTCCCAGAAACAGAACGAGCCAAACGCCATCAGTTGCGCAAGAGGCTAACGGCAATCGGATGCGGAACAGTCGCCACCGGACTTTGGATTTGCCCGTCTTTCATGATTATCGGCATTGAGGACATCCTCACTGAACTTGATTTAAAGAGCTTCGCCACAGTGTTCATAACCGATACTCCCCAAGTTGACGGGACACTTGCCGAAGCGATCAAGAAATGGTGGGACCTACCAGAGTTGGCGAAACTGCACTTGGGATTCCTTGCCGAGTTCGAACACTTTGAAGAAACATCCGATCCTGAGAAAGCATTCAAGGGATACATTTGCGCTTTGGATTCTTGGAGAGTTGTTCGCTACTTGGATCCGGGGTTACAGGCAAGGTCACTTCCGGAAGATTGGCCAGGGTTTGCAAGCGCCGCCTTGTTCGACCGGATCAAATGGGAATTGTCACCCGCTGCTGCAGAATTCGTATTTCGTGAACCAGTGAACTTAGGCCAAGGCGAGCATCCCGGCAGCAACCAAAGCAAGCACGAGACCGATCCATTGAGTGAGGCTGATTCGTTCTCTTAGTATGAAGGCCGCGAGAATAATGGTGCCCGCGGGGTAGAGCGCCGTCAAAACTGACATGACCGATAGTTCCCCGAGCCTTAGCCCGAGCAAGAGCAAAGCGTTCGCGGTTGCGTCGATCGTTCCGCAAGCGACGGCTATCCAAAGACCTTTCCGCCAGTCGACCCTTCGGGTGCGGGGTTTCGTCTGATCCGTTCTGAACCTTGTGATTGCTATTGCTGCCACTGCAACAACAAGCATCAGGGCGCCGTTCACGGCACGGTTTGCGATTAGTGGTACTAGACCGGCATCAGCCGGTGTTAAGTCGATCAGGATCATGAATGCCCCAATTGCTGCACCTGAACCGATCGCCATAAGCAGGGCTTTCAGGCTTGGTCTTACCGCTTCTTCATCTTTGACGAAGCCAACAAGCACTACGGCAACCAGGGCGACACCGATCGCGATGTAACCAACAATGGTTAGTCTTTCACCTCGGATAGCTCCAGCAAGCAGCGGGATGAATGCTGAAACTAATGCAGTCAGAGGTGAAAGGATGCTCATCGGGCCGATTGCGAGGCACGCATAGAGCAGGCTGATTGCGATCGCCCCTGCGATACCGGAAAGCCCACCGAAGAGCAACGCTTCACTCGACCAGCGACCGGGTATCGCAATCGAGGCGGCGAACAAAATAACCAGACCGGCCAAGGCGCTAATGACAGTCACTTGGATCGGGCTGATTCGTTTTGATGCGAGTCCGCCTAGAAAATCCGCTGCGCCGAAAATAAGCGCTGCGGTTGACCCGACTATTACAGTGAGCACGATTGCCAATCTTTCTGGACGGAGCAATCAGCCTATCCGTATTCTGTGACCGGTTTTTTGTCGAAAGTGATGAAAGGTTTTGCCGCGGGATTCACCGGCGCCTACCGTTGAATTTGCCGAATCGAGAGGGAGAGCTAAATGTCGAACGGTTCGAACAAGAGCGCACTTCAGGCAGAGGTTGAAAAACACCTCGAAGAATCGACCCCGATTGAAAACGCCGTGGTCAATGTTTCAGCGCTTGCAAAGATACTGCTTGGCTCCTGGTCTGGCGTGCGCAAACAAGCTCGAGAGTTCGTGAAAGATCCTGCGCTACATCAGACAATCGGTCTGCCGCTTGAGGAGCAGCGCGAACGAGTGCTCACCCAAATGCATTTGCTTGTGAAAAACGGATCGGTTCACCGCGGCTTTCCGATCAAGGTCGGCGGTCACGATGACAACGGTGGCAACATTGTCGCGTTCGAGGAAATGGTCACCGCTGACCCGTCCTTGCAAATAAAGAGTGGCGTGCAGTGGGGGTTGTTTGGCGGGGCTTTAGTGCAACTCGGCACTGATCGCCACCACTATCTACTGCCGGATGTCATGAGTCTGAAGCTTCCAGGCGCGTTCGCGATGACCGAGATCGGTCACGGTTCGGATGTCGCAAACCTCGCCACGACCGCAACGTACGATCCGAAGACGAAACAGTTCGACATCCACACCCCATTCGCCGCCGCCCACAAGCAATTCCTCGGCAACGCCGGGATGCACGGCCAAGCGGCGGTTGTGTTTGCGCAACTCATTACTCTCGGAGTCAGTCACGGGGTCCACGCTTTCTTCGTACCAATTCGAGATGGAAACAATTTCTTGCCGGGGGTAAGCGGTGAAGACGACGGCTGGAAGGGCGGGCTCAACGGCATCGACAACGGCACGCTCGCCTTTGATCACGTCAAAGTGCCTCGCGAGAACTTGCTCAACCGCTACGGGGATGTCGCTGAAGACGGCACCTACTCCTCGCCGATTCCGAGTCCGGGTCGGCGCTTCTTCACGATGCTCGGCACCCTGGTTCAAGGGCGAGTTTCTTTAGACGGAACCTCAACGACTGCCGCGGCTTTGGGACTGGCGATCGCGATTCGCTACGGAAACGAACGCAAGCAATTCCCCTCCGGCACGGGCGGCGACCAAGTGCTTCTTGATTATCAGCGTCACCAAAGACGATTGGTGCCGAAACTCGCAACAGTGTTCGCGCAACTATTCGCGCACGACGAACTGCTGCGCAAATTCGATGCCGTGTTCAGTGGGGCTGACGATTCGGATGAGTCGAGGCAAGACCTCGAAACTCTCGCAGCATCCCTAAAACCGCTTTCAACTTGGCACGCCCTCGAGACATTGCAGGAGTGCCGTGAGGCTTGTGGCGGAGCCGGCTTCATGGCTGAAAACCGACTCACACAACTACGAGCGGACCTGGATGTTTATGTAACGTTTGAAGGCGACAATAACGTGCTCTTGCAACTTGTCTCCAAGCGACTGCTTACCGACTTCAGCGACAAATTCAAGAACGCGGATGCCGGTGCGCTCGCCGCATACGTCGTCGGTCGTGCGGCCGAGGCCGCCTACCACGGCACGGGCCTTCGCACGCTCGCGCAGACGATCAAGGACTTCGGTTCAACCGCTCGAAGCGTCAAGGAACTTCGCGAAACCAATGTGCAACGCGAGCTCCTGACCGACCGGGTTGAGGCGATGGTTTCCGAACTTGCCTCGAGACTGCGACCGGCATCCAAGCTATCGAAATCGGAAGCCGCCGAGCTTTTCAATTCGCAACAAAACGAGTTGATCGAGGCGGCGCGCGCTCACGCTGAACTTCTGCAGTGGGAAGCGTTCACTCGTGGCATTGAGAAAATTCACGACGCGGGAACATATCAAGTGGTTTCGTGGTTGCACGACGTGTTCGGGTTGAGCCTCATCGAGAAGCACCTCGATTGGTACCTGATTCACGGCAGGCTCTCGCCGCAACGCGCGCAAGCAATCACCGCGTACATTGACCGCTTGCTTGCACGTCTGCGTCCGCACTTGCAGGACCTCGTTGACGCTTTCGGCTTCGAACAAGAGCACTTGCGGGCTCCGATCGCAACCGGCGCGGAAGCCGCGCGCCAAGCCGAAGCCGCCGAGTACTACCGAATGCTCGCGGCATCCGGCAACGCCCCAACCCCCGAGAAGAAGGCTAAGGCCTAGCGCAGGTCGCGCATGCGGGCGGTGAATCCTTCCGCTTCACCGGACTTGCGTTCGTAGCTGACCGCGATTATTAGCAGCACGGCGCCGACAATCGCGAGCGTAATCCACCACGGCATCGACGCAACCCCGCGACCGATTTGCACGAGGAAGACGAACACGTTCTCAAGCGGAAGCACAATCACTCCGAGAATGAACGGCGAGGCAAGCCGCAAACTCGATCCGGCGAGAATCGAAACTAGCGCCAAAACGATCACCAAGATCGCCCGCCAGGTCTGTGGATCGGTGAACGTCGCAAGTATCGACGCCAGAAAAGTGACCGTAATTCCGGGTGCAAGTAGGGGCCAAGAGCCTTGCCAATTGGCTGGCCAGCTGCTGAAGGTCCCGATCCGACGTTCAGCGGCTTCGGGCTCGCTGGCGGTCCTTCGTAAATGGAGTATTCCCGCTAGAAGCAAGAACAAGCCGAGCGGCAGCGAGAACCACTCGACGCGAAGATCCCGCGGACTCCAGGCGACTATCGCGGTCACGAATGCGATTGCAAACGTGAAAACGACCGGAGGCAGGGCGATGGGCTCTTTACCGCGCTGCCGAGCCGCCGTTGCAACCACGAGCACGAGAAGCGCAATCATCAACGCCCAAACCGTCCAAATAGTGACCCAGTCGCGATGGATTGCGCTCCAAGCCGCAATCGGCACGTACGCGATCGCCGGGGCCAACATCCAGCGAGAGTTTGCCAACCGAGAACCCTGAGCGGAGACCTTGCGGATGAGCGCACCGGCAATCGCCGCAGGGATTGCTCCAGCGAATGAAACTAGCAAGCAAATGAAAACTAGGCTTAGCCCACCTAGGTCAACGGCATCCAACTTCAGTCCGATTCGGACGCCTTCGATTGCCCCAGCAGAACCGGCGATAATTGCCGCGCCCAAAGTTGGACTCCGGAGTTCGCGGAGTCGGTCGGAAACTTTGCCAGAACCCAGTCCCAAGGCAATACCAATAAGCAGGAGCAACCAGGATGCCGCAATCAGCCCGTAACCGCGCCAAGGCGCGAGCGATCCGATTGGCGAACCCCAAATCGCAAGCACGACAAGAGTTGGCACGATCGCCAGCAAGAGTCCCGTCGCGAAAAGAGCGACGGGTCGCTTTCCGGTGGCTACGAGAATGAACGCGACAAGAGCGGCGCCAAGGGTCGGCGGTAGCAAGTATGGCTCGAAAAGGGTGACCCCGGCATCCGCGAGTTGACACCAAATCGCCCCAGTGATTGCGGCGGCACCAAGCCACCAACCGTAGGCGCGGCCACCCCAAATCGAAGTTGCTGCGGCACCGACCGCAATTATTACCAACACGAGGAACGTCGTTTGAAGTCCAGCAGCGGTGCGGATAAGCGCGAGGCTTACCGCAATTACACCGGTCACAAGCGTTGAAACTTCAATCGCGATTCGCGCTGCCTTCGCGCTTTGCTGATTGATCCCAAGCTTTTCTAGCCCAGTCGAAATCGCGCCCGTGCTCGGGAGAACCAGAGCAACGATCGCAGCAATTATCGGCAAAGTGACCGGTGATGCGCTCTCAAGCAGCAATTGTGCGCCAAGGCAAATAACCACGACAGCCAGCGTCGGCACGAGAATCGAAGCTGCAAAGGTTCTAACCAAGACCCCAAGGCCGGGCCTGCGAGTGAGTACAAGAGTCAGAGCGAGCAGGAAAATCAGCCCGGTAGATAGAGCCGTCCAGCCGCTTCGTTCGGCGATGACACTGTAAACCCCGTAAAGGAATGGCACGGTTGTGACTACCAGTATCGAATACCAGTTTGCGGGTCGAACTTTGCGGATAAACGTCGCAGTTATCGCGCTCAGCGAAGCTAGTGAGGTTGTCAGTGCTTGGACGGCTATCGGTTCAAGTCCAAAGCTATTTAGGGTGACTGCAATAGTCGTTAATGCCCAAGCGAAACCGGCAGCGACGTGCAAAAACCGCACGTTCGAAGGAACCGTAAACGAGGCAACAGCGAGAGCCAAAACGATTGGTGCCCCGCTCCAGATTTGGTAGGAGTCGCTGGCGAGAGAAATGAGCGTCGCCAAGATGATCGCAAGATGAACACCGACCACTAGTGGGATTCGCACACTGTTCCCAACGCGATTCTTGCGGTTCAGATAGGCGACCGCCACCGAAACAATCACTGCGAGCACTAGTGCGATTCCAATTCGCGCCCAAAGCGGGATCGTGGGAATGCACGCGGCAGTGAGTCCCGAGATTGTCGCGAAACTTGTCCACAAGACTTCGGTCGTGCGCGAGTAGGCGGTTGGGACGGTAGCTTGCGGTTCTTCGTTGACTGTTTCGGCATCCGTTCGTTTTAAAGCTGGCTGGATGCGTGAGTGCATATTTATTGCGGCAACCCCGAGCGCGAGACCTGCTAACCCGATGGCGATAGCGAGAACCATGTGCTCCGGGAACAAATACGAAACCCCGTCGACCGATTTCAGTAGTGAGGCAACAATCGAGGAGAACCCGATTGATGCTGAAGACACAACAAGCGGAAGGGCAACGAGAGAGACGATCAAGACAACGCCAAGCCGCGAACCGAACTTCAGAATCGCTTTGACTCGCGCGAGCACGATCGAAACCAGTAGGGCGCCTACCGCTGTGGCAGCAGGAAATAAGGCGAAGTACCAAGTGGCATCTTCATCGTGAACAAGGTCGAGAGCAAACGGCAAGACTGCAAAAGCGCTAACTCCGTAGGTACCTGCGACCAAGCTCCAAAAGCCGTGAAGCAGTTTTCGGGAAGCAAAGGCGCCAAGCACAGCAATTGCAAGAAGCATGCCGGAACCCAGTAGCCAATACTCGCTCGTGTTGTGCGCCGGTACAAACCAAATCTGGATTGTTGCGATGAGCACACCTACGATCTGCAAGACGGTAATTGTCACCTGTTCGAGCCGAAGTTTGCTGGCAAATCGTTTCTCGAAATAGCCGAACCTTTCGAGCGCAGCGAGCCCGGCAAACGCGACACCGAGATGACCGATTGCTGCGCCGAGAGTTGACTCGCTTGCATAGCCGAGCATTGCCGGTACGGCAATCAACCCGATTAGTGAAAGCCAAAGCCAAGTGCGTATTTTGATGCGGACTGCAAGCGCAAGCATTATGGTGCCAGAGATGAGTGCGCCGATCGCGGCGAAAAGCCACGGACTGATGCCGGGCGGGGTGAGGTCTGAAATTGCGTAGACATCCAGTGCAACAAACACCATCGAGAGCGCGCCGACCACTTCGGCTGAAACTTGAAGTTTCTTTCTCGAGAGTAAGAGTGCGCCACCGACGAAAAGCAGTGTAATCACCGCAACGATGAGACTGCGAACTAGGTGATCTTTGAGGTCTGGGTTCAGGAACGTGAAGACGATTGCGGCAATTGCAAAAAGTCCGGCACCGGCGATCGCAATTACGGATTGCACGGTCGCGCTCGACTTGACTGCAGCTTGAGGTGCGGCTTGAGCTCCGGAGAGCGCTTGTTGTGGCGCTGATTGATTGTTTGGTGGAGTTGAGAATTGCGCAACGGGTGCCGTTACTTTTGGTACCCGATCGAGTACTTCTTGCCGGGCGGCGAGGGCTGAGGCGGCCGCTTGAGACGAAGCCCAAAGTTCAGCCGCAATCTCGCCGGTTAGGTCAGCGCCACACATTGCGCAAACCGCGCCAGTCATTGAATTGGTTTCGCAAACCGGGCAAACGGCGTTGTTTAGTAACTGGCCAATCGCAAACCTACTCCAGGGTTTGGGTTCCGTCATTTCTTGGGTTCTCCGTTTCCGGCATCCGTGTTGCGTTCTTCTGGAAGCCAGGCAAGAATATCGCCCGGCTGGCATTCGAGGACTTTGCAGATCGAATCCAATGTGGAAAACCTGATCGCTTTCGCGCGACCGTTCTTCAGCACCGAGACATTCACCGGGGTGATATCAATCGCGCTCGCAAGCTCGGCAACCGACATTTTCCTTTTGGCCAGTTGCACATCAAGGTTGATTTGGATGCCCATCAGACCACCTCGGAAAGTTCTGTTTCCAGTTCGCACGCTTTGCGAAGCAGTCCGCGCATGACGATGACGAGTAACGCCGACGAGATTCCCAAGAGGATGCCGAAAACGCAAAGAAACGCGACCGCTGGGCTACCGATTTGCGAGATCGACATGAAGATGAACGCACCAAGGATTAGCACTGTCGCCGCCGTGATGGCTAACAGGATGACGTCAACATAAATGAACGAGGTTTGACTGAAGATCGTCGCCCCACGAACGAACGACAGTAACCGCCAAACACAAACGAGCGAGATGAGCACGAGTACGAGAAAAACTTCTGCAATGACAAGCCCGGGTGTTTCGAACCAAGAAAACTCGGGGAACTGACTCGCCATTGACGAGGCGATCATTGGGAGCGCGAAGATTTGAACCGCGATAATAATTGCGATGAGCAGCCCAAGCATTACTTTGAGGGCCAAAATTGTCGTTCGCTGCATCAAGACTCCATCGATAAACGTTATATTCCTATCGATAAACGATACATCATCTTTCGTCTGAGGCAACGACTATCGTCGGATAGCGTGACAACTCCTACTGATGCCGCACTCGAAACCCTGCACAGGGTGTTCGGGTACGACGCGTTTCGTGGCGAGCAAGAGGCGATCATCCGACACGTCACGACTGGCGGGGATGCCGTCGTGCTTATGCCGACTGGCGGCGGCAAGTCACTTTGCTACCAGATTCCTTCGCTCGTTCGCGAAGGCACCGGCGTCGTCATCTCGCCACTAATCGCACTCATGCAGGACCAAGTGGATGCGCTCGCCGCCCTTGGTGTTCGCGCCGCGTTCTTGAACTCAACCCAGTCGCCCGAGCAAAGAGCGGCAGTCGAATCGGCTTATTTAGCCGGCGAACTGGATCTACTGTATTTGGCTCCAGAGAGGTTGGCGGTATCAGCAACCGCCGATTTTCTCGATAGAGGCAAGATCGCGCTTTTTGCAATCGACGAGGCGCATTGCGTTTCGCAGTGGGGTCACGATTTCAGACCTGATTACTTAGGCCTTTCGATGCTGAACGAGCGTTGGCCTAGCGTGCCACGAATCGCCCTTACGGCCACCGCTACCAAACAGACTCGACAAGAAATTCAGCAACGATTGGGGCTTTCTGAAGCGCGACTGTTTGTATCGAGTTTCGATCGGCCGAACATCCAGTACCGCATCGCGCCAAAAAACCAACCGCAAAAACAATTGCTTGACCTGATTCGAAGCGAGCACGCAGGAGAGGCGGGGATTGTGTACTGCCTCTCTCGGGCATCCGTCGAAAAAACTGCCGAGTTTTTGGTCGACAACGGAGTCGCGGCACTCCCGTATCACGCGGGACTGAGCACGCCGGTGCGCGCGACAAATCAGGCGCGATTCTTGCGCGAAGACGGAATGATCATGGTCGCAACGATCGCGTTCGGCATGGGGATCGACAAGCCGGATGTCCGCTTCGTTGCCCACCTCGACCTGCCCAAATCTGTTGAAGGCTACTATCAGGAAACCGGCCGAGCGGGCCGTGACGGGCTACCGTCGACTGCTTGGTTGGCTTATGGACTGCAGGATGTCGTGCAGTTGCGCCGGATGATCGACGAGTCCGAGGGCGACGCGGCCCATCGCCGCAAACTTACAATCCACCTGGATGCGATGCTTGCGCTTTGCGAAACCATCCAATGCCGTCGCAAACAATTGCTCGCATACTTCGATGAAGCGTCAACCGATTGTGGCAATTGTGACAACTGCTTGAACCCACCAGAAGGATGGGACGGCACTATTCCAGCCCAAAAGTTGCTTTCAACTGTTGTGCGTTTGCAACGCGAACGAAACCAGCGGTTCGGCGCCGGACACCTAATCGACATCCTGCTCGGTCGGCAAACTGCGCGAGTCGATCAATACAGTCACGACGAGTTGAGCACGTTCGGGATCGGCACCGAGTTGACCGAGTCCGAGTGGCGCGGAGTCGTTCGCCAGCTCCTTGCCCAGGGGCTCTTGGCAGTCCACGGTGACGGGTTTGGCACGCTCGTTGTCACGGACGCAACCTCGGCAGTGCTCAAGGGGGAAGTTCGAGTGCACTTGCGCCGCGAACCAATAGCCGTGAACAAGAAGCCTCGACTATCCCGTTCGGTTACCGCTGCAGCGACCGAGTTGCCACCGGATGTCGCCTCACGATTTGAAGCGCTTCGCACCTGGCGAGCCGAGCAAGCCAAGGAACAGTCAGTACCCGCATATGTGATTTTTCACGATTCAACACTTCGCGAAATGGCTACCCGCAACCCTTCGACGCTCGAACAACTTTCTGGCATAACCGGAGTAGGTGCCGCGAAACTTGAGCGATATGGTCAGGAATTACTTAGCGTTCTTTGCGGCGATCATGCGCAGGTTTAGCCTCTAGCCGGAAGGTTGCAAGTAAGCCGAGCGCCAAGAATGCGGCTGCCCCGTAGGCGGAGAATCTGGTTCCTTCGCTGAACGCTTCACGTGCTTCATCGGCTACCTCCGGATTGCGCTTGTCGAGCCCGGGGATCGCACCGCCAGCACTATCAACGACGGCATCCACTATTTGAGTTTGCACTTTGTCTGGCAGGTTACTGTCGGCGAGATTGGATTGAAGTACTGCGCCGGTTCCGCTAAATAGCACCGTGCCGAGGATAGCAATGCCAAGAGCACTACCGATTTGGCGTGACGTGCTTTGGGTGCCAGAGCCTTGACCGGATTGGGCGACCGGGACATCCTGCAAAATCACACCCGTGAGTTGTGCTGAGGCGAGACCGATTCCGAATCCGTATATGAACAGTGCCACGGCGATCGCCCACCACGGAGTTGTCGGAGAAATCACCAAAGCCCCAATGAATACCCCGACCATTTCGAAGAACACACCAGCCCGCGCGATCCAGACCGGTGAGATCTTGTTGCCGAAACTTCCGGCAAACCCGCTCGCGAAGAATGAACCAACTGCTAGCGCCAAGATGACAAGCCCGGACTGCAGGGCGTCGTAGTCCAGCACGTTTTGCAGCCATAACGGCAGCGAAAGAATCAAACCATTTTCGCCGAGCGAAACGATTAGCGCCGCTATGTTGCCGTTACGGAAAGACGGGATGCGAAACAGCCCGAAGGCGAGCATCGTGCTCTTGCCAGCCCGCTCGCGAACTACTCCGCGCGTCACGAATCCCGCTATTGAAACCAAGCTGATCAAGAACACGAACGGAATTGGTGATAGCTCAAACGGCCACTTCCAGGAACCAATGTCGGGCACCTTGTCGGCGAGCCACCATCCGTAGTTTCGTCCCTCGATTAGCCCGAACACGAGTGTGCCACTAGCAATTACCGAAAGCAGGGCGCCGAGCAGGTCAATCCGTGGGGTTCCGGGTTCGCGAGATTCGGTGATGAATAAGAACATGCCGACCACAATCACGAGCGCGATCGGAAGATTGATTCCGAAAGCCCAGCGCCACGAGAAGTAAGTCGTTAGCCATCCACCGAGGATTGGGCCGACCGCGACCATGCCGCCAATGACCGAGCCCCAAACCGCGAACGCGATCGCACGGTACTTACCGGTGAAGTTCGCATTGATTAGCGAAAGCGTTGACGGCAGGATCATCGAGCCGCCGATGCCTTGAATCACTCGCCAGAAGATCAGTAGGTCGCCAGTAGGCGTGGTGGCCGCGAAGACCGAGGAAATCGCAAAGACTGCGATTCCGATCAGAAGCAGCTTGCGGCGACCGATCTTGTCGGCAACGGTACCGAAAACCAAAAGGAGAGCAGCAAAAACGAGCGTGTATGCCTCTTGAACCCACTGCACTTGGGTGGACGTGATTTTGAGCTCGTCAACGATTGAAGGGATCGCAACATTCACGATCGTTGTGTCGACGATGATTAGCGCGACGGCTAGTGAGAGTGAGACGAGTCCGAGCCAGCGGACCGCCCCCGAGGTCGTGTTCTTGCCCTGCTCAATATCTGCAGGTGATGTCTTAGTGTTCATTAGTCAGCAAGCTTAGCATATTAGTAAGCATGCTTACAAATACTCTCGTGTGGCGCTATCCTTGATAGATGGCCGACGCTGAGATTCCGGAGGATGCTGATCACGGGCCAATGGCATCCTGGCCAACAGGTCGCTTGCTTTCAATCGCGGGTCGACTTGTTGAGCACGCTTGGGTTGAAGCACTCGCGGAGCACGGCTTATCTCACGCAGGGTTCATCGCGTTGCACCTGATCGGTCGCGGTCCTTTGAGTCAGACCGAGATCGCTGAACAGGCAAAAGTTGAAGCTCAGACGATGTCTCGGACGCTCGACAAATTGGAACGCGACGGTTACATTTCGCGAGAAAAGGATCCGAACGACGGCAGACGCCACGTGGTTTCGCGCACCCCAAGAGGGGATCACGCTTGGGAGGCGGCAAAGCACCTCGAGGCGGAAGTGTTTCCTCGAGTTTCACATCCGCAAGAATTGCGCACTGCGTTGCTGGAACTAATCCAAGCTGGCACGCAGAAACGCTGGGACTCGTAGTACCTTACTATCCATGACGTTCAATCCCGATTCGAACATTAGCGGCGGCAAAGTCAGTCGCAGAAGCCGTGGCGCAGGCATGGCTGTTGGTGGTGGCGGGATACTCGCTCTCATTCTCGCAATCGCGTCCCCGCTACTTGGAGTCGACCTAACACCGCTTTCGGGAATGTTCGGCGGTGGAGCCGGAGATCAGTCTCAAAATCAACCCGCCGATGATCTGGACGAGTGCCAAACCGGAGCGGACGCGAACTCCAACGTGGCGTGTCTCATGAAAGGCGCGGCGGCATCCCTAGACGCTTATTGGTCAGGCAAGTTCGCCCAAGAAGGTATCTCCTACCGTTCGCCAGCAGGATTTGTGCTGTTCTCGGGTTCAACCAGCACCGGATGCGGAACCGCCTCAAGCGCGACGGGGCCGTTCTATTGCCCGAATGACGAAACCATCTACGTGGACACGAGTTTCTTCGATGAATTGCGCAACCAATTTGGTGCAAATGGTGGGCCGCTTGCCGAGATGTACGTCGTCGCACATGAGTGGGGTCACCACATTCAAAAGGTGCTCGGGACGATGGACAACTTGAACCTTCAACAGACCGGGCCAACTTCTGACTCAGTTCGACTTGAGTTGCAGGCGGACTGCTACGGCGGCTCGTGGATGAAGGATGCCTCTACCGTGCCTGACTCGAGTGGCGTCGCATTCTTGCAACCGATCACGAAAGCCCAAATCAACGATGCGTTGAACGCCGCGTCAGTAATTGGCGACGACCGGATCCAGGAACAAGCAACCGGTCAATCAAACCCTGAAACTTGGACGCACGGTTCAAGCGATGAGCGGGTCAAGTGGCTCACAATCGGATTCGAAAACGGCCCAGGAGCGTGCACAACTTTCGACGGGAATCCTTGACTTCTAGCCAAAGGAACCTTAAGTGATCAATCCCCTGATTTCTGCTGACGAATTGGCTGAACTGCTTGACTCTACTGGCGGCGGCGCTACTGCTTTGCGCGTGCTGGACGTGCGATGGAGTCTTGGTGCACCGTCCGGACTTCCGCTTTATGAGACTGGTCACATCCCCAGTGCCGTGTTTGTAGATCTGGACACCGAACTTTCACGCACTGGATCACCGCAAGAGGGTCGTCATCCGTTGCCAGAGCTCGAAGCTTTTCAAGCCAACGCCCGCAAATGGGGATTGAATGACGGCGACGCTGTAGTTGTTTATGACGATTGGAATAGTCAGGCTGCAGGCCGGGCATGGTGGTTGCTCAAGTACATGGGGGTTGAAAACGTCAGAGTGCTTGACGGTGCACTTCCCGCTTGGATTCGGGCTGGACATTCGCTCGCGACCGGCACGGATGACATGGCGAAGGTAATACCGGGAACCATCGTGCTGAGTCCAGGGCACGAGCCACTACTAACTGCTGATGACGCCGCCGCGTTACCGAGCAGAGGCGTGCTTTTAGATGCGCGTCCCGCCGAACGTTATCGGGGCGAAGTCGAGCCACTTGACCCTCGTGCAGGTCATATTCCTGGGGCAATTAACGCTCCAACTGCGGGCAATCTTGATGAGGACGGGCATTTTCTTAGCGCAGAATCATTGCGCGAGCGTTTCGCGGCACTCGGTGTAAATGACGACCGAGAGGTTGGAGTGTATTGCGGTTCGGGAATTACCGCTACCCACGATGCTTTGGCGCTAGCGGTTGCAGGCTTTCGACCTGCCCTGTTCGCAGGATCGTGGTCAGCCTGGGCGAACCAACCGGGGCGCCCCGTGGCGACGGGTCCGAACCCGTAAGGGGTTACGCAGGTAGTTTTACTTCGAGCGACCCGCGTCAGTTCGCGTCGCTTGGTGACTCTTTGGCTTGCTGCTCAGCGATCTTCGCGTGGACCTCTTCCATGTCGAGGTCGCGAACCGCCTGAATTACCTCATCCAGAGCGCTTGACGGCAACGCTCCAGGCTGTGAGAAAACGAGCACTCCGTCGCGGAACGCCATGAGGGTCGGGATCGAGGTAATGCCCGCTGCTCCAGCTAACGCTTGCTCGGCATCCGTGTCGATCTTTGCGAAAGTGATGTCGGTGTGAGAGTCGCTTGCCTTCTCAAAGATTGGTCCGAACTGGCGGCACGGGCCGCACCATGCCGCCCAAAAGTCGACAAGAGTGATTCCGGGGGCGGTGACCGTCTTCTCGAAGTCGTCGGCGGTCAGGGCGATGGTTGGCATTTTGATCCTTTGGCAGTTGGTTGATGTTCGAAGTAACTAACGTGGTTGATTCGTGGGATATTCCATCAACCTTTTTTGGCGGCAGCTTTCATTGCCTTCTTGTGTTCGCGGACCTTCGCAAGAGACTCAGAATCGCGGATGTCGGCAACCGACACGAAGGTGCCTTCCTTACCGAATTGTCCGCTCGCCTCGCGCCAACCTTCCGCCTTCAGACCGCACTGTTTGCCGAGTAGAGCTAGGAAGATTGCGGCCTTTTGCTCACCGAAACCGGGCAGTTTCTTAAGCCGCGCGAGCACCGTCTTGCCGTCTGGACTACCGGATGTCCAAATCGCCGCGGCATCCCCGTTCCATTCGTTTTGCACGATCTCGGCGAGAGACTGTACCCTCGCAGCCATCGCTCCCGGAAATCTGTGCACGGCTGGAGTGATCTGGAATACCTTGACGAACTCGTCGGGGTCGTACTTCGCAAACACGGCAGCGTCTACCTTGCCGATTCTCTCGAGCAACTTTGCCGGTCCCGAAAACGCCGTCTCCATTGGAACCTGCTGGTCGAGCAGCATCCCGACAAGGAGCGCGAATGGGTTATCGGTTAGAAGCTGGTCGGCTGAGTCATTGCCGGTTAAATGGATTGCCATTTAGCTATTCTTTCAGTTGCCGGAGTCACGATAAATAGCTCGACGGTGGCCCACATCGACAACTGTGACCGTCACCACTTCATCTTCGATCGTGGCGAGAATTCGATAGTCGCCTACTCGGTATCGCCAAGTTGAGCTACACACCAATTGCTTCCCTTGTCGCCGCGGGTTCTCGCGATCAAGCCCTTCTCGAAGAAAAATAAGAAGACGTTTTGCGACGGGTTTGTCAAGCTTTCGAAGCTGCCGCTCGGCCGCAGGGGTAATGAGTACTCGAAAAGTCACTCTTCGAACTCGTGAATATTGATTGAGTCAACGTCGATCGGCTCGTCGTTTGATTGGCGAAACTCTTCGATCGCGTCCTTTGCAAGAAAGTAGTCCTCGTAGTCTTCGATAGATTCCTCGATCGCTTCAGTTACGTAGAAAGACTTGCTTCTGCCGGTTTTTCGGGCAAGGTTCTCCAAACGTTCGTCCAATTCTTCAGTCAAACGAACATTCAGCTGCTTGGTTGCCACTTCAATCACCTCCTATACAAGTATAGCACACGGGTTCGCGGGAAGAATTTGGGGTACTTCTTGTACCTTGAGCCGGATTTCTCACCGAGCTTTCCTCGGCACGCGTGCGCCTCAAGAAGGCAGACTTGAATGTGAGAGCTGACCAACTCTCGTATGAAGGGATCAGAAATGGATGTTAAAGGTAAGGTGTTTGTCGTCACCGGTGGCGGCAACGGCATGGGCCGCGAAGTCGTGCTCGGGTTGATCGCGCGCGGTGCGAAAGTTGCGGCAGTTGATTTGCGAGAAGAAGGCCTAGAGGAGACCGCTGCGCTTGCAAAAGCTCCAAAAGGTGCTCTCACAACACATGTGCTCGACGTCACGAAACGTCAGGATGCGATCGCGCTTCCCGAGAGAGTGATCGCCGCGCACGGACAAGTTGACGGCATCCTGAACATCGCTGGCATCATCCAGAAGTTCGTCAAGATTCAGGAGTTGAGCTTCGAAGAAATCGAGAAAGTCATGAACGTGAATTTCTGGGGTGTCGTAAACATGACGAAGGCATTTTTGCCTCACTTGTTGGCGCGACCAGAGGCGGCTGTGCTGAATGTTTCGAGCATGGGTGGGTTCCTTCCTGTTCCGGGCCAAGCCGCTTATGGCGCGAGTAAGGCCGCGGTTAAACTTTTCACCGAAGCGCTGTATGCGGAAACACGCGGCACCGGTGTGCAAGTAACGGTTGTGTTCCCCGGCGGAGTTGGCACGAACATCACCAAGAATTCGGGTGTCGATATCCCAAATGCGGCGGAGCTGGAATCCGGCAAGCAACGCAAGACTACAAGCCCAGCGGATGCCGGCCGTCAAATCATTGAAGGCGTCGAGAAAGCGAGCTTCCGCGTCGTCATAGGCGGCGACGCAAGCTTCCTGGACAAGCTTTCTCGTCTCGCTCCCCGTAAAGCGACCGAGTTCATCGCCAAGCAAATGAAGTCGCTCTTGGGTTAACTTGATGAATCAATCCGAAAGTTAGGTGGCTCCGAGCGGCATCGATCCGCTGACCTTTCGATTTTCAGTCGAACGCTCTACCAACTGAGCTACAGAGCCCTACCCCGAAGGGTAGTAAGGCACAGCCGCCGTGAGAGAGGCTGTGCCAAGCGACCCTGACCGGACTTGAACCGGCGACCTTCGCCGTGACAGGGCGACGCGCTAACCAACTGCGCTACAGGGCCAAACTATTCAATTATCCCGTGACCCCAACGGGATTCGAACCCGTGCCGCCGCCGTGAAAGGGCGGTGTCCTAGGCCTCTAAACGATGGGGCCGGAAAGTCTGCAACCGTTGTGGCTACCGACGTTCAAGCATAAGGGCACAACGCGATTTTGCCAAACCCCGATTTGTAAACGCCACGCCGAAGCGCGAAACACTCGCAAACCCTCAACTAAGACTTTAAGTTCTTAGTTACTGGTCATTTTCAGAATCGCTTGTTATTGTGACAGATGTTAAAGATGTGACTGTCGTGAACTTTCCATTCAGTAGCAAATCGGCAGTTTCGACAGTATTAGAGGCAAAGGATGGGGGTCGCGGTGAATCGTTTTGTCTCGCGTGCCCGCATCATCGCCCTGTTCTCGGCAATGCTCCTTATCGTCACAGGTCTAAGCCTGTCGCCAGCGGGTCCGGCATCCGCCACTGACTATCCGAGTTGGCAGGACGTGCTCAACGCCCGAAACAATGTCGCGGCCAAGAAAGCGGAAATTGCTCGGCTGCAAGGTTTGCTCGCCCAACTTGAAAAAGCCAAGAATGACACCGAAGCGGAAGCGATCCGCACGGGTGACATTTATCAGAAGGCTCAAGACGCCTTCGATGCGCAAGATTTGAAAACTCAGAAATACCAAGCGCAAGCGGATGACGCCCAAGCCAAAGCAGACGACTCGCTTAAACGGGCTGGCCAGCTTGCCGCTCGACTCTCACGTGTCGGTGGCGGGGACTTCACGACAAACCTGTTTTTCAATGGTTCGGATGCCAAGAACATGCTCTCCCAACTGAGCATGGCGAGCAAAGTGTCGGAGCAATCAAAAGGTCTCTACGACAGAGCAATTCGTGACCAGAAGACTGCCCAAGCGCTTACTGATCAGGCCAACGTAGCCCGGCAGGAACTTGAGCGGCTGAAGGATGTCGCGGAGCAAGCGAAAATCGTAGCCCAAGCCGCCGCCGATAAAGCTGCTGCCGCGCTCAAAGAGCAGCAAGACAATAACGCGAGACTCAAGGCTCAACTGGCGACACTAGAAACCGGTTTGCGGCACACAGAAGAAGAGTACGTGGAGGGTGTGCGGGCAACATACGGTGACGGCTCGAACGCTGTTGAGATCAGTTCGCAAGGTTGGGCCCGGCCCGCTAGCGGTCGAATTACCAGTAGTTTCGGCGCTCGCGTCCCACCAGTCGGTGGCGTATCCCCATTCCACCACGGAGTTGACCTTGGTGCCGGTTGCAATGCTCCTATATATGCAGCGCACAGCGGAACAGTTGTGTACGCGGGTTGGTTTGGAAACCTAGGAAACTACATCCGAATCGAACACGAAGGCAACGTGACAACCGGTTACGGCCACATCGTGAGCGGCGGGATTCTCGTGCACTCTGGCCAAGAGGTCGTCGTCGGTCAGCAAATCGCGAAGGTGGGCACAACCGGTGCGTCGACCGGATGCCACTTGCACTTCGAGGTGCGTCAGAACGGTTCTGTAATTGACCCGGTTCCGTTCATGAGATCCCGCGGGATCGTGCTTCAGTAGCGGTTCTTCACGCGGTCGTTTAGTGACCGTTGGGCTTGAACCGCTCGATCGCTTCCGTGACGAGTTTTTCGGCTTCGGCCGCGTTACCCCAGCCAGCGGTCTTGACCCACTTGCCTGGCTCTAGGTCCTTGTAGTGCTCGAAGAAGTGCTCGATTTCTTTGCGCTTGAACTCGTCGATGTCGGCGACATCCTGAATGTGGTTCCAGCGCGGGTCTTTCGCGAGCACGGCGATGATTTTTGCGTCTGGGCCGGCGTCATCCGTCATGTTGAACACGCCGACCGGGCGAACTAGCGCGCCAACTCCCGGGTAGAGCGGGTACTCGCTGAGCAGTAGCACGTCCAGCGGGTCGCCGTCGAGTCCGAGGGATTTGTCGAAGAAACCGTAGTCGGTCGGGTATCCGAACGCGGTGTAGAGCACGCGGTCAAGGGTCACCCTGCCGGTCTCGTGGTCGACCTCGAACTTGTTGCGGCTGCCGCGCGGGATCTCGATTACGGCGTCATAGCTACCCATTTTTTCCTCCAAAGCACTTTGCTGGAATAACGTTACTGGATGAGGGTGTGGTTGGCCTCGACGTGAATCATCGTCCTCACACTTTCATCATTCAGGAGTTTGAGATGCCTAGCCGTCCGCGACTAACGCCCGCGATCGCGGATGTGCGTCGGGCGGTGCGCGATGCGCTGCTTGATTCGAGGGCGGATGTCGAACCCGGCTCGCTAGTTCTAGTTGCCTTGAGTGGCGGCCCAGATTCTCTCGCGCTCGCGGCAGCTACCGGGTTTGAAGCTAAGCGTGCCGGAATCCGTGCCGGAGCCGTCGTCGTCGATCACGGTCTGCAGGAGGGTTCAGCCGAGGTTGCACTTGCGGCAGCTATGCACGCAGAAAAGTTGGGGTTGGATCCGGTGTTAGTCCGCCGAGTACAGGTAGGAGTTGAAGGTGGCCCAGAAGCTGCCGCGCGAACCGCTAGGTACGAAGCGCTAGAAGCGGCCGCGGCAGAACTCGGCGCAGGAGCGATTTTGCTAGGGCACACGCTTGACGATCAAGCCGAGACCGTGTTGCTTGGGCTCGCGCGAGGTAGCGGAGGTGCGAGCCTCGGCGGGATGGTTCCGGTGAGCGAGGCGGTCGAATCTGGCGTGAGGTATTTGCGGCCGCTGCTTGGCATCCGTCGTTCGACAACTAGGCAGTTTTGCGTTGACTCTGGACTTGAGCCATGGCTTGACCCGCAAAACTCGGACCTAAGTTTCGCGCGAGTGCGTGTGCGCGAGAGAGTGTTGCCGTTACTTGAGACCGAACTTGGGCCAGGAATTGCCGAGGCTCTAGCTCGAAGTGCCGAACTCAATCGGGAAGATTCTGCGGCGCTCGATCATTTCGCCGCCGAGCAGGTTGAGGAGTTGGCGGAGCACGCTGAGGCCGGACTTTCGCTCAGTGTGCCGGGGCTTGCGAACAATCCGGCGGCACTCAGGCAACGAATCATCCGCTTGGCAGTGAGCGCAGAGTTCGGTGTTTCGCTAACGCGCACCCACACGCTTGAAGTCGCAAAGCTAGTGACAGATTGGCGTGGTCAAGGACCGATCGACTTGCCCGGCATTAGAGTGGTGAGGCGGGGCGGAAGGCTCGAGTTTTCGGCCCGAAGTGAAGGAGCCTAACTGCATGAAACTCGACGACGTCAGCACCGACCTCGAAGAGGTTTTGCTCACCGAACCGCAAATTCACGACCGCATTGCCGAACTCGCTCGCGAAATCGAACGCGACTACGCCGATGAGCCACCGCTTTTGGTTGGCGTGCTAAAAGGTGCCGTTATGGTCATGAGCGACCTTGCCCGCGAGCTGTCGATTCCAGTCGAAATGGATTGGATGGCAGTGTCGTCCTACGGGTCCGGCACGCAATCTTCCGGCGTCGTGCGAATTTTGAAGGACCTCGACACCGACCTGAACGGTCGCCGCGTGCTAATCGTTGAGGACATCATCGACTCCGGCTTGACACTCTCTTGGCTCCACGCGAACCTGCAAAGCCGCGGCGCAAAGTCGGTCGAGATTCTCGCACTACTTCGCAAACCGGATGCCGCCAAAGTCGCCGTCGACGTCCGCTACGTCGGCTTCGAGATCCCCAACAAGTTCGTAGTCGGTTACGGCCTCGACTACGCAGAGCGCTACCGCAACCTGCGCGGAGTCGGCGTGCTCGCGCCGCACGTTTATGCGTAGGTGCTGCCGCGCATCCGTTTTCTGCCGCTAAGCGCCGGAACCGTCCACTTTCGGCGCCGAAGCGCGGAGCCTTGAGCCGAGCGCGAACATCAACATGACGAGTGCGATTGTCAGCAGGATGTGGCCGAGACCGGCGATTCCTGAAACCATTCCGGCAGAGATCGCCCCGCCGGTCACTTGAAGGATGCCGTGCCAAGTCATCACTCCCGCAGATAGAACTAACCCCGCGTTGTAGACCCAAAAGAACCAGCCAAACAGTCGACTATTGGAGAGGCTGAACAGTTTTTCAAGCACTAGCACGATCAGCATGACCGTGAAGCCGAGGACCAGCAGGTGGGTGTGGACAACAGCCAATTGGGTGAATTGGGTAGTCGAAAAGTCGAAGGCTTTCGTAAACTCCCGGAAGAACAGGCCGCCCGCCAAGCCCAGTACGAGGTATGCAAACGAAGCGTAAAACAGCTTTTTCATGAAGAACTCCTTGATCTGATAGCCCGATTCTAAAAATCGCCGCGCGAGCCGACATCAGCCGAAAGTGTGATTTAGGGTTCAGCCTTTTCGGTGACCGAATCTGGTTGCAACCCAATCCCGCGTGGCGCTACCGTCAGGAGGTGGCGACGGCTGAAAGCGAGTTCCGATGATTACGAGTGAAACGACACGAACGATGCGTGTCGGATTGCATGTCATCACGGCGGCGCTTTTTGTTACCGGTGTCATTGGTGCTTGGAAGAGCTCACCGACAGTTTTGGCACTAATCTCCGCTGGCGCATTCGCAGTCTGGTACTTGGCGGGAGCGATACTTTCCACGCATACTCAACTTCGCAGACTCGGGGCGTTTTGGCTGATGGGTTTGGCCGTGATATGGGCAGTCGCATCCTTCATCGCACCGGAGTTCATTTGGCTCGCCTTTCCGCTTTGGCTGCTGGCAGGGCAGTTATTCGAAGCGATACCGGCAGCGATCTTCAGTGCGATCATCCTCGCGGTGGTTATCGCCATTCCAATCACCCGAACAGGTCACGTCGACACTGCATACATCGTCGGCCCAGTTGTGGGCGGGTTGTTTGCGTATGGGATTTCTCGCGGATACTTGAGACTGCTTGCCGATGCTCGGGAACGGCAAAGTCTGGTCGCGTCTTTGTTGCAAGCTCAGGATGACATGGCCAGACTGCATGAAGAGTTGGGCAGTTCGCAGCGGGAGTCGGGAATTTTGCAAGAACGCACCCGATTGTCTCGAGACATCCACGACACCATCGCTCAATCACTTTCGGCGATCGTGCTTTTGGCGCGATCCGAACCTAAGGATCCGTCGGCTGTCTTGGGCAGGGTAGCAACGGTTGCAGAAACCGGTCTGGTCGAAGTTAGGCGCATTGTCGAAGCGCTCACGCCTGCACAACTTCAGGAGGGAACGCTCGTCATATCTTTGCGTCGAATGCTTGATCGTTTGACTGAAGATTCCGGCATCCTCACTTCGCTCGAGGCAGACGAAACCTTGCCTCAACTGCCGGTGGAGGTGGACGTCGCGTTGTTGCGCACGGCACAATCTGCGTTGTCCAACGTTCGACTGCATTCCGGAGCGCAGCGCGTAGTCGTGCACCTGACGGATGCCGGTGATGAAATACGACTCGACATCGTCGATGACGGGCGCGGTTTCGACCTGCAAAGTTGGGTAAGCGGCGCTGGAGGCTACGGGCTAAGGGCCATGCGTGAGCGACTAAGAGAACTTGGCGGTGGA
>JAHBSS010000010.1 GCA_019639015.1 Cryobacterium sp. | reverse complement strand
GCATGAGGATTCCCGTGCCCATTTCATCTTCGATGAGGATGCTGCATACAGTGTCAACCGGATCTTCCCCTTCTTCGGTTGCGACCTCGTCAATCGTGCGGCCGACGAGCGAGGCTAAAGCTGGATTCGATACGCCGCTAATCTGAATCGCCGACCAGTTAGCCAGTTCCCCGTGGAAACCGTCGCTACCGGTCAGGTTGAGTGATTCAAGTAGCCTGGCTCGAACTGAACCAGGATCAATCGAAACGTCGCGTTCCTCGAGCACTTTTCGAAGTTTCAAGAGCATAGCATCCGGCCCTCCTGCAGCGAGCCAACTCGGTAGTAGAGCCGCGAGAGTGGTCGCACCGGGAAGATACGGGTAGGTGTCCAAACTCAAGCTCACGCCATCCGAACGGGCTCGATCAACCATTTCAAGGAACTCGGCTGCTTTACCTCGGTTCGACGTAAAGTTCAGGGTTGCGTGAGTTAGGTGCAACGCGCAACCGCTTCGCTTGGCGATTTCGATCGCTTCGGCGTACGCGCCCAGTGCGCCCCCACCGTAAGAGCGAGTGTGCGGGGCGTAGTATCCACCGTGCAAAGCAACCACTTTGCACAGTTCGATTAGCTCGCCTGTATCGGCAAACATGCCTGGTGCATAAGTGAGCCCACTTGACATGCCCACCGCACCTGCGTCTAGCGAATCGGTCAGCAATCCTTTCATTTGTGAAATCTCGCGAGAGGATGCCGGTCGATCCTCGTAGCCAACCGTGAACATCCGCAAGTTTCCTTGGGGCACCAACACGGTCACATTTGTCGCTGTTCCTTTCGCGAGAACTTCGAGATAGGAGGACATGCATCGCCAATCGATCGGGAACTCCGGATGCCCGTTCCAGCCCGCAATTTGCGAGCGAATCGTCGGGAGCCACTCGTCAGTGATCGGTGCATAGCCGATTCCGTCTTGCCCCACGACTTCGGTTGTAACACCCTGACTGATCTTCGCGACGTGTCGCTTGTCGGCAACGAGTGCCAGATCGGAGTGTGCATGCATGTCAATGAAACCCGGGCTAAGTGCAAGCCCTCTGCCTTCAACAACAGTCTCAGGTAGTGCATTTGCGTCGCGCTCACCGGTCGAATTTGCGGCAGAGATTTCAGCTATGCGGTCCCCCTCGATTCGAACATCCGCGCGTCGTGGCTCGGTACCGGAACCGTCGACAAGCATCACGTCGCGAATCAGAAACACGTGGCAACTGCCCCGATCACGGCTGGGTCTTGCGCATCAAGTGAGTCAATCACCGGCAGTACTCGCCACTTGTCCATAACCGTGCACGGATGCGACAAACCGAATCGCACGACCGTTCCGGGCGGAAGAGCTCCTGTCTCGGCACTAGCCAATCTCAAAAATGCGTGCTGATCGTTGAGTTTCGTGACCTCTGCCCCTCGCAAGATACGCTCGCTATCCTTCACGGAAATCCCTACGACAGCTTGCGGTACTGGCATCCCCTCATCAAAAGCTAGGTCCCGCTTGCCACCGTCCAAGAGTACGAGCCCAGGCTCGGGGTGCGAGACTACGCGAAGCCAAGCGTGCATCGCGGAGTGGAACGGTTCAGTTCCGATTTCGCGACCCATCGGGCTGTTGTGAAAATAGAGCACGTCATCGTGAATCTGGAATGCCCCGGAGCGAAGCACAACATCCACTCCGACTTTGGCAAAGTGACCAAGTCGATCTGCAACTCGGTCAAAATATTCGCTACCGCCCGCGGTAATGATTGGCCGAGCACCTTCGCGGATCAAACCCAACACAGCAACTTCTTCATACAGTGTGCCGATCGCGTCGAGATAGTTGTCAATCTTTGACAAAGCTTCCTTGGAGCGACCGTGGGCGAGAGCACCTTCATAACCGGCAACACCGGCCAATTCCAAAACACATGAATCATGAATACGCTTCGCAATTTCGATTGCCTGTTCGACGGTTCGGGCACCTGTGCGAGCTCCAGCAGCACCGAGTTCGACAAGTACGGGGATGCGGCGACGTAGCCTCGGCAAGTGCGCTTCCATCGCGTCAACGGTTTCAATGCTGTCAACCCAAGTCGTGATTTCTAGTGCAGGATCGGCTTCAAGCGCGTTGGACAACCAGGCAAGACTCGTTGGATCAGTCACCGTGTTCGCGATCAAGATTCGTTTTAGTCCACTAGCCAACCCGACCTGAGCTTGCCACGCGGTTGCGAGCGTCAACCCCCAAGCACCAGCATCCAAAAGTTCCTGCCAAAGGATCGGCGCCATTGTGGTCTTACCGTGCGGTGCCAACTCAACCCCTTGATTGCGAATCCAATCAAACATGATTCGGACATTGTGGTCGAGTGCGCTGCGATCAAGGGTCACTATCGGTGTTTGGAAGTCAGAAAGCATCAACTTGCTCGAAGCGATCTCATCAACCTTCGACCCCCACAGCAAAGGTGGGAAGGACTTTGAAGAAGCGGTTATCAGAATGTCCGTGTTCAATTTCTTGGCTCCTATCCGTCCTGACTCAGGGTGGCTGCTAGTTCTCTAGTCTGCCCGTTTGCAGGGCCGCCTAGTTGCAGACTAGTCTCGCGACATGTCCGAGGAATTTCCGCTAGTCGTCGCTTTTGGTGAGGCGATGGTGGTGTTCGCTCAAGAGAAGCCGGGAGAGCTTGAACAAGCTGAATCGTTTCGCCGGTCGATGGGTGGCGCCGAAGCGAATGTGGCAATTGCACTGGCGGCCGAGGGGCGTCGCGTCAAATTCGTTGGCAAGGTTGGAGATGACGGGTTCGGTAGATATATATTGAGCGAACTCGCAACCCTTGGAGTGAATGTCGAGGCGGTGCAGGTCGACTCGAACAACCCGACTGGCGTGTATTTCAAAGAGATTGGCGCAGGGGAGCCGAGCGCAACTAATCTCGGTTCGGGTCGCAGTCGGATGCACTATTACCGCGCGGGTTCCGCGGCTTCGAAGACTGCACCCGCCGATCTCGATATCCAAAGTTGGGGTGACGCGTTTGGTCAAGCGGCGCTCGTTCACCTAACCGGAATCACTTCGGCAATTTCGGAGGGTGCGAGGCTCACGCAACGAGCTGTAGTGAACAAGCTTCTCGAAACACAATCATCGACCCTAAGCGGTTCAACACGTCGTCCGATAATCTCGTTCGATTTGAATTGGCGAGATGCGCTTTGGCGTGACCGAGAATCCGAAGGACATTCGGAACTGGCTTGGATTGCCGCGAATGCTGACTTGGTGTTTCTTGGCAAGAGCGAGGGAATCGAAGTGTTTGGCACATCCGATCCTTTGGAACTGCGCAAGAAGTTGAGCAAGCCACGTTGGCTCGTTGTGAAATCGGATGCGGAAGCCGCCGTCATGTTCGATCGTGACGAAGGCACTGAACTCGTTCCAGGCCAGGTCGAGGTACGCGAGGCGATCGGGGCCGGTGACGCATTCGCCGCGGGCGTCATCGCGGCTCTACTTGAAGGAGCAAGCTCTTTCGAGTGTTTGGCAAGAGGGCATGAATTCGCGGCTAGAGCTTTGACGACGAGCGGCGACAACATTGGGAAGCGCACGGCCGGGTAAGGGTCCGCCTCATGGTCGAGTCTGTTCAACTCGCTAACCTTGAACTGACAAAGGAGAACCGTGACCGAAAAGGCCGCAATTTTTACCAAGAACGCACCCGCACCGGCGCACAGCTTCTCGCAAGCGGTTCGTAAGGGTCCGATTCTGCAAGTTTCTGGTCAGGGCCCGGTTGATGCGGCGACCGGCGAATACTTGTTTCCGGGTGACGTTCAAGCGCAAACAACGCTCGTGCTGTCAAATATTGAAGCGATTCTGCGAGCGGCCAACGCGAGTTTCGAGGATGTCGTGATGCTTAGGGTTTATCTCACGACTCGCTCCGATTTCGCGGCAATGAATGACGCGTACCACGAGTTCGTTTCCAGTCGAGTAACCTCTGGAATCCTGCCAGCGAGAACAACCGTAGCCGCCGAACTTCCTCGCGCGGAGATGTTGGTCGAGATTGACGCGTTAGCGGTGCTTGACTAATGACTGTGAAGATTTCAAGCGAATGGTTCGACGAAAATTTCTCCGGCCAACGCGTGATGGCGATCGCCCGCAATCTCGGAGTTGAAAAGACGATTCAGTTCGCGGAAGCCGTTTGGGCAACGGGCATCCAAGCGTTTGAAGTGACTTTGCAAAATGAAGAAGATATTCGTTCACTTCGAGAGATCGTGAAACTTGCATCCCCGAACGGCTACCTCGTTGGCGCCGGAACCGTGACAAGCAGAGCGGATGTTGAAGCCGCCAAAGAGGCAGGCGCGGCTTTCACGATCAGCCCAGGCTTCGATCCGGAAATCGTTTCGGCATCCCTCGAGGCAGGCCTTCCTTCACTCCCAGGGGTAGCAACTGCGACTGAAGTCCAGCGGGCAAGGTCGCTCGGCCTTACCTGGTTGAAGGCATTTCCGGCGATTCATCTGGGTCCGGAGTGGTTTCATGCAATTGCCGGGCCGTTTCCAGAAGTCCGATTTTCGGCAAGCGGTGGTCTGAACGCCGAAAATGCCAGAACGTTCCTCGATGCTGGGGTTGCGGCAGTTGGTATAGGTTCTTCGCTTGCCGACCCAAGGCAATTACCTAAAGTTGCAGCCTTGCTGCAGTAAAGGGCCGAGCTACGAGAGCTCGCGTTCAAGCCCTAGCAAGAACTCGGTCGTGCCGGTCTCGAGTTTCAGGTCCGCCAAACTGTCGCCTCTAGTTTCGCCTCGGTTGACGATCAGGATCGGTTTTCCAGTGCGTGCGGCGTGATTTACAAAACGCAGTCCGCTTGCCACAGTGAGAGATGATCCAAGAACCAGCAGAGCCGAGCCCTGGTCAACCATTGCGTAAGACTTTTCCACTCGATGTCGAGGCACGTTTTCGCCGAAGAATACAACGTCAGGTTTGAGTATTCCGCCGCAAACTTCACAAGCCGGCACATTGAAGGTTTCGGTTTCTGCTAAAACGGCGTCGGCATCCGGCGCTATTTCTACGTCTGCTATCGACACATCGAAATCCGGGTTTGCTATATCCAATCGTAATTGAATGTAGGCACGAGGGAACTTCGTTTGACACTGCAAACAAACGACCGCGTCGGTGCGGCCATGCAGATCGATTACGTTGTTTGATCCGGCTCTCTCGTGCAGTAAGTCAACGTTTTGAGTGATTACTCCTAGCGCTAGTCCAAGAGCCTCAAGCCTGGCTACAACACGATGCCCCTCATTTGGTTCAACCGAACGCATATGCCGATAGCCGACGTGATTACGCGCCCAATAGTGCCTGCGCCTGGTCTCGTCGCCAATGAACTCCTGATAGGTCATTGGGGTTCGTTTGGGTGAATCGGGCCCACGATAATCTGGGATGCCGGAATCGGTTGACATTCCAGCACCGGTCAGAATCGCAAAACGACCTCCGCGAAGTAACGCAGCCGCGTGGTCAATTTGATCCATCACGCCAATCTAGTTGCAGTCAGCCACCGACTACTGAAGCTATTTGGCCTTAGTTTTCGCCAGGTCGTGCGGGTTGAGCACTCGGAACGCGTACGCCGCAATCGCGGCACCAATCAACGGCGCTAGAACATAGAGCCAAATGTAAGCCCACTGGAACTGCCCACCGACCGAAAGTCCGAACGCGACGGCGGGGTTGAAGCTTCCACCTGAGATTCCGCCAACAGTCGCTGCGCCAATAAACACCGTTGTACCGATCGCCAACCCGTAGAAGGAGTTCGTTGGGTGATCTTTGGAAGTAGCAGTGTTTAGAACAACAAACACTAGGGCAAAGGTGAAGACGAGTTCGGCAATGAACGCTGGGATGATTTCAAGCTTCATTCCGGATGTCGGCGTCGGCCAAATATCCATACTCAAGATCGCACCGAGTGCACCACCCACGAGTTGGGCGACGACGTAAACCACGAATTCTTTTGCGTTGATCGCCCCACGAATCCAGGCACCGAACGAGACTGCCGGGTTCAAGTGCCCACCGGAAATGTGTCCGGTTGCGTAAACAAAAACCATGAGTGCAAACCCAATCACCAGCGGAGCATAGGTTTGCGCATTAATCGCACCAATAATTGTGAACACGAATAGCAGCGTGCCAAGCAACTCGGCGAGCCCTTTGCGAAGTAATGCAGCCATTGGATATTTCCTTCCCTCATGAATTGAACCGGAGTGTCAAAACTCGAAGCGTTACTCGATTATTCCGACTTCTCATGGCAGGGGTATACAGCCACTCCGGACAGTATCGATTCGCGCTGGTACCGCAATTTCGCAAACGTCTGGTACTCCAGCCGAAGCAGGGACGGGGTGTTGAGTGTTAGTTCTATGACGGAACACGGAAAGGCTCGTCAATGACAACAACTACCCGAACCGAAGAACCCTCGACGTCGAGGAAACCGGCGCACGGGAAACTTGCTCGCAACGCGATCGGCACCATGTCAGTTGTGTTCATGGTTGTGGCTACGGCAGCGCCAATTACGGCGATGGCCGGTAACACGCCATACATAATCGGCTATGGGGTTGGAAAGAATGCACCGGGCGTTTTTCTTGCTGTAACGATCGTTTTGACGATCTTCTCGATCGGATATGTAAGGCTCGCTCGGCACATAACTACAACGGGCGCGTTTTACGGATTCGTCTCCCACGGACTAGGCAGGCTGCTTGGCCTAGGTAGCGGGGTCCTTGCGCTTTTCGCTTACCTCATTTTCGAGGTAGCAATCGCCGGAGCTTTCGCTTACTTCGCGGATGCTGGGCTTAAGAATCTTGGCTTCCAGATCGATTGGATTTGGCTCGCTCTTGGAGTCCTAGTCATTAACTCAATCCTTGCCTATTTCAAGATCAATATTGGAGCTGCCGTTCTCGGTGTCTTCCTAATTCTTGAAATTGCAGTTCTTGGCCTCCACGCTATTGGTGGATTGGCTCATCCCGCGGCAGATGGATACATGTTAGAGACGCTAAACCCGTTCAACGCTTTCACAGCTATCGCGGGAGGTTCAGTCGGGCTCGCGTTCTTCCTCGGCTTCTGGTCTTGGGTAGGTTTCGAATCCACAGCGATCTACGGTGAAGAGTCACGCAACCCGCGTCGCACCGTTCCGCTAGCCACCTACATCTCGGTTATCGGTATCGGCCTGTTTTACACGATTGTCACTTGGGCTACCGTCGTGACCAACGGAGCGGATCACGCGATTAGTTTGGTCACGTCAGAAGGGGCGGATCCAACTAACGTGTTCGTTGAGCCTCTTACAAACAACTGGGGCTCTTGGGCTGCAACAGCGTTCTACGTGCTAATGGTCACGGGATCGTTCGCTTGCTCGCTTGCCTTCCACAACAGTGCATCTCGTTACCTTTACGCACTTGGGCGCGATAATGTGGCACGATTCATGATGCCTCTGGGGAAGACGCATCACAGCCACCACTCGCCGTATGTTGCCTCGATTACGCAAACGATAATCGCCGCGGTTTTGGTGGTCATCCTCTATGTGACCGGCATTTCGGCTTACGACACGTTCGTGCTGATCGGACTCATGGGCACGCTCTCGATCCTCTGTGTTCAGGTTCTTGCGAGCATTGCTGTTATCGGCTATTTCCGCAAACATCACAAGGATGAGTGGAACTGGTTTACAACTTTCATCGCACCCGTGCTCAGTGCAATTGCGATGATTGGAGTAATTGGCCTGCTGATCATGAACCAAGAATCTGCTGTCGGTGGCACCGCTGCCGCGTCGTGGCTGTTCCCGCTCATCCCGTACATCGTTGGGATATTGTTCGTGCTGGCTTTGCTTTGGGGCTCGTATTTGCGCTCAAAGGATCCTGAAGTCTATGACAAGCTCGGCCGGATGGTTCTCGATACGGGCGACGTTGACAAGTCTGAGTCAGTAGAGGAGAAATCATAGGGGCTGACTCCTAAGCCCTCTTTCGGGAAAAGCGAGGGGCGCGAACGGCAAAACCGATCGCGCCCCTCCTTTTGCTCTTAGAAGGCGAGCTTTCCGCTTTAGCGCACCAAATCGTGTCTTGGGCTTTCTTTAGGTTTCGGCTCAGTCGTGCGGCAAGTGGCTGTGCTTAGAGTGCGCGTGAACGTCACCTTCCGTATGAGCATGCGAACCAGCGGGTTCATGCTCGTGTGATCCGTGATGATTCGAACCGCCATCGTCGCAGGAGCAATCATCGCCGCAACAATCGTCTGATTCACCAACCGCGCTGAGCCGGCAGAAGCATGAGGCCTTTACCGGGACGTCTGCCATCGCGAGTGCAAACTTCAATTGGTGTTCTACGAGTTTTGCTTCTGCTTCTCGGCCGAGAAGCTTTAAGCACTCGTGATAGCCGTGCAGCGCCCAAACATTACCCGGATGCTGTTGCGCACGTGGCAGTGTCGAATCGAAACCGAGATCCGCGGCATAAACCGCAGCAGATTCCTCAACACGACCCTGCTCAAGCAAGAGGGCGCCGTAAGCGTGCCTCGTTGGTTGCATCCAGCCCCAAGGCTCGTCGTACGGTAGCGAGTCGTCCAATTCGATTGATCGACGCAAATGTTCGAAGGCCTCAGCATAGTTTTGCTTTCGGTATTCGAGCTCTCCATCGAGCATTGCGGATGCGACGGCTAGGATATCGACGCAAGTGTTGTTGAAGAGCGTCCTGCTTTCCGGCACGGCAGCCGCCTTCGCACGGAACAACTTTCGTTCTGCCTCGGCTTCCTCAACTCGATCTAGCGACGCGAGAGCAACCCCACGGGCGTAGTGAAGCATCGCGACCGTTGTGCAATATAGCGATTCGTCCTTTGGAAATGGCAACCGCAGTATCTCTTCCCACCGCCCAAATCTGATCAGCACATGAACTCGCATCGCGAGGAATCCTTCAAGCCAATCCGCCATGGGAGGAGACTGGATTCGAAGAAGCTCTTCAGGAATCGATTCCTCAAGCTGTGCGGCGGTCTCCAGCGCAATCTTCGATTGGCCAACAAACATCGCCGCATAAATACGGAAGTGATAGTCGTGCGAGCGATAAAGCGTGTAGAAGTTCATTGCGCCGGCTCGCTTGCGAAACTTTTCGTCGGCAACGATGGCTTCAGTGTTTGCTTGAATTGCCCGACGATAGTCGCCACAAAGGATATCCAGGTGGCTCGGCATGTGCCGCATGTGACCGCCGTCGGGAACCAAATCACGTAGGTGGTCGGCGATTGGAAGTGCAACCTCGGGAGTGAACGACATTTCCATGAGGTGAATATAGAAGTGCAAAAGTCCAGGATGCCGGTCGCCACCTTCGAGTTCTAGTGCCTTATCAAACACTCGCTTAATCTCGATCGCGTGTGATCCAGGCGCCGGCTCACCGGTGCGTTGATCCCAAAGTTTCCACGGAGTGAGGTTCATTAGCGACTCTGCATAAATGGTCGCAACTTCCAAGTCATCGGGATACTTTTCATAGACCTTACGCATCGCATCCGCATAGTCTTGATCGAATGACGGCGAAAGTTCGTCCGCGGTACTAACCCTGAATCGCACAGCGAGGGCATCGATGAGCATCCGTTCGACGTCGGTGGCGTACTCGGCGTACCTCTTGGCTAGAGCGATCTCGCGATACGTTCGTTCAACAGAAACCTTTAGATCGACTTCATCAAAGGCTTCCCAGGTCTTGTTGTAGTTGGGTCCCAAGGCGTAGGCGACTCCCCAGTGGGCCATTGCGAACTCATTATCGAGAGCGATTGCTTTCTCAAAACATTTGACGGCTTCTTCGTGGTTGAACGAGTAAGACCAAACCAATCCGCGGTCAAACCAAAGTTGCGCCTCAGCAGATGATGTGGTCACCGAACGGTGGTAATCACCAAGGTCGTAATACTCATCACTTGAAGGGTGTTCAATCTTCTGTGGCATTTCCTGAATCCTTGCCTTTGCTGAATCTCGATCTTTGCCTGGCGTTAGGGCAAACGCAGTCTTTCTAACGCTCTCACGCAAGAGTTCTGTGACCTAGAGCCAGTTTGCCTCTCGCTTTGAGTGCCAAATTTTCACGGCAAAATTGTGGATGTAGCATTTGGAGTTCGACCGGCCTCGTGAATCACTTTAGAAAGTTTGCTAAGTCCAGGCACGATCGATTCGACCGGTATGGCCGCGTATCCAATGCGGATATATCTTTGCGCTTCGGGGTGGTTCGCAGAAAAACACGAAGCGCCGGATTCGATCAATACTCCATTTTTGGCCGCTTCTGCCACGACTTGATCTGCGTAAACACCATCAGGAAGCCGCACCCACATGCTCGTTCCGCCGGTAGGTGCTTTGAACGAATCTCCAAACGCGAGCTTCAAGGTTTTAGCCATCAATTCCCACTTCTCACGAAGAGCAGCTCTTTGCTTCCTTTGGGCGCGCTGATAGTCACCGTTCAGGATCATGAGAGCCAAAGCTCTTTGAATATGACCAGGTGGGTGCCGCACCGTGTAACGTCGCTCAAGTCGAAGTTGCTCGATTAGCGGCTTTGGTGCGACGACGTAGCCCATTCTCAATCCCGGTGCCAGAAATTTTGAGAAGCTGCCGACATAGATAACGCGCTCTGGATCGACCGCACGCAAAGCGGGAGCCGGCCTACCGACGTACCGCAATTCGGCGTCGTAATCATCTTCGAGAATCAACCAGTCGTGCCGGTGCGCCGATGCGAGTAGAGCTTCTCTGCGAGGCTTGCTCAAACTAACATTCGTCGGGAATTGGTGACTTGGCGTGACCGACACCATTCGAGCAGAACTTGGGATGCGATCGACCCGCAACCCGTCGCCGTCAACTGGTACTGGAACGAGTTTTGCTCCGGCGCCGGCGAGGATGTGTGCTACATCAGGGTATCCGGGATTTTCAATTGCAACTTCGTCGTCAGGGCGAAGCAAAGCTCTTGCTGTCAAGAAAAGTCCGTGCTGGGCCCCAACGGTAACCAATACTTCTTCTGGAGTAGCGCGAATCCCCCTCGTCGCCAGAACGGTTGTTCGAAGTTGCTCGACCAATAATGGGTCATCTCCTGAACCACCATCTTTGAGACTCCAGTGAACGTGAGGGTATTCCATCGAGGTTCTAAGTGCTCGGTTCCAGGCGGTGATTGGAAAAAGTGAGTTTGAAACTTGCCCGTAAATAAATGGATAGGGGTAAGCCTGCCAGTTGTAGTCCTTTTTGATAATTGGCAGGTCTTCATCGAGCCGCCGCTTCAATCGCTGCGCCCAATCGACTCTTGTTTCTCGTAGAAGAGAGTCACCTTCAACGGGTTTCTCGTTCAAGATGGCCGAGTTTGCTCGATAGCCAACACGCTCTTCTGCAACGATGAGCCCTTCTGCGACCATCTCTTGATAGGCAAGATTTACGGTATTTCGTGAAACTCCAAGTTCCTCAGCTAGTGAACGCGATGACGGGAGCGGAACCGTATCAAACTGCCCGTTTCGCATTGCTCGTTCGAGAGCATTGCGAACTTGACGATATAGCGGTTCGCTCGAATCCTCGGGAAGGATTATCGTCACTTGAACTCCATTGCGAACCTGATCACTGCAATTTTTTCAGCCGGGATTGGCGACTGCGGTGTGTTCATTCTATGCAGGCTGGTTCCGTCTATTGGTGGCTTGCTGGGACTACGAGATCGAACCGAAGAATCCTAATCTCGTCGGTGGGCAATCGAGTGCGCCCAAATGTTGCGCAGAACAGGAGAAGGTTGAAATGAACGTCGCGGATAACTTCATCGCAGGCAAGAGAGTGCAAAGCAAGTCAAATGACGGCCATTCAGTCTGGAATCCGGCGACCGGGGAGGAGATTGGCCGCACGCCGTTCTCCACGGCAACCGAAGTCGAAAGTGCAATCGCGGCCGCGGTAAAGGCCGGTGAAGATTGGGGAACCTCTTCGCTTGCGACGAGGCAGCAGATTCTGTTTTCAATTAGGCAAAAACTCGTCGATCACACCGAGGAATTGGCTCAACTAATTACGATGGAAAACGGAAAAACGATCGAAGATGCGCGGATGGAGTTGCGCCGAGGTCTCGAAGCGATCGAGTTTTCTTGTGGCATCCCGCATTTGCTCAAAGGTGAGCACTCGAGCACTGTCGCAACCGGAATTGATGTGCACTCGATTTTGCAACCGATCGGAGTTGTCGCGTGTATTACGCCTTTCAACTTCCCAGTCATGGTGCCGCTTTGGATGCTTGCAAACGCGATTGCGTGTGGGAATACCGCCGTCTTGAAGCCAAGCGATAAGACGCCTTCTTCAAGTGTCCGAATGGTTGAACTGCTTTTTGAGGCAGGGCTACCAGCCGGTGTGCTCAACTTAGTTCAAGGCGATAAGAGCGCCGTGGATATCTTGCTTTCGCATCCAGACATTGCGGCAGTAAGTTTCATCGGCTCAACCCCGGTTGCGAAGTCGGTTTATGAAACTGCTGCAAAAAACGGTAAGCGAGTGCAGGCCCTCGGCGGGGCAAAGAACCATCTAGTTGTATTGCCGGATGCCGATATGGATGCGGCGGCAAGTGCGGCTGTTGCGTCCTCGTTTGGTGCTGCAGGTGAGCGGTGTATGGCGGTTTCGGTTCTTGTCGCGGTCGGTGACGCTGCAGACAAACTGATCCCCAAGGTTGCAGAGCTTGCCAAAGGACTGAACGTCGGTGACGGCGCGACAGGTGGCCGTGATCTTGGGCCTTTGGTTACCGGAGATCACCGCGATCGGGTTGCAAGCTATCTGGATAGTGGAGTCGAAGAGGGGGCAACCATTGTGCTCGATGGCCGCGAGGATGACCTCTACCGTGGACCGGGATTCTTTTTGCGGCCAAGCATCATGGATAACGTCAAGCCGGGAATGAAGGCATACAAGGACGAGATCTTTGGACCCGTGCTTTCTGTAATTAGGGTGGAGAACCTTGGTGACGCGCTTGAAATGGTGAACGAAAATCCATATGGAAACGGTGCTGTTGTATTCACGGAGAGTGGCGCTAACGCGAGAGAGTTCCAATTGAAGTGCAATGCCGGGATGGTTGGAGTTAACGTGCCAATCCCAACTCCTGTCGGTTGGTTCTCATTCGGTGGCTGGAAATCCAGCCTCTTCGGAGATTTACACATGTACGGTCCGGATGGCGTCCGTTTCTTCACGCGTCAGAAGGTTGTCACCTCGCGCTGGTTCCAGAAAACCGAAGGTACCGACAAGGTCTTCCCGTTCCACATGGGCGTGACAGCGTGACGACAGAGGTGTCACCGCCTGACACGATCCGTCACCTTTATCCGCACTTCACGCGGGGAAGTAGTTGGGTCGAAGGCGGAGTTCCAGTAATCGAAAAAGGTGAAGGTTGTTACGTTTACGACAGTTCTGGTCAGCGTTACCTAGACGGATTGTCTGGCCTCTTTTGTGTCAACATGGGGCACGGTCGTCAAGACATTGCACGGGCTGGAGCTAAGCAACTAGAAACGCTCGCATATTGGACGAACTGGTCTTCCGCCCACCCCGCGGCAATGGAAGCTTCTGAACTTATTGCGAGTCTTGCACCACCCGAAATGAACTCGGTATTCTTCGTCAATTCCGGTTCTGAAGCGGTTGAATCCGCGATAAAAATTGCCCGTCAGTTCCATCGTGAAAACGGTGAGCCATCGAGGGTCAAAATTCTTGCCAGAGACATGGCTTACCATGGCACAACCATGGGTGCGCTCGCGGTAACCGGAATCGAAAAATATCGACTGCCCTTTGAACCGTTAATGCCCGGCGTTTTTCACTTTCCAAACACGCTGGGTGAAAAGCTTCAGCCGGGTGAATCGGCTTCAGATTTGCCGAGCCTTCAGGCGCTAAGCTCGCTGATTGAACGCGAGGGTGCAGAAACTATTGCTGCGATCTTCGCCGAACCAGTGCAGAACTCAAGAGGAGTGCTCGTTCCGCCGGAAGGTTACTGGTCGGAGCTACGCTCAATCTGCGACCGAAACGGAATCTTGCTTGTTGCAGATGAAGTTATCACCGGATTCTGTCGAGTTGGAAGTTGGTTTGCCAGTTACGACTATGGCGCTAGACCTGACATCATCACTTTCGCAAAAGGTTCAACTTCTGGCTATGCACCACTTGGTGGATTAGTCCTCGCGGACAAAGTCGCCGACACGGTTCTAAACAGGGGAACGGGAAGTTTCGTTCACGGCTCAACTTGGGGAGGGCATCCCGTTGCGACCGCTATAGCTATCGCTAATATCACGGCGATGAAGAAAGAGCGAGTGCTAAACAATGTGCTAGATCTGCAAGCATTTATCCAATCGGGTCTAGATCGAATTCGCGACGATCACAAATCGATTCGTGAATGGCGAGGCACCGGGTTTTTCTACGCGATCGAATTCATGCGTGATCGAGAAAGTGGCAAAGATCTAACTCCAGAGCAAAGCGTCGCGTTATTGCGCGAGGTTATGCCTGCAGCTTTGAAAAAGGCGAACCTAATTACGAGACCCGATGATCGCGGCGCGACAATGCTCACAATTGCTCCACCTCTCGTGGCGGATGCAACCGTTCTTGATGAGCTGCTCGAGGGTGTTGAAGTAGTTGCCAAAGCCGTCGATGACTTTTTGGCAAAAAGTTGACTCAAGAAGTCAAGACCGATTCGCCTAAGAAAGATAAGGCACCATTTAGTCAGAACCTAATCGTCACGGGACTCGTGCTACTCGTTGGCTTGGTGGCGATTTTTGTTGCAGGGTTCTTCCCCGGGTTCTCGGCGCTCTTGCTTGCAATTTTGGTTGGAGCGGTACTTGGAAATTTGCACGTTGTTCCGGCAAAGTTTGCCCGAAGTGTGCAATGGAGTTCAAAAAAGCTGCTTCGAATCGGGATCGTATTCTTGGGATTCAAACTCTCAATCACGAGCCTGCTTCAAATAGGTTTTCAAGGGATCATTGTGCTCGTTTGCACTGTCGCAATTACTTTCGTTGGCACAATCCTTATCGGTCGCTTAATCAAAGTTCCACACGTCACGAGAATGTTAGTTGCGACGGGATTCTCAATTTGTGGGGCCTCTGCAGTTGCCGCAATGAGTAGCATTGTCGATCCAGAAGAAAAGCACGAACAAGATACGGCGCAAGCAATAGCCCTAGTCGCAATTTATGGAACAATCTCGATGTTTGTCCTGCCGGCTTTAGCTAAAGCCTTCAAGCTCGGCGAATTGCAGTCCGGTCTTTGGATTGGAGCGAGTGTTCACGAAGTCGCACATGTTGTGGCTGCCGGTGCGATGATCTCGACTTCGGCTATGGCGCTTGCAACCGTAGCAAAGCTTGGAAGAGTCGTCTTGCTAGCACCACTAATCGCGATTGTCAGCACAGTGAATTCGCGAACTGGCAAGGGGACCATTGACAAATCGAAGCGACCGCCGATTATTCCGCTTTTTGTGTTGGGGTTCTTGGCAGCAATTCTTGTTAGAACCTTCGTGCCATTCCCACCCTTGGTGTTTTCAAGTCTTGAGTTCGTGGCCAACCTGCTCTTGGCATCCGCAATGTTTGGGCTCGGCTTTGGAGTTGACATCATTCACATGATCAAAACCGGTTGGAAGCCGCTAATTCTTGGGCTACTTTCAACTGCGCTTGCGGTTTCGGTATCGATCGGGCTGATCTTGTTGCTTGGAGCATAATTACCCATGAACCGACTGCACAGTTTGACCCACCAGGAAGTGCCAACCGACCCACCACCAGAACATTAGGATTCCAATCCGGGCACTCCGGGATTCCATGACTTCGTCTAGTAGGTGCCCGAGCGGTGCTAGCCGCTCAGGGTTACGGTTTCCGATCACTTCGATTCCCACCGCGATTGCTAGGCACAGCAGGTACGCACTAATCGTGAGGATGCGAGTCAACAGCATCAGCGTTGACCTCGTTTCAACAGTCCGATTCCAATTGCGAGCCACAGCGCTGTGAACACAATGCGTCCTTCAGGCGTGTCAAGCATTGGATCAAGTAGCAACGAGATACTTGGATGCGCGAACATCGCATCCGCAGAAGGCAAACCCATTAAGAACGAAGTGACCTCAATTACACAAACCATCAAGGCAACAACCGCCCATAGGATCTTTGCCGACTTGATTGCTCGCGCCTCGGAAGATCGCGATTGGTGGTTTTGCCACGACAACAACAACACGGTCAGGCCGATCGCGCTCACAATGATGCCTTCAATAATTCCGTGACGCGGTGCGAGCACCATGAGAACTCCGAGAATGCATGCACCAACCAGAAGCACTGATGTTTTGGGAACGGTGATCCGGCCAAGACTTAGCCAGCCAAGTTCTCCGAAAATCAGGATGCCCGCAACAGCCAGAAAAAAGATCCCGTCGATGGGCGCTCCTCGGCCCACTTGGAAGCAGCCGGTGAATATAAGGATCAAGATCCACGGATTGGTGAGGGTACGCAGGCTTGTCGATCGGGCATTCGCCCGGACTTGCCGGTTCTCCTGCATTCTCAAAGACTACGCCTCGCGTTTCACGAGCATGCAGATTTCGAGTTTGAGACGATAATCGAAACCATGACACCGCAGACGGATGACGATTCAGAACTTTCTGCGTTGGGTCGCGAAATTGAGAGGCTTGCGACTGTGGTCACTCGTTCGAGTTCAAACGAAACAGAACTTTTTGAACGTGCATCCGCTTTGCGAGATAACGCGATGGGGATCATTTACGACGGTGACGGTTCGAGTGAGGGTGAAAGAATCGGTCGGCTGCTTGCCCTTGTGCCAGCTTTATTGAACGTCGTAGATGAGGCTCGCGACACGATCAGCCGATTGCGGGACCTCGTCGCTGAACAAGATCCCGCAAAAGCTGTTAGCGAGTGGGATTCGGTCGGGCGAGCTGATCCGTCTCGCCCGACCTGGTCTAATAAGGCGGATTCCGACTATTGAGTTAGAACCCCGCTCGATTCTCGTTAGGTTGTAGTTGTCGATTTCGCCTTCTTGTTGCGCGAACGACGTAACGCAAGCTTTACCCAAGCAATCGTGATTACTGCGATCACCCCAAGTGCGATTAGCCAAGGTAGCAAAACACCGATGACTACAAGTGCAACCTTCACGAACCCAACCAGCCCATTCCAACCGGCAACTACACCGGTCCAGAAGTTGACTGGAGCGTCAGGGGGAGTGTCGAGCTCCGCATACAAATTGACCATGACGGTTGAAAGTTGCACTTGGTCGTCTAGGTAGCGTTTTTGCGATTCCATGCTTTCAAGATCTGCTTGACGTTGCGACAATGCAGATTCGATCGTGATCAGGTCAGTGGTGTCGGTAGCCTTTGACAAGAGTTCCAACAGTCGATCAACGGATGCTTTCAGCGCTGTGATTCTGGCATCCAGATCTTGAGATTGGGATGTCACATCGGTCGAGTTAATTGCAGTCTGCTTGACATCCCCAAGTTGCTTCAATTGCTCGAGTGCGGAGTCCAGTTTGTCCGAAGGGATGCGCAAGGTAAGTTGGGCACTTCCGCCTTGGCGAGCATTCGGCTGGGTTTCATTCCGATCCGCCACGACGCCGCCATACTGGGTAGCAATGACCGCGGCTTGATCTGCTGAAGTGACGGGGGAGTCAACCACGATTGTCACCGTGACCGTCGTGATAATTTGCTGACCCGGTACCGGGGCGCCTGGTACGTCGGACTTGGCGCCTTGATCCAGAATGTTCTCGGTCGAGGCCCCACCACTCATGCTGTTATCTCTTATTTGGCCGGGGGCCGCATCTTGTGGAAGCACTGAAGGGGCCGGCGCTGCACAACCGGACAAGAGAAACGCACTGGATGCCAGTGCCGTAACAAGTAATAGTCGCCTCATGTTGAAAAGGTAACTAGAAAATAGCGTCAGCGAAACCCAACGAATGTAACATTTCATCCGTCGCTTTCGGATCGATCGGCTAAACAGGATTTCAGCAAACTTAGGTCGATACTTGAGTATGGGTCTGTTGAAACCGAGGGCGCCGCTTCTTCATGTTGCGGCCGATCTTGGCGCGGGCCCGGTCGTCGTGCTTATCCACGGTATTGCTTCATCGTCGGCGACGTTTGAGAAATTGGTGCCGCTAATCGACAAGACGCATCGGGTGATCGCTATTGACTTGCTTGGATTTGGGGGTTCACCATCCGGGGCCGAGTCGAGTTTCACGATTGAGGAGCACGTTGCTGCATTTGCTCACACCGTTAACTCTTTGAAACTAAAGGAACCGTTTACCTTGGTGGGCCACTCGATGGGCGGACTGATTGCAACCAGGTACGCAACAACTAACAGTCGGAGGCTTCGAAAACTCGTGCTTGTCAGTCCACCAATTTATGTGTCGCCTTCTGCACTAGGTGATCCGGTCGAACGGGCTGCGATGGGTTTGTATCTGCGGGCGTACGAGTATTTGCGGCAGAACAAGAGTTTCACAATGCGAAACGCGGCAATGTTGGCGAAAATCTCCCCAATCAAGAACGTGCTTGAGGTTTCAGAACGAAACTGGCGGGCTTTCACGCTTTCGCTACAGAATCTGATCGAGTCGCAAACCACAATTAGTGACCTAGCCAAGGTGAAGGTGCCCGTGGAAATTGCTTACGGCAGGCTTGATCCATTTCTCATGCACGATGCGGGCTTGAGAATTGCGGGTCAATTGCGCGGGGTGAGACTGCACAAGGTTGAAGCAAACGACCACATCATCCGGAACAGGATGGCACGTGTGGTCGCGACTTGTATTGGCTAAACTAAGCCGTGCCCAAATCGGTTCCGAAAGAATCAAAAGCCGCCAAGGTGCCATTAGGTAAGGCGTTTGCAAATCTGTTTTCCGCAAGCGTCGCCAGTAATTTTGCCGACGGCATTGTGTTTACGGCGATTCCGCTCCTAGCTGTGCACGTCACCAAGGATGCGTTGCTGATTTCTGGGATAGCAGCTCTCGTCATGTTGCCTTGGTTATTGTTTGCAATACCCGCCGGGATCATTGTCGATCGCGTTGACCGCCGATTGGCTCTTTCGATAGCGGAAACGGTTCGCACATGCTTAGGGCTTGTGCTCTTGGTACTCACCGCTTCAGGAAACTTGACGATTTGGTGGCTCTACCTGATCACGTTCCTTTACGGTACTTGCGAGACGGTCTACGACAACGCGGCTCGAGCGGTGCCACCGAGCATCCTTAGCAAGGCACAATTGCCAAAAGCGAACTCGCTTCTAACCATCGCCGAGCAGACCATCCAGAATTTTGTTGCGGGGCCGTTCACATCTTTGCTTTTTGCCGTAAGCGCGTTGATTCCGCTCGGAGTGAGTGGTACTGCTTACCTGGCTGCCGCGATTCTTGCGTTGTTCCTTCCGCGGGTTGCGTCTGGAAGGCAATTCGCAAAAGCCCACGAAGCAAAAAGCGGTAACGCGCAAGCAGCTTGGTACAAGCAATTTGTTGATGGTTTTCGATTCATCATGTCGGATCGCAGATTACGGACTCTTTGGTTTTTCAGTAGCTTCGGGGGCCTCTGCACCGCGATCGCGACATCCAGTTTCGTGCTCTACATCGTTGAGCGATTGAAGCTACCGGTTCCGTTGTTTGGAGTGTTCTTGCTTACCGGCGCGATCGGCGGAATTGCGGCAGCGTTTCTTGCGCCAAAGTTTAAGGAAAAGTTCGGAACCGGTTTGTCGATGGCGGTTTCGAATTTGCTGACCGGCATCTTTATGACTTTGACGGGGGTATTTCCAAACCTCTGGGCGGTTGGCGCATTTTGGATCGTTGTAAGTGCCGCGATCGTCATTTGGAACATTCTCGTTATGTCGTTTAGGCAAGCTGCAATCCCAGGTCGGTTGTTGGGTCGTGTCCACGGGACTTGGCGAACCTTGCTTTGGGGTTGTCTGCCTCTTGGTTCGCTCATCGGTGGTTTCCTTGGCCGCATCGATTTGACCCTTCCCTACATCGTCGGCGGGGGACTTGCCACAATCGCCGGCGTTATTTGGTTTGGCTTCGTGAAATCAATTCCAAACCCCGAAGACATCGACAACGGCGACGCGGATGCCGAAGCCAGTTCGCAAATCGATCAAGATCCGCAGGATGATCTTGGGGGCGTAGCCCCCGTAGTTTCCGAGTAGCGCATTCTCTGTCGCAAGTTGGATTGCGATGCAATATTGGTGCTTCGCTGATTCCGATCAGAAAACTCAAAATTGAACTCGACATGCTTCGTCAGACCTCGCGAGCCTATAGCCGGGTCGAATTTCAAAGAGACTGGCTTGGTGATATGTTTAGACCAGTGGTCGAACTGATGGTCTAGAATGATTGCCCAGCAGATCATTCGTTCTTGAGCGCGAAGGAGTGGCAGTTGCCAAACAAGAAAGTACTGATCCTTGGAGCTGGGGTTGCCGGTCCGACTCTCGCCTACTGGCTATTAGAGGCAGGGTTCGACGCAACGATTATCGAGAAAGCTCCGGAATTACGCAAAGGCGGATACATAGTTGATTTTTGGGGTTCAGGTTACGAGGTTGCAGATCGAATGGGGATTATTCCTCGACTCAAAGAAGAAGGTTACGACCTGGATGGCGCTTGGGAGCTGGATTCCAATGGAAAGAAGATTGCTTTTCTTTCGGCAAAAAGCGTTTTCAAGCTTACCGGTGGCAGGCATCTAAATATTGGACGAACTGAGCTTTCCGCGGCCGCATTCGATCTCGTAAAGGACCGTGTTGAGGTCATTTTTGGTCAAAGCCTCAAGCAAATCAAGGACACCGGTGAGAAGGTCCAAGTTCAACTAACCGATGGAAGCAATCGCGAGTTCGACCTCGTCATCGGAGCAGACGGACTGCATTCCCGGGTTCGATTATTGCATTTTGGTTCGGAGGGATTATTCGAGCGAGATTCAGGCATGGTAGTTGCGGCCTTCGACGCAAAGGGCTATCAACCCAGGGATGATTCTGCCGCAGTAGGTCACACCGAGATTGGCGGTTATGTTCTGAGGCTTTCGCAACGTGATGATTACACGATGTTTGTATTCATGGTTCGAGCACCAGGTGAGGTCCCGATCCACAATCGCGAAGCACAGGAAGAGTTGCTACGAAACCTCTTGACTGACTTCGGATGGGAGACCAAGAAGATTCTCGAACTAATGCCTAACGCCCGAACTTTTTATTTCGACAAGGCAAGCCAAATTCGAATGCCTTCCTGGTCGAAAGGGAGAGTGTGTCTGATTGGCGATGCCGCAGCTTGTCCTTCACTGTTGGCGGGGCAAGGGACCGCGCTTGCAATGGTTGAGGCGTATCTACTTGCCTACGAATTGAAAAGAAACACTGATCATTCGGTTGCGTTCCAGGCGTTTGAAAAGCGCCTCGCCGGAATCGTTCTAAAGAAGCAGGATGCCGCACTTGGTTTGGCAACTGTTTTTGCGCCGAAGAGTCAATTCCAACTTTGGTTGAAGAAGTCGGTTTTCAAGATCATGGGACTCCCGGGTGTCGCGCGTATTGCAATTGGAGCGAGTTTGAGAGATCCAATCGAACTCCCGCGATTTACTGATTGAATTGTCCCAACATGGTTCACGCTCGTTTCTTCAAGCTAGATTCTGAGAAGCAGAAGAAGATTTTTGAGGCGGCCTTCGCTGAGTTCGCGACCCATGGGTTCGCGGAAGCGTCGTTGAACCGTGTCATTTCGAATGCCGAAATGTCGAAGGGCTCGGTCTATTACTACTTCAACGGCAAAGAAGACCTATATGAATTCGTATTGCGAAACACGATTGAGAAGCTATTAGTCAAGAGTGGACCTTATCCGGTTCCTGAGACCGAAGACACGGATGAATTCTGGAAGGTTTTGGAAGGGTACTACCTTCGAACCATGCAACGACTGCTTGAGTCGCCGCAAACCTCCAAGCTAATTCGGAATTGGATTTCCGGATCGGACGGCCCAGCCGTTGCGAAGGCTGGAGAGCAATCTGTTCAAGAAACCTCCTCATGGTTCATGAAAACAATTCTCAAAGGCCAAAGGATCGGTGCAATTAGAAACGATCTGCCGGCTGAATTGCTGATAACAATGGCAGGTGGGTTGGGTACTTCGATGGACACCTGGCTAGTTGGTCATGCTTTTTCGGTGAAGGATCTCGAAACTGAAGTTCCTAGGTTATTTAGAGTGCTTAGGTCTGCCTTTTCCGGGTAATCAGTTCAGACGCAACAACCGCGGTCAAGCACAAGAAAGAGCTCAAATCGTCAGAGTCGGCGTGACCTTGCCCCAACCGTTCTTCACAGCTTTTAGCTAGGGAAGTTCTGTGGATCGTTCTTGACATCGATAACGGCTAACTGTAATCTACAACCAAATGGTTGTAGATTCTGAATTGAGCGAAATCGCAGTTGACCGGATCTTTCGAGCGCTGGCCGACTCGACTAGGCGCGACATCCTTCGACGTAGTTCAATCGAGGAATTAAACGTTTCAGACCTAGCTGCGCAATACCGAATGTCGTTTGCGGCGGTTCAAAAGCACGTCGCCGTGTTGGAGGCCGCTGAACTTGTCATAAAGCGTGTGCAAGGGAGGGAGCGCCTTGTGCGGGCAGACCCGAAAACCATTGCAAAAGCGGAAACACTACTCAAGCAATATCAGCAGATTTGGCGAGACCGAATAGACCGTCTCGACAACCTACTCGCAACTGACCCTTAAGCCCCAACCCTCGCAACACAGCAACATCAAGGAGACCCCAATGCCAATCGTTGACATCATCACTGACCCAAAAGCGCTCACCATGACGGTGCTCGCCGAATTTAGCGCACCTGTCGAGCGACTTTGGCGCGCCTACACAAGTGCCGAACAACTAGGGCGTTTTTGGGGTCCACCTGGATGGCCGGCAACGTTCACAAAATTCGACCTGAACATTGGTGGCACGGCGAACTATCGCATGACCGGACCGGACGGTGAGAGTTCTTGCGGTTATTGGGAGTTTGTGAAAATAGAGGAGCCGAAAGTATTGGAACTACTTGATGGGTTTAGTGATGAAGACGGAAACCCTGTTCAAGAGATGCCATCAATGCGAATGCGACTCGAGTTTGAAGCAACTGTCACCGGATCAAAGCTGACGACGATCTCATACTTCCCATCCGTTGAGGCGCTGGAGCAGTTGCTTGCGATGGGCGTCGTCGAAGGGCTTCGAGGCGCAATGGGTCAGCTCGACGCAGTGCTTCAAGACCTCCGTGAATACGCGCAAGGAAAGGGTACTCGACTTGAAATGCTTGATGAGCAGCGCGTTCGAATCACCCGACTTGTGAACGGTTCGCGTGACCTTGTTTGGCGAGCTCACACGGAGCCCGAGCTTATTCGGAAATGGATGTACGGACCCGACGGTTGGAGAATGACCGATTGTCAGATCGATCCTCGTGTCGGTGGCAAATATCGCTGGGCTTGGGAGCCAGAAAACGTGGCGGATGGTGACGGTTTCGCATTCGAAGGGGAGTTCTCGGTTTTTGAAACCAAATCACGCATGGTTGCCTCGGAGCAAATGGTTGATACCGACTACCCTGCGACCCAAAACGACACTCAGTTCTATGAAGAACAAGGTGTGACCTTGATCACAACGATCATCGTCTACCCGGATGCCGCAACCCGCGATCAAGTTCTCGCAACTGGAATGATCGACGGCATGGAGTCCAGTTACGCACGCCTAGAGCAGAAAGTGTTGAACTCGTAAGTAGCTAGGGCCTGATCGACTGAATTGGTTCGGTATCAGGAATCGGGCTGGCATCCTTGCCCCGAAGATCAGGGTGGGCGCGCCTGAAAATGATCGGAATTACAAACCCGAGCAGAGCGAACGCTACTGCGACCCAAATTCCTCCGTGCGCGTCGAACCCATCGATCATGAAACCGGCGGCAGCAGAACCGAGAGCCGCGCCGATTAGCTGTCCGGTGCCGATCCAACCGTAGGCCTCGGCGGTTTCGCTGAACTTGACGCTTGCCGAAACGATCGTGAACATAACAGCAAGTGCCGGAGCGATACCGATACCGGAAAGCGCAAGCATGAGCGCAAGCCACCAGAAGTTCAACGATGCGGCTGCGAGCGCCATGCCAATAAACATGATAAACATCCGTCGAGCTAACGCCCAAGGCCCTATTGGCAAGTGGCCAAGGGCGAGACCGCCGATGAGTGATCCGATTGCGAAAATCGCCAGCACAAAACCAGAATCCGGACTGTCATGGCCGAACGTAGCAACAACTGCTGCTTCAATCGCCGCACAAGCTCCGACAAGCAAGAAGCCACAAACGGTTGCGAGCAAGACTGGAGGGCGCAGCAACACCGCGCCGATCTTTCGCTTGCTTCGGGGGATACGCACTCGCCCGACGGCAGGGGAAGTGACAAACCAAATTCCGCCGCCGACCATAAACGCGATCGCGAGAGTGATTGCAACAACCGGGCTTATTTGAGTAGCAACGAACGTTGTGATTACCGGCCCGGCCACCCAAATGAGTTCTTGCGCGGATGCGTCAAGAGAGAACAGCGGCGTCAGTTGTTTCGAGTTCACCATTTTGGGGTAGATCGTTCGTACCGCAGGTTGGATCGGCGGATAGCTCAGCCCCGCAATTAGTCCGACTGCCATGTAGACAGGAACCGGTAATTTTGGAGCGTATGCGATTACGCCCAGTGCCGTAACGCAAATCGTTGCCGTCAAGACGAGCACAGTGCGCATTCCCCAAACGCCCATCCACCGGCTCGTAAGCGGTCCCGCTATTGCTTGCCCGATGCTCATTGCCGCGAGCACAAGTCCGGCTGCGCCGTAAGAATGGTGGATTCGCTCGATGTGCAGCAAGAATGCGAGCGAGAGCATTCCAGAAGGGAATCGAGCAACGAGCTGGGCCGACATGATACGTGCGACCCCGCGAGTTTTGAGGAGGGCCCAGTAGCTGTTCACGAGAGTTCAATTCTAGTCTTGGGCTCCTGTGAAACGCCCAGCCGCTAGGGCTCGCAAATGTCTATGGGGGCTTAGATACTTGATTTCGGCCGGGCGGTATCCGCTTTTCTGGGCCGAAACCCCTCGGACACGCCTACAAGATATGGGGTCCGCGCGACATCCAAAACCGGATATATAGTGGTTTAGCCGTAGGTTCGGTTAGACCGTGAAAAAAGGCAATGAAGCAGGAGAAAAAATGGATATCACCGTTGTCAAACGTGACGGAAGCCGCGAACCCTACGATGCGAACAAGATAAATCTTGCAATCGAACGTGCAAGCGCTGGTCTAGATGACAACATCACTTGGGTCACGCAGATCGCGAGCGAACTCGGACTCACGCTTTTCGACGGAATAACCACCCAGCAACTTGATGAAGCGGTCATCCAAGTTGCGCTTCAAAACGTGAAGGACGACCCGCAGTTCGACACTGTTGCGGCGAGGCTCTTGCTGAAAACAATTTACAAGCGTGTACTTGGCGACTATGAGTCGGATGCCGAGCTCGCCCGACTGCACCGCGAACACTTCGCCCCAAACCTTCGCCGCGGAGTAGAAGAAGGTTTGCTTGACGACCGCCTCATCCAAATGTTTGACCTGGATCGGCTAGCAAGCGCGCTCGAACCAAGCCGAGACGACCTGCTCAAGTACATCGGAGTTGTGACCCTAAACAATAGGTACGGAATCAAGGGACGAAACGGCGATTCTCTTGAGGTGCCACAGTTCTTCTGGATGCGAATCGCTATGGGCCTCTCGCTCAACGAAGAAAACCCAACAGAGCACGCGATCCGCTTCTACGAAAAAATGTCGAAGCTTGAATATCTTGCCGCCGGATCCACACTTGTCAACGCGGGCACGAGCTACCCGCAACTCGCGAATTGCTTCGTCATGGAAATGCAAGACGACATCGAGCACATTGCAAAAACCGTTCGGGATGTCATGTGGCTAACCAAAGGCACAGGCGGAATCGGGCTCTCAGTCACCAAGCTTCGCGCCCAAGGTTCACCGATCCGCTCAAACAACACGACATCCACCGGGCCAATCCCGTTCATGCACACGATTGACTCCGTGCTTCGCGCAGTCAGCCGCGGTGGCAAAAAGTTTGGGGCGTTGTGTTTCTATATGGAGAACTGGCACTTGGACTTTCAAGAGTTCATTGATTTGCGCCAAAACTCCGGCGACCCATACCGACGCACGCGAACCGCAAACACCGCGGTATGGATCAGCGACGAGTTCATGAAGCGCGTGCAAAACGACGAAGACTGGTACTTGTTTGATCCGCTAGAAGTTTCGGACTTGAACGAGCTGTACGGCAAAGCGTTCTCGGAGCGATACGCACACTATGTTGCCGAAGCCGAAGCCGGTCGCATGCACATGTTCAAGAAGATGACCGCGCGAGAGCAGTTCAAGTCAATCTTGATTTCACTTTCAGCTTCGAGTCACCCGTGGCTTACCTGGAAAGACACGATCAACAATCGTGCGCTCAACAACAACACCGGCACGATTCACCTCTCGAACCTTTGCACCGAAATTTGCCTGCCGCAGGATGAGGACAACGTTTCGGTCTGCAACCTCGCCTCGATCAACCTCTCGCAGCACCTCGTGAACGGTGCAATGGACTTTGCATTAATAGAGGAGTCCGCCAGAATCGCGGTACGTCAACTCGACAACCTAATCGACATCACAAAGTCGAGCGTTTCGGAAGCCGACTACTCGAACCAGCAAAACCGTGCCGTCGGACTTGGCGTCATGGGCTTCACGGATGTCGTTGAGCGTCTCGGCTTTAGCTACGAGAGTGAAGAAGCGTACGAGCTAATTGACGAAATCATGGAGCACGTTTCGTTCGCTGCAATCGACGAATCAGCAGAACTCGCGAAAGAGCGCGGTGCTTATCCAAACTTTGAAGGATCCGGCTGGTCGAAAGGGATGGTGCCGCTCGACAGTATTGAGCGCACCGAAGCTGACCGCGGTGTGCCGATCAAGGTCAACCGCAAGAGCCGCCTCGACTGGGATTCGCTTCGCGCGAAAGTGAAGGGCGGAATGCGAAACGCGACGCTCATGGCGATTGCGCCGACGGCATCCATTGGACTTGTGGCAGGGACGACACCGGGGCTTGACCCGCAGTTCACGCAGATCTTTAGCCGTTCAACTTCGTCGGGCAAGTTCCTCGAAGTGAACCGAAACCTTGTTGCCGATTTGCAGCGGCTTGGACTTTGGGAGAAGACACGCGAGTCAATTCTGCGAAGCCAAGGTGACGTGCAAATCATCGACGAGCTGCCGGATGAATTGAAGCAGGTTTACAAGACAAGCTTCCAGTTGTCACCGTATGCGTTCCTTGAGGTTGCAGCCCGCGCGCAAAAGTGGATCGACCAGGCGATTAGCCGAAACATGTACCTTGAAACTCGCGACATCGGCGAAATGATGGACATCTATTACGGTGCTTGGGAGCGAGGCGTGAAAACCACCTACTACTTGCACATGAAGCCAAGGCATCAAGCCGAGCAATCAACTGTGAAGGTGAACAAGGCGGAGGACATCATCGCCAGTGCCAGTCTTGAGGGCGCGAACTCGGTAGCGTCGGAGACGAAGTCGGCCCCGGCCAGGCGAGGTTTCGCGGGGCTCGGTAATAAGCCGTCGGAATAGTTGTTGGCTCGATTGAGCCGTTGAGTTGGTCTGGTCGCAGTTTGCGGTGAAGAAAGGGGAAACATGTCGGGCATCCTAGGTACCGGAGTTCAAGAGGGGTTATTGCTCAAGCCGGTGAAATACCAGTGGGCGATGGATCTTTATGATCAAGCGGTCGCGAACACCTGGTTCCCGAACGAGATCCAACTCGACCAGGACATCGCCGACTTCAAACGCATGACCGACGAAGAGCGTCACGCAATCACGTTCCTCATGAGCTACTTCAACCCCAACGAATTACTTGTTAACAAGGCGCTCGCGTTCGGCGTTTATCCCTACATCAATGCGGCAGAGGCACACCTATATTTGGCGAAACAAATGTGGGAAGAAGCAAACCACTGCATGAGCTTCGAGTACGTGCTTGAAACGTTCCCGATTGACCGCAAAGAGGCATACAGTTCCCACGTCGAAGTGCCGTCCATGGCGCGCAAAGAGGAGTTTCAAGTCAAGTACATTAAGCGGATGACCGAGGAAACTCTCGACATTGCCACCGTTGAGGGTAAACAGGATTTCGTTCGAAACCTCGTCGCCTACAACATCATCCTTGAAGGTATTTGGTTCTATTCCGGCTTCATGGTTGCGCTGAGTTTCAGGCAGCGAAACCTGCTGCGTAACTTCGGTTCGCTAATGGACTGGATTATCCGTGACGAGTCGTTGCACTTAAAGTTCGGCATCAACCTGATTTTGACCGTGCTTGAAGAAAACCCGGAACTTCAAACTCCCGAGTTTGCCTCCGAGATCAAGCAAATGATTTTGGATGCCGTGGAGATGGAAGAGCAATACAACGAAGACTTGCTACCAAGAGGCATCCTTGGTCTGAACGCCAGTTACATCAACCAATACGTGAAGTACCTGGCCGATCGCCGTTTGGAAGAGCTAGGTTTCGACGCCGAATATAAAGTCACGAACCCTGCGAAGTGGATGGCGACCGCTAACGACACCTATGAGCTCGTCAACTTCTTCGAATCCACGAACACGTCTTATGAAGCAAACGCGAAAGCGGTTTCAAGCAAGAAGGAGTAACGCGCAGTCATTGGCGCGATGGTTTCGCGCCGGTAATTTCTTCTTGAATGAGAAAAGTTCCGGTATTGTTTTCTCAGCGCATTCTCAGTTTTCCGTGACTTTTTTGGCTGGAGCCATGATTAGACCCCAAAACGCAAGAATCTTATCCGTTGCCACCGTTTCGACATTAACTGCCGGCGTGTTGTTGGTCGTTGCCGCACCGGCTAGCGCCGCTGATTTGGGTACGGCTTCAACCGAAGCTCAATTGGTAACTCTGATCAACACTGCAAACGGCGACGCCGCAGCGGATTCGATTACTTTGACTGGATCGGGTTTCACGTTGACCGCGGATTTGCCGACGATCACAAACCCTTTGACGATTACTGGTCCCGGCTCCAGTTTGTTCACTCTAGATGCGGCAACTTTCGATGCGTTCAATGACTTTGCAGTCACGAGCTCATTTTCGCTAACCGGTGTGAAAATTATCAATGCTGGGTCAACTAATTCGGTTTGTGCAATCCGGTCTCAAGCTGTAAGCCTCACGTTGAGCGATGTCATTGTCGACAGTTCTTACTGTGGCGTTCGCTCAGTTGATACTACGGTTTCAATTTCAAATTCGAGCTTCTCGAACAATGCGACACAGGGAATCTCGATCGATGTTTCTGGCACGGCAACCATCGCGAACGTCAGTCTTCTCGCCAACGGCAATGACGGTTTAATTGCCAGCCTTTACACCGCTGGATCACTTTCAATTAGTGATTCCGAATCGAGCGGCTCGACTAATGACGACGGTTTCTATATTGAAGCTTCGGACGACACCGCGGTCACGCTCACCAACAATATTGCAAATAACAACGACAATAGAGGCTTGAACTTAGTCCTCGGAGACAACGCAGTTTTCAACTCAGTAGGTTTTCACGCTGAATCGAACAATGACGAAGGGGTTTACGCCTACCTCAGCTCGTCGTCGAGCGCAACCTTCACCAACACTTACGTGTTTGATTCTCAGGATGAAGACGGAATAGGTATTGAAACTACTGATTCGAGTTCGGCTACCTTGACTAACACAACATCCAACGAAAATGATAGTGACGGCATGCAATGTGATGCAGATGTCTTCTCGTCAATCACCGTCACGGGCTTCACTGGCAACGGTAATGATGCAGACGGTCTAGACGTATCGGCTTACGGTTCCGCCACGGTCACGGTTAGCAACGCGAATGTTGATAGCAACGTCGACAACGGCCTAGAAGTGGATGCCGAGGGGCCTCTAGCCGTTTCAACAGTCACGGGATCGACGAGTTCGAATAGCTCAAACGGCGTTGGTGCTCAGCTTCAATCTGGGAATGGTGGACAAGTTGAACTCAACAATTCAAACATTAGGAACAACTCCGTAAGAGGCGTCTTGATCAGCAGTAATGATCCGGGAACCGATGGCGACGTAACAATAAAGAGTACGACTATTCGCGATAACGGTGACGGTTCAGAGGATGGCACCGGAGTGCTTGTCGACGACGTTGACGGCCTGACGGTCGACATTGATTCCAGCACAATATCTGGGAACCAGGGTGATATGGGCGGCGGCATTTATCTTCGGCTTGATGACAACGAGTTCTTGAGTTTGACGGTTGTCAATTCCACAATTGCTGGCAACACCGCTTCGATAGTTGCAGGAATGTATGCAGATCAAGATGTAACTCCGAACCCAAGCACATTGATTCGGGTTCTAAACAGCACAATTGCAAACAATATAACAACGGATGATGGCCCTGGCGGGCTTGCTCTCACGGGCGACATTCCTGCTGAAGTTAGGAACAGTATCGTCTCAGGTAACACAACCCCCAGTTCTTACGGCGACTTTGACGTGATGAGTACCAACGTGAACGTCGACTATTCGTTAGTTCAAGTTCCATCAACAGATGCCGCGATTGTAGTTGCTGCCGGTACCGGAAACTTGGTTGGAGTTGACCCACAACTTGGCCCGCTAGCGAATAATGGAGGCCCAACTTTCACAATGCTTCCAGGGGATACAAGCTCAGCGGTGAATGCGGGCGAACCTGGTTTCGCTGGCGCAACCTATGATCAGCGGGGCCTAACACGCGTTATCAACGGCCTCGACATGGGCGCGGTTGAACTTCAAGCAGAGCTCCCAGCCACCGGCGCGAACCCGTTATTGCCACTGGCGATAGGGTTCGGGCTGCTGCTCTTGGGCGCTGCGGCACTGAGGATTCGTAAGGTCGGCTAGAGGGGCATCATCGGGCCAGCATCTACTAGGTCCTCGCAATCGGAGCGGGAACCCAGAAGCGGCACTATCGCCCAGTCAGCGGTCCCGGATTGATCCAGCGCACCTGCCCAAGCAAGAGACACAGGATGCGTTGCGGACGACAACTCGTTACGAACCTGGACGAGATCGGCGACGGTAGCACCCGCTGGGTCGGCATCCGGCCCAATCCAGCCATCCCACCGAGCGGCTCGACGTTTCGCCGGTGCGTTGTCGCCGCCAACCCAAATCGGAACGCGAGGCTGCTGTATTGGTACCGCGGCGAGCGTGAAACCGTCAACGACATAGTGCTCGCCGTGATGAACAACTCGTTCACCAGTCCAAAGTCGAGTAATCACGTCGAGGGCTTCATCCAATTGAGCGGCACGGGTTCGAAGATCACCGGGTAGCCCAAACATTTCAAAACTCCGGGCCACGTCCCCTATCCCGACGCCGAGGATCATCCGACCGCTCGAAAGGGCGTCGAGGCTTGCAACGATCGACGCAACCACATGCGGTTGGAATGCCAGTAGTGGGGCAACGCAAGTCCCGATCCGAATCCACGAAGTTGCCGACGCAACAGCAGCCAAAATCACCCAAGGATCGTAAGCTTTCGGCGGATTTTCACTCGAAAGGAACCCTCCCCAAGTGAAGTATCCGTCCCACCCCGCCGCTTCCGCACGCTTTGCAATTCGCGCCGCCTCACGCGGATCACCGAACGCTCCCCAATGCGGCACCGCAAGCGCGAACTTCGTCACGAGGTCATCGCAGACCTTCAGGCAAAAATAATGAGGCCGCTTGCGCGGCCCCTCGCCAGCGAGATTTTCAATTTCTTGAAGGCCGTCAATCCCAGAGGTGCCGAGTCAGTACGTGGAATCCTCGAAGAAGACTCCGATGGCGTTCGCTCTTGGATCGCAGACACTTCAGTTCTGCAAAGAAGAAAGTGCGCTTCAACGATCAGCGGACTATACTTAGCTGGAAATCTACTTGCTAACAAGACACTTTGTAGCAAGCATACTCGAAGTAGAGATGGAGATGAGGATGCCAAAGTTGTCAAATTCGAACATGGAAGTCTTAGCCATCAATGCGATTGGCACCCGTTCCGAGCTAGAAGAACTTCAGCTCGAAAGACTCAAGTGGACGGTAAGCCACGCATACGAGAATGTTGAAACGTATCGCGCGAAGTTCGATGCGTTCGGGGTGAAGCCTAGCGACATCCGCACGCTTGATGACGTTACGAAGCTTCCTTTCACCACGAAAGCTGACCTTCGCGAAGCGTATCCATTTGGGATGTTCGCAGTTCCAAGTTCAGAGATTAGACGAATCCACGCGTCTTCTGGGACAACGGGTAGGCCAACCGTCGTCGGATATACATCTGGCGACTTGGATCGCTGGGCTGCACTGGTGGCCAGGTCACTCGAGGCATCCGGTGTGAAACCTGGCTGGCGAGTTCACAACGCATACGGTTACGGCTTATTTACTGGTGGACTCGGTGCACATGCCGGCATTGAGAGGCTCGGCGCAACTGTTATCCCTGTTTCGGGTGGGCAAACTGAGCGCCAAGTGATGCTAATCATGGATTTTCAACCGGACGCAATCATGTGTACGCCTAGTTATCTACTTACAATCGCCGACACGATGGAGCATCAAGGGATCGATCCAGCGAGCAGCTCCTTGAAGGTCGGCATTCTCGGGGCGGAGCCTTGGACCAATGAGCTGCGCATCGAAATTGAAAAACGTATGGGGATCGATGCGGTAGATATTTACGGCTTGAGCGAACTGATGGGACCCGGTGTTGCGAATGAGAGCAGTCAAACAAAAGATGGCCCGCACGTCTGGGAAGACCATTTTCTGCCTGAAATTATCGACGCGGAAAGCGGAAAACGATTAGCGGATGGCGAAAAGGGAGAGCTTGTATTCACCTCACTGACCAACGAGGCGTTTCCGATTATCCGCTATCGCACTCGCGATCTAACCAGGCTTCTTCCCGGATCTGCCTACCCGGCGATGAGACGCATCGAGAAGATAACTGGCCGCAACGACGACATGATTATCCTTCGCGGTGTAAACCTGTTCCCCACTCAAATTGAGGAAATTGTGATGGGAATTGAAGCTCTGAGCCCGCACTTCATTCTTGAGCTGACTTCGGCGGGAAGGCTCGATGCGCTTACCGTTCGAATCGAACCTCAACGAGACTATGTTGGCGCGCAACAAGCGGCCGCCACTGAGCTTCGCAGGAGGATAAAGACGTTGCTTGGAGTCAGCGTGGAAATCAAACTTGAAGTGCCGGGAGCATTGCCAAGAAGTGAAGGCAAATACAAGCGCCTTTACGACTTACGCTGAACCGCGAGAGCGCTAGTTTGTCAGGGCCCGAAGTAGCCCCGCGAGTAGAGCAACCCGAGGTAGTAGTTGATCAATTTGCGCATTTTCGTCCACCGAATGTGCACCACCGCCCACCGCGCCAAGTCCATCAAGTGTAGGAGTGCCAAGTGCGGCCGTGAAATTACCATCTGAGGCGCCACCCACTCTAGAGCTAGCAAGTTCGCCCAATCCCAGTTGCCGTGCGACGCGTTTTGCTAGCTCGAACAAGCCGAGTGAATTTGCCTCCTCGAGGGGTGGCCTATTGATGCCTCCGGTTACGTGAATTGATGCTCCTGGATTTGAGGGGTTCATGAACCTGACTAGCTGATCGACTCGATTCAACTCATCCTGGCTCCAAGCCCGAACATCAATCGCCAGGCGCGCTTCACCGGGGATGCTATTAATCGAAGTGCCGGCAGAAGCCAAGGTCGGGTTCACGGTTGTGCCTAGAGAGCGATTGCCGAACTTCGCAACAGTGAGGATGCAGTTGGCGAGTTCTGTGCCGGCGTTCACACCGGAATCAGGGTCAAGGCCGGCATGAGCTGCCCGCCCATTAATCTCCAACTTGTAAAGCGCGATACCTTTTCGTGCAGTCTTTAGCGCACCCATTTCGCCGGATGGTTCCAAGACAAGAACTGCTGTCGCGCTTCTTGCGTGCTCCTCGATCAACGCTCTGGATGTTATCGACCCAATTTCTTCGTCACCGGTTACAAGAAGTGTGATTCCAGAGCGTTCAGCAATTGGGACTTCAGCAATTGCGTGCATTGCGATTGCCAGCCCCGCCTTCATGTCAAACACTCCGGGACCCAGCAGGCGATCACGGCTAATTTCGAACGGTCTCTCTTTCAGGGTGCCAATCGGCCAAACCGTGTCGGAATGGGCAAGGATCAACACATTGTGTTCAGCAGTTTGCCCTCTGTCGAACTCCCATTTCAAGTGCCGACAACCTGCTCGGTCGAGAAACTCAGGAAGCTCTCCAAATAAGTTTTCACCGACCTTAGAGACTGTGCTCGCCATCCTTAGATTGGCCGCAGAATCACCGGACGGAGACTCACACTCGACTAGCGTGCGAATCGTTTCGATGATCTCTCGGGATTCAGACATTCTTCGAGTGTGCGCTTAAAGTCCTAACCAAGTTCAAATCGGATTCTGGACTCTTTCCAAGCATGATGACTAGTTCATCTACCCCGTCAGCTTTGTAGCGAGCAAGAGAGTCCGCTAGAGAATCAGGTGTTGCAACAAGCCCAAGCCCGTCAATGGTTTCGACGCTATACAGTTCCGCGGCTTTTTCCGGTCCACCAAGTTTGCGCGCTTCGAGCAGCGCGTTTGCATCAGGGACAACTAAGCCCTCCAGCATCTCTGGTAGACCGGGAGGAAATGCCGCCAAGGTGCGTGCCATCCCCGCTCTGGCAACCTCGATATCAGGGTCAATCGAAGACAAGACCGTTGCAGAAATTTTGAAATCGTTTCGGTCTCGCCCAACAGAATCCAGTACTTCCTCAACGAGTTTGACTTGGGAGCGAATGTATTGATGCGAAGACAGAACCGACAGCGAGAGACCATCGCCAACCCGGGCCGCGAGGGCGGTCATCTTCGGGCGGATCGCCATGACATCGATCTTGATGGTAGCCAGTTCAGGGTTAGCGTTCGAAAGGCGCATGTTGTCCAGCACAAACGCTTCGCTTTGAGCTGAGACAGTTTCGCCTCGGAAAAGTCGCTTGAGGGAATCAACCAATGTCTCAACACCAGTCAATTTTCTTACCCCTGTGACACCTATTTGCGCCGCGCGTTGTGGGCTGCCTGTCCCCACCTGAATTCGGATTCTCCCCGGCGCAATTTCTGAAAGGCAGGAAAGTTCCATTGCGAGCACGCCCGGTGATCGGGTGTCAGCGTTCAAACCGGTGATGCCGATTTGAATGTTCCGTGTACGTTCTGCATATACGGTGCTTGGCACGATTCCGTCGTTCATTCCAACGTGTTCCGCGGACCACACTCCGAAAAGTCCAGCATTTTCTGCCGCTGAAACCGCGTCGATTGTTTGAGGGAGCGGCGTGCTCCCGGAGTACCCAATGCTGATGTGCAATTTAAGCCTCCATTAGTTCTGTCTTGGATTTAGCCAAGAGCCGTTTGAAGTAAGTATGCGCAAAGTTTTGGATCTTCGACAGGCAATACATGGCCGGCCCCCGGAACCATTCTCCAACTGCCCCCAGATGCTACTGCCAATTGGCGACCCGCCTCAGGGGTGCAAGTTAGGTCAAACTCTCCGCTCACGATCTGCACGGGTACCCCGGAGGGCTGTATCGTTCCTGAAAGGTCTTCGCTGAATCCAGTTCTCGTGATGGCTTCCACAACGCTTTCATCGGTTCGATCAACAGTTGCAAAAGCAACGAGCTGACTGAGCATTTCGCTTTGATCTTCTGCGTCCCGTCGAAAGGCTTGGCGGAAGTATTGTTCGATTCCGAGCTGCTTGAGGCGTTGCATTCCACCATCAAGGTCGGGGTGAGCACCCTTGAGCGCCGCACCAAAGCCTGTCACAGATTGAACCCGGTCGGGATGCTCTTGGGCAATTAGGCATCCAACTAAGCCACCAAAGGAAACCCCGCCGAGTTGCGCATAAGGAATATCCATTTGGCTGATTACTTCCCAAACGTCGGAAACGTAATCCTTCGAGTAGAAAGGGCCATTCTTTGTCGATTTACCGTGTCCCCTTAAGTCCATCGCAACAACTCGACGATCACCAAGGACGCCTGTGATTTTCGACCAGACGGCTGCCCTCATGTTTATCCCGTGAACGAGCACGAGAGGAATTCCTTCACCCTCGTGCTCGTAAACGGCGATTTGGCCGGCCGAGCCATTGACGTAGCGCGTTGGTTCGGCAAAGCCGAAACCGTTGTGGCCGGTCAAGCTCACAGCCCGCCCATGTTCCCTGGCTCATGCTCGGAGCAGTGGAAATGTACAAGTTTGAATTCTCCGTCGAGTTTGAACCAGACTTCGGTTCCTCTGGCTCCAGCATGGAATTGGGCTGCGTCACCAAAGTCGTAGTCGACCGACAAGTCATATGAAACGACGACTGCACCTTCGTTTGATTGAACGTGACGATTTGAAACTGTCAATACAGCTTCCTTCGATTTGTCGGGACGCTGTTCGCCAAGCCAAGTCCACAAATTTAGGATGGCGTCGTTGCCAAAATAGTTGCTCTTGTTCAAGTTGAACCAAGTGATATCCGCAACGATGTGCGCTCCGAGCCAGTCGGTGTCTTCGTGCGTGTTTGCCTCAACGAATTGTTTGTGAAGTTCGGTGACGACTTCTTGATCTGTGCTCATTTGAACTCCTCTCAATACTGCTTTGAACAAATGTAGCTTGCCAAATAGTTGCTTTGCAACTAGTTACTTTCAAATAAGTTGCTTGACAGATTATGGATGCATAGCTATTGTCAACTCAAGATTCGCTCTTTATTAGGAGAGGCAATGGTCAGCGGAGATCGGGACGCGTTCACCAACTCCACGTCAGCCGTGCCTTTACCTGAATCCGTCAAGACTGAGAACTTCGGTCGAGTGCTGCTGGTCTTCGGTCTCGACACCAACGTTTACAAAGTTGCGCTTCAGCTAACTCAATTGGCTTCCTACTTGGACCCGCAAAGCATTAGAACTAGCGCCTACGCTTCTACCGGCAGTTACCGTGTCGATCCAAATCGAAAGCAGGAGTTTGTTTCGGTATTTGGAGCGATCCAACTCGACTATGACCTGGATGTTGAGATTGACTTGATTGAATTACTCAACAATTCTGAGATCCACGGCGTACCCGATTACACAACGATCTCGATTGGTAGGGTCGTTCGAATTCTTCCGCCGGTTTCGCCATTCCTCCTGTTATTGGGAGCTCAACGCAAACGAGGAATTTCCGTTGCACAATTCAGTCAACACTGGGCGAATGTTCACGCGCCAAACGCTGTAGCGGAACTTCGGGAAGCCCCCGTTCCTATTGGCTACGACCTCTTCTTGGTCGATGCCGATCTTAGTGAAGCGGCAACCTCACAGTATTGGCAATCCAGCGGCATCGACGGATGGATGCACATTACGACGGGTTCCAATGACGACTTTTCAAAAATTGCCAGCACCCCAGAACATCGCAAATGGGTGCTGGAAGACGAAGCCAACTTCGTCAATTTTGAATCCCCTCTTGTTGGTCAACAACTGAAAATCATCGATTCGGAAACTCCCTAAAACACCAAGAAAGAAAGGTAATCATGAGAAGTAAAAGGCTCATCGCGGGTGTAGCTGCGCTAGCGACCGCAGTTACGCTACTCGCGGGTTGCAGCACAGAGTCTGCGCCACCAAATGAAACCACCCCCGTACAGGGAATCAGCAAAGACAAGGTAGTCAAGGTCGGCGCATTCATTGCGCAGAGTGGGCCATTGGCGATCGTCAAAGCGATCAAGGATGCGGCTGCACTGAAGTTCGACGAAGTCAACAAAGCCGGCGGCGTGAACGGTTACACGTTCGACTACGTTGCGCTCGATGACCAAGCAGACCCCGCGCAAACCGTGACCGCTGTGAAGCAGCTTTGGGAACAGGACAAAGTTTTCGCGCTCTTCATGCCATACGGTAGCGGTTCGAACAACGCGGCAAAGGAATACGTTCTCGAGAACAAGATCCCACTGTTGTTCCCATTTGCTTCCGCAGACATCTACTTGAAGAAGGGTGAAACCCCTCCGGAGAACGTGTTCGGATTCTTCCCACCTTATGGAGATTTCCTAAGTGGAATGATTGCGTACGCTCAATCCGAAAAGAAGGTGAAGACCATCGCGGTCGTTCACACGAACGATGACACCGGGATGACATCGGTCACGGCAATTAAAGCAATCGCCGCGCAGTTGGGACTGGAAGTTGTCGATGACATCGGTTTCGATGCAACTGAAACAAACTTTGCTCCAATCGGAAGGCGTGTTGCCGAGTCTCGTGCAGATGCAACAGTCTTGTGGGCAATCACCGGTTCAACAGAGATCCTGGATGCTGCTGAGTCAAGCGGATACAAGGGGCTTTGGTTCGGTCAAGACGGGTTCCGCGGAGGAATCTACCTAAAGGCACTTCAGGATCACCCGGATCTCGCGAACCGATTCTTCTTGTCAACTTACCTAAGCCCGGCGAGCTCGCCTGAGTCCAAGGAGTTCTTGGAAGCCTGGAAGGCCGCTTACCCGAATGAGGACCCAGAGTTCTCACAACCGGGTTGGGTTGCAGCTTCGCTACTGGTTGACGCAGTGAAGAAGGCGACCGCCAAGGGCAAGGCTCTTGATTGGCCTACTCTCCAAGCCGCACTCAACTCGTATGACAACGCGAGCGTTGCCGGCGTACAGGGTGTCACTTGGAATGCTGAATCTCACTGGGGAATCACCAAAATCGCAATTTGGGAGTTCAACGGTGATTCATTCGACGTGACGTCATTCGAAACGGCGCCGTCACTTAAGTAAATGTGTATCTCGCCCGCAGGAATCAGGCTTCCTATTGGTAGCAACGGGAAGCTGGACAATGAGCATTCCGGTGGGCGAGACTCACACATAGCAAGGCTGACCCTCGAGGTTTCTTGCCTCGGGGGTCGGTTTTCGTCAGAAAGGATTGGGGCTTGTACGCTGTTCAGTTGATCATCGACGGAATTGTGATCGGTGCTCTCTATGCAATTGTCGCCTTGGGGCAAGTCCTTATATTTAGGACTACTCGAGTGCTTAACTTCGCACAGGGTGCAATTGCAACGATCTCCACATTCACGGCTTGGCTGGTCATGGATGGAACCGGCGCAATGTACTGGTGGCTTGCCTTCTCACTCGCGATTGCACTCGGTGCGATCATGGGCGTCTTGGTCGGGGCACTCCTCACATTCGTAATGGCGAAAGCCTCTGTGCTCGAGAAATCCACTGCTTGCCTTGGAGTGTTTCAGTTGCTCGGGTGGGGTGCGAGAGTAATTTTCGGGGACAGCCCTAAGAGAAAGATCGCTCCAGTTGAAGGCAATATCGTCTTCGGCGGATTGATGATCAATACGAACGGCCTGGTAATTGCAGCCATTTGCGCGGTCGCCATCGTGCTGGTGTTCCTTGTCATCAGCAAGACCCGGATGGGCCTAGGCATGCGGGCGCTCGCTCAGGATGAAGAAACCGCGCGCCAATACGGCGTGCCAGCAAGACGACTCATTCTTACAAGTTGGGCGATTTCTTCTGCAATCGGTTCCGCCGCAGGAGTTCTCGTCGGGTCAATGCTTCAAGTAGACCACTCCGTAATGACCACGATAATGATCATGAGTTTCGCTGCTCTAGTGCTTGGCGGTTTCACAAGCAGCATTGGCGCGGTCGTTGGAGGTGTAACTCTGGGAGTTGCCTCTAGCTTGGTTTCAGGCTTTCTTGCCCCCTCCTACAAGAACTCGATTGTGTTTGCACTTATTCTCTTGTTCCTCACCATCCGACCTGATGGACTGATCGGAAAAAAGAGCATTGTGGTTCAGGAATCCGGACCCACTCCCGAGACGCTACCGTCGCTACCTTCAGGACGAAATCGGCTTGTGCTAATTGGGGGCGGCCTCTTAGCTTTGGCAATTCTCGTATTGCCGATGTTCCCGCTACCGTTCCCTATCTCTAGTTTTAGTGTGATGATCGCGATGACCATCGCGGTGATTTCGCTCAGTGTTTTCATGGGCTACGTTGGCGAGATTTCACTTGGGCATGGTGCATTGGTTGCCCTTGGGGCATACTCCGCGGGCGTAATGATGAAGGTTTGGCCCACGGTTCCTTATCCGGTAGTACTGATTGTCGCGGCAGCCGTTGCGGGTCTGGCAGGAGCGATTTTGGGGTGGGCAACCATCCGACTCGCCGGCCTGTATTTGGCTGTCGCAACCTTGGTGCTTACGTTCGTGGTTCTCGAAGTGGTACTCCAAGCTCGAGACCTTACCGGGGGTGCGACCGGGCTGTATGTTCCTTCTCCCGTTCTCGGGGTCAAGGTAACAGGGGACGTCGGTAAATACTACGTGGCTGTTGGGACCCTCGTCGCGGTCATCATAATTGTGCAATTAGTGCTCAGGTCGAGAATCGGCCAACGCTGGGTAGCCGTGCGCGACGCACCGATAGCGGCGATGGCAAACGGGGTTGCGGTACGCCGAGCGAGAGTGAGTGGTTTCATATTTAGCTCGCTTATTGCCGGTGTCGCAGGAGCGGTGTTCTCATTCATCGTGAGCCATGTTGGCCCAACACAGTACGGATTATTCTTCTCGATCTTCCTACTACTAGCGGTCGCCCTTGGAGGGGCCGGTTCAATCCTCGGCGCGTTCCTCGGCGCGGCATTCATCTCGCTGCTCCCGGTCGCGCTAAATCGCACCTCCGGAATGACAGACGGCATCATGGGGTTGACGCTGATCCTTGTTATCGCATTCTTACCTGGAGGCGTTGCAGGTTTGGTCGAGCGGATCCGAACTCGCAGCTTGCTAAAGCGCAGGGTTGATACCGAGCAAGAACTCTCCACGACAAGCACTAGTTCGGGATCCGTGATCAAGAAATGACACTTCAGGTAAGAGACCTATCGGTAATTTACGGCGGCAACACGGCGCTCGACGGCTTCAACTTGACGGTTGCGTCGGGGGAACTTGTTGGTCTTATCGGACCAAACGGCGCTGGAAAGTCAACCGCAGTGAACGCGATGACTGGCATTATCAAGCCGAATTCGGGTTCAGTTCAGATCGATCAGAAAGAACTAGTGGGCGCATCCCCGGCGAGAATGCTTCGGTCAGGAATGGCACGAACATTTCAGCAAGCTCAACTCTGGCGAGGAATGTCGGTGATCCAAAATCTAACTGTTCCGGTGTTGCGGCTAGGACGTCGCGCGGCTGAACAGAGAGCGCGAGAGGTTGCCGAACTTTTCGGAATCACGAGATTGCTAGACGTGTCCGCCGCCCTACTTCCTTATGGGGCAAGACGACTCGTTGAGGTTTCACGCGCGATGATGACTGAGCCGCGAATCGTGATGCTCGACGAGCCTGGTGCAGGGCTCACTCCGAATGAAAAAGACAGTCTGAGGCAAGCACTCCATACTCTCTCGGAGTCCAACGTTTCAGTCGTCCTAATTGATCACGACATGGATCTGGTAATGAACACTTGCAAACGGGTCACGGTACTCGACGCCGGTCGGGTACTAGCGGAGGGGACTCCAATCGAAATTCGAGAGAACCCCGAAGTGATTACTGCGTACTTGGGGGTATCGAAATGAAGGCCCTACTTGAAGTGCTAAGCCTTGAAGTTTCCTATGGTTCAAGGCAAATTATCTGGGACTTCAGTATCGATGTGAGCGCCGGCCAGATCTCAGTGCTGTTAGGACCAAATGGTGCTGGAAAGACCACCCTGGCGAAGGCAATTGCCGGTTCACTGCCGATCCTGTCTGGGGATGTTCTACTCGATGACAAGAGCTTGCTGAAGGTCGACCCGGAGGGTAGAGCTCGACGCGGATTGATTCACGTACCTCAAGGTAGACGAGTATTTGCTGATTTGACTGTTCAAGAGAATCTTTCTGTCGCGCGCTTTGCTGCGGGATCGCGACTCAAAGAACAGACTCTGGATTTCGTTTACGAACTCTTCCCAAAGCTTTCGGAATTAGGGCATCGTCATGCTGGCAGTTTGAGTGGAGGGGAGCAGCAAATGCTCGCCGTCGGTCGCGCAATCATGGCCGAACCAAGAGTACTGATTCTCGATGAACCGTCTTTGGGATTGTCACCGCTAATGGTAGAGAGTCTTTACGGAGCAATCACAAAGGTCAGGTCGCACGGAGTTGGCGTATTGCTTATTGAGCAGATGGTCGGAGCCGCACTTGCAGTAGCTGATCATGTGACCGTGCTTCAGAACGGTCGAGTTGCAACTCACGGGGATGCTGAATCCTTCAGATCTTCGAAGGAACTTTTGAATTCCTATTTGGGTGGCGGAAATGACAAATAACCCGGTGCGAAGCTACGTTGACTATTCCGGTGGTCAATTGCATTACCGTCGTTGGCAAAGCGATTCCGACGATTCACCCTGGGTACTTTTGCATCACTCTGCTAGCGATTCCAGATCACTACTGCTATTGGGGCAAGCACTATCGAATCGTGGATTTGACGTCATTGCGCTTGATACGCCTGGATTTGGGATGTCAGATCCAATCGATCATCCGACCATGGATGCGTTTTCCAATGCGATTCACGAAGCGCTGCGTGGATTGGGTTTGGAATCTTGGTCGCTATTCGGTCATCACAGTGGGGCATCCTTTGCGCTTCGCATAGCGTTAAGAACGCCCAACGAGACGGAACGCGCTGTACTTTCTGGGATATTGCTCCCGGAACCAGCCGATAAAACAAGACTGTCAAACCCATTGATGTCGCTAAAGCCAGATCAAGAAGGTTCTCATTTGATGAGCGCTTGGAATCGAGTAAGTAGGTATACCCCGGATGCGCCACTGGACGTGCTCACGAGGGAGGCAACTTCCCTGCTGAGTGCGGTAAACCCGCACCTCGTTTATCAGATGCTGCTCGACTATGACTCAAGAACTGATCTCACTTTGCTGAAGTGCCCTCTGCTTGTCATTTGCGGTGAACGCGAACACCTAGCGGCTAGCGCTCCGGTTGCAGCGACGTTAGCTGAACACGGTAGTTGGGAAATTATTCCGGGAGCCGGGTTGGATGCTCAAGAGACACATTCAAATGAAATGGCTGATTTGATACTCGGATTTGCCAACAACACTAGAGTGAAACAGTGAAAATGACGGATAATTCGCGGCATGATTTCGTTGATCTAATCGTCAAACAATTGGTTAAGGAATTACCCGATTCCGGCGCTGAAGCGATCGAGCCAATCGCCCGGTTCAGTCGGCTAAGCACGTTTCTTCGAAAGCCGGTCATGGAAGCGGTCGGTGGGCAGAATGATTTGAGCGAAGCAGAGTTCAACGTGCTCGCGGCTCTCAGGCGCTCGGGTCCTCCTTATCACTTGGCACCTTCTTTGGTGAGCCGCTCGATGCTTTTCACTTCTGGCGGTCTAACACCGGTATTAGATCGGCTTGAGAATCGGGGCTTGATTGAGCGAAAGCCGGATGTTGATGATCGTCGCAAACTCAAGGTAGGTCTTACCAAAGCTGGGTTGGAACTACACACGAGAGCTTTGAAGTCGTATGTAGAAATTTCCAAGAAATTGACTGGTGTGTTAACGAAGGATCAGCTAGTTCAACTCAATGATCTGCTGAGAATCTTGATGCTAACTTTCGAAGACCCTGCAGTTGAATGACGTATTCGATTGTTGCTAGGGATCCTGAGAGCGGGCAATTCGGAATAGCTGTTCAATCCCACTTCTTGGCTGTCGGCGCGGCTGTTCCTTCGGTAATGGCGGGGGTCGGTGCAGTTGCAAGTCAAGCCAATTTGCGTATCGAGTACAAAGATTTGGGTTTGAAGTATTTGGCAAACGGGGACAGTGCAGGCACCGCTTTGAGCAAGTGCTTGGCCACGGACCCGAATCCGGAAGTCCGCCAAGTCGCAATTATTGATTCCGTTGGAAACACAGCTGCGCATACTGGGAGCGCTTGTTGGAACGAGGCTTCCCACTACTCGAAATTTGGTGTCAGTGCTCAATCAAATATGGTTTCAAGTGCCCTTATTCCAGAAGCGATGGTTAACGCATTCGAGAAATCGACTGAGTCGTTCCCCTTTAGGTTATTGGCTGCACTTGACGCGGCCGAAAGCCTGGGTGGGGACCTTCGAGGTAAACAGTCGGCGGCGATCCTAATTGCGGGAGATCAAGAAGCGAGCGAAGAACACCCGGCGCTTGATTTGCGCGTAGACAACGACGCCGAACCACTGGTTTCGCTGAGGAAGGCAGTCAGGCTTGCGCTCGCATTCGCGCCGATGTGGCGCGTGATCAGGGGCCCTGCTTGTCGCGGTGCCGCAGCGCCGACCAATGCCGAAACCGAAGAAGCAATTGCGGTATTACAACGCGCTCAAACCGAATATGGTGTTGAAAACCTCGAACCCACGTTTTGGCTCGCTGTTGCAAAGTGGCGGGGAAACTCGCAATCGGAGGCGGAGCAACTCGTTTCTGAAATCGCAAAATCTAACTCCGGCTGGACTCGACTCTTCCAAGACGTTATTTCGCGGTAGGCGTCGTGAATTTTGAGTGGGGGTTAACCCGAACCTAAAATGTGCGGTTGGCTGGCTGACACTCACGCTCGCCTAACTAATACGTTATGAGTGTGAAATTGAAACAGTTTGCCACGAAGTTAAAGTTCCTGTGGGCATCGGCCGTTGATTTGCTCTTCGACTTCGTGCTCGGAACAATCTGGTTCACGATTTTCATCACGCTACTTACGACCGGGCTTCCAATGATCTTCGTCTTGGGCATCGGGGTATTGATCGTGTTTCTTGCCGTCGAAATGACTCGACTAAGCGGATATGTAGAGCGACAAAGAACTGCGGCAGTGTATGAGATTTCAATTTCGAAACCGGTGCGGAGAGTGACAAAACGCACCGACGGTTGGAAGTGGTTCTTCCAAGCATTGATCGACACAATCGATCCGGTCAGTTGGCGCATATTCTTGCACCACGTTTTGAGCATGGTGCTCGGGAGCATAATGTTTGGAATTTGGAGTGGCGGTGTTGGACTGTTCCTGTTTGTAGCCCACTTTGCTCCGGGCCCATGGCCTTGGGTTGTCGCAATCGGCGGGTTCGTTGTACTTATTGCCTATATTTACGCAGCTGGCCTGTTGGACCGTAAAGTCTCTCCAGTTCTGCTCGGCCCGAGTGCGAAGTCGGAACTACGACACAAGGTTGAATCGCTAGCGGATGCACGGCAGGGAGCTGTGGATGCCGCAAGCATCGAACGGCAACGGATCGAACGAAACCTGCATGACGGTGTGCAACCGCAATTGGTGTCGGTTGCATTGAATCTCGGCATGGCTAAAGCAAAAATCGACTCCGATCCGCAAGCGGCAAAAGCACTCATTGAACAAGCACACTCAGAAGCGAAAGCCTCGATAGCCGACCTTCGCCAACTTGCTCGCGGCATCCACCCTTCCGTCTTGACAGACAGAGGACTCGATGCAGCACTTTCTGCAGTTGCCTCAAAGTGCAGCGTTCCAACGAAAGTGACAGTCGAAATCAACGGCCGGTCGAGCGCTGAAGCTGAAGCAGTTATCTACTTCGCGGTCGCAGAGGCGCTAACCAACGTGACCAAACACTCTGCGGCAACAGCTTGTACGGTAGCGGTCAAGCAGGTTGGTGAAGGCTCTAAACTATGCCGGCTCGTCGCAAGAATTGAGGACAACGGCATCGGAGGCGCGAAAGAAGAAGAAGGTCTAGGACAAAGCGGGCTCGCCGGTATGAGTGATCGGGTTCGAGCATCCGGAGGCACTCTTCAAATCGAAAGCCCCGTCGGCGGTCCGACGGTAGTCACCGTGGAGGTACCGTGCGAATCGTGATCGCCGAAGACTCGGTATTGCTAAAAGCCGGGCTAATTCGCTTACTTGAAGATGCGGGGCACACGGTGGTCGCATCCGTAGAAAACGCGGAGGACCTGCTTCAAGAAGTCGCAAAATCTAAGCCCGAACTCGTCATCGCAGATGTGCGGATGCCGCCGACGTTTGTTGACGAAGGCATTCGTGCGGCTGTGCTCATCAGGCAACAGCATCCAACGGTAGCGGTATTGGTGCTATCCCAGTACGTCGAGGAACGATACGCAGCCGATCTCATCGCCGGCAACTCCGGAGCGCTCGGCTATTTGCTCAAAGACCGGGTTGCCGATGTCGACCAGTTCCTCGACGCCGTGAAAGTTGTCGGAGCCGGAGGCACGGCACTCGACCCAGAAGTTGTCGCACAAATCGTGATTCGTTCAAGAAGACGAGACGACCTAGAGAAGTTGACGACGAGGGAGAGCGTAGTTTTGAAACTCATGGCGGAAGGCCGATCCAACAGTGCGATTGCAAGCGAACTATTCATCACTGAAGGATCAGTTGAGAAGCATGTCAGTTCAATTTTCAACAAACTAAACCTTCCCTTGGAAGACAAGGGAAACCGACGGGTGCTCGCAGTTCTCCGCTACCTCAACGGGGGAGATGGAGCGAGCCGTAATGAACAACGGAAAATCGAGAAGAGCGAAAAATGACATCACAGCAAACGGAAATGACTTCGCCGGAATCAGGAAATTCAAAGACTTTGCGCACGGTTCTCATGACATTTGGAACATTGGCGTTGGGCACTGCCGTTGCTCTATCTACCGTCCAAGTGGCCTTCGCGTTGAATCGTGTTGATACCTCGGGAA
>JAHBSS010000001.1 GCA_019639015.1 Cryobacterium sp. | reverse complement strand
GTTCGTTCCATTCCCAAATTCGCAATGTCGGCTTTCGTCTGCCGGCACCAACTTCCTCAGCAAGGACCTGATCCAGCGCCATCTGTAATACCGGTGGATATGCTTCACCGTGGATAAGTTGCCATTCGTAGTCTGTCCAACTGCTGGCTTTAGATAGTGCGCGTCGAATTGCAATGGCAACTGATTCGGCGCTGAATCCGAGCAATAACGCTCCTTCTGGAAGTGCTGCCTTTACCGCGACTGCAATTTGTTCGGCATCGCTACTTGCCGGTAGCCCATTTATCGCGTTATTGATCGACTCGAGCGCCTCGTCTGGTTCGAGAAAGAAGTCCCCGGCAAGTCTGAAGTTTGAAATCTTGCCCTTGTCGACATCCAAATCAACAACAACAAGTTTCCCACCTGGAACCTTGTATTCTCCGTGCACGCGAGCGCTCCTTTAACTGGTTACCTACTGAGCCTAACTAACCTCAAAAAGAACGAATGCGATTAAGTCAACCGATCGGCAAGCCAGGCAATGGTGTCGGTGACTACTTCTTGTTTGTTCGTTTCGTTGAACACTTCGTGACGAGCGTCCTTATAGACGATCACTGTGACGTCGGTAAGACCGCTGCGCTTCAAGTAGCTGTTTGCGAGCAACTCAACGCTTCTTTCGCCGCCGAAACTGTCGTCACTTCCAGAAAGAATTAGCAACGGGATGTCGTGCTCCAAAGTCTTGGACGGTTTTCCGAGGAGCCTTAGACTATCCGCCAGCCCGAACAGCTTGAGTCCTCTTGCTACGAACATCAGTGGGTCGGCTGCCGCGGCTTTGACTACAGACTTGTCGCGGCTGATCCATTCGTAATCGGGGTCACCAAGTTTACGGTGTTTGGCGTTTAGGTCCCCGCCGTTCATGTGTCGAAGGGTCCTGTATGCGCTACCACTGAGGATGGCGACTGTGTAGTCCCGAGAAAATTTGTTGAGCAAGATCTGTGCGATTAGCGATCCCCAGCTGTGACCGAGCAGCACTAAAGGCAGACCCGGGTTCTGCTTCTTGATTTGTGTTGAATATTCATGGACGGATGCGATCGCAGCTCGAAGTCCCCCCGGCCCAAGCTTTCCAAGTCGAGTGATGTCACCACCGGTTTGCTCCATACCCGTAGCACCATGGCCGCGATGATCATCCGCGAACACGGAATAGCCCGCCCGATTTAGTTGTGCTGCGAGCCATTCATAACGAAGCGCATGTTCACCGAGACCGTGAACGATCTGCACTACCGCTTTCGGCTTTGAAACACGCCAGGCGTAGCAGTGAATCCGGACTCCCTGCTCATCTAGATAGCTCGAATCTTCACGAGTGGACTTTGATTTTGATCCGTTTTCGGCCACGTTGCCCCCTTGAGTTGATTCTATTCTCGGGTATCTATTCCGACGTGGTGCATCAAGACAATTTATTTCGTTAGGCTAAGTAAATAATGTCCTCAGAACTCAATCAACAACTTCGATTTTCAATCCAGAAACTCTCACGGCGAATCCGCTCCAACTCCGCCAATGAAGCACTCTCTGAAGCTCAACGCTCGGTGCTCTATACGCTTGCAAACCACGGGCCCCAATCCCTCGGCTCACTAAGCGACCACGAGCAAGTGACGTCGCCAAGCATGAACCGAACCGTTAAAGGACTAGTCAACGCGGGCTTGGTTTCAAGCAATTGCGCCGACGATGATGCTCGGCGCCTAGTTATTGACTTGACGGAAGCCGGGCGAGAGTTCATTGCCGAGACCAGGAGAAAGCGTGATGCCTGGTTCTCAACGCAAATCGCAAAGCTGAATGCCGAACAGCAACGAATTCTCGATCTCGCCGCACCCATCTTCAAGGAATTGGCTGACAATTGAGCGCAACATTTCGTTCCCTTGGAGTCCACAACTATCTTCTCTGGTTCATCGGCGGCCTCACGTCCAATATCGGAACCTGGATGCAGCGCACGGCTCAAGACTGGATCGTCCTGACCGAACTAAGTAACAACGACGCCGCGGCTGTGGGAATCACGATGGCCCTGCAATTCGGACCACAACTGGTTCTCGCCCCTCTAACTGGAATGATCGCGGATAGGGTAAACGTACGCAGAATGCTCATGCTTACTCAAGCAATAATGGGCGCCCTAGCGATGGGGCTCGGCGTGATCGTCATTACCGGAGTTGCACAACTTTGGCATGTCTACTTGTTCGCGTTACTACTCGGAATTGTTGCAACTTTCGATGCACCTGTTAGGCAAATCTTTGTGGCAGAACTCGTGGAGTCCAAGGACCTCACTAACGCGGTCTCCCTAAACTCGGTTTCTTTCCATGCAGCCAGGCTCATTGGTCCAGCGGTCGCGGGAGTGCTAACAGCAGTTGTTGGGGCCGGTCCGGTGTTCTTAATCAATGCGGTAACTTTTGCGGCGACAATTGTTGCGCTAAAACTGATTCGCGTAAGTGAACTCCACTTGCAACCGCGAGCCGCAAGAGAGCGCGGGCAAATCCTCGCAGGTTTCAAATACGTCAAACAAGTGCCGGCAATTGTTGTAATTCTCGTCATGGTGTTCATAATTGGAACCTTCGGAATGAATTTCGCGATCTTCACCTCGACAATGACAACCATGGCGTTTCATCGAGGTGCCGGTGAGTTCGGTTTGCTCAGTTCTGTAATGGCAGTCGGCTCTGTGGCTGGGGCGCTAATCTCAGCGCGTCAGTCTCGACCCAAGATGCGAACAATTTTCTTGGCTTCCTTGGCGTTTGGCTTCGCTGCAACGCTTTCAGCACTCATGCCAACGTTCGAGACGTTTGCTATTTCGCTAACTCTGATCGGGTTTTCATCTCTCGTTTTCATGACGACGGCAAACTCATTCGTGCAGACAACAGTGAAGCCGATGATGCGTGGCCGAGTCATGGCGCTTTACATGGCTATCTTCGTTGGCGGCACCCCCATTGGTGCCCCGTTTGTTGGCTGGATTGTGAATCAATTTGGTCCACGTTGGGGACTAGCGGTCGCAGCGGTTGCTGGAATCGCTGCCGCAGCCGTTTGTGGGTATTGGCTCGTCAGATTCAAGAGCGTCAGGATCCGATACTCGCGAACTTGGCCACAGTTAAGGCTCGGGTTCGCAGGCGACTCAAGTGCGCGAGAACTTGCAACGACTGAAATTGCAATCATCGAAACTGAGGCACACAAGAGCCAATGAAACTGGTTTAGCTAGATCGTTGCGGGAAACTTCAGACCGAGAATCTCGCCAAACTCGGTGGCCTCAAGCAATTGGAACCCCAAGCGCCGATAGAACTGCGATGCTCGAGTGTTTTGTGCGCTCACACCAAGGTGTAATCCGGCTACATTCTTGCTTTCAAGGTCGAGAGCGAGCATCCTCATCAACCGCCTGCCAAGTCCTTTCCCTTGGACGCGGGGGAGAAGATCAATGTGCATGTGAGCTGGGTATTCTCCAACGAATCTTTCGGAAGCAATATTTGGGTGATGAATTTGCCTAATTAGTGCGGCTTCTCTGGTTAGTTCATTGGTACTTGGATAGTGGCGCCTCAACTCTGGCCACCAATTCTGCTCGGCCCAGGTCTCGAACTGTCTGGAATCCGGGACTGCAAGGAGATAGCCCGCGATCCCTTCGTTGTCTTCGATGACTAACGCAAATCGATCCGGAAACCGCAAATAGGGGCCAGCGTAAATATGCCCGAGTAGTTCAGGATGTTGAAAAATGGCGGTTGCATCTTCACCCGCATCCCCGGTCTTCAGACAAATTTCATAAACCTCGTCGGTATCGCGCGTGGTTGCGTTTCGAAACAGAAACTCGTCGCTCATGAAGGAATCTGACTTAGTGCCGCGCAAGAATTGCGTTCAAATTGGCGCCTGCAGGTAGGACGCCATAAAGTCTTCCACGGTCTTCACCGAGCCTGGCTCTCACGAACGCATCCGCTGAGTTGCCGGGCGCCCACCGCATCATGAGCGAAGCCTCAAGAAGCAGGGCCAGTCGCTCAGTCAGCCGTCTCGCATCCGAGACCGAAAGCCCAACCGTGAGCAATCGTTTGGTTTCCGACAGGAAACTGTCGAACACTGCGTGTTCCCCGTCTGCGAGCGCTACCTCGCTGAGGAATGCGTCGACAGTACTCGGGTCTTTCTCAATTGCTCGAAGCACGTCAAGTGCGATCACATTTCCCGAGCCCTCCCAGATCGCCATTACCGGCTGTTCGCGAAAACGTCTCGCTGATGGAAAATCGAGAATGTAACCGTTGCCGCCTAGGCATTCCATCGCTTCGTAGGAATGCTCTGGGCCCCTCTTGCAAACCCAATACTTCGTTACAGCAGTAGCCAATCTTCTAAAAGCTATCTCCTGGTCTGCAGCATCAATATCATGAGCTCGTGCTAATCGCATCCCCGCGAAAGTTGCAGCTTCCGCTTCCAAAGCCAAATCGGCAACGACGGTAGTCATGACCGGTTGATCAATTAGTAGCTTGCCGAATGCCGCCCTGTGTCGCACTTGCCACAATGCTTCAGCGACCGACTGCCGCATCCCCGCAGCTGAACCGTAAATGCAATCCAGTCTTGTCTGGGCGACCATTTCGATAATCGTGGCAACACCTCGGCCTTCGTCGCCGAGCAGAAATGCGCTGGAGTTTTCGAATTCGACCTCACAGGAGGCATTGGATCGGTTGCCGGCCTTATCTTTCAGTCGTTGAATCTCGAAACTGTTCTTGGTCCCATCATCAAGCACACGCGGTAATAAGAAGCAGCTAAGACCGGCCCTAGATTGTGCAAGAACAAGGAACGCATCAGACATCGGGGCGCTGCAAAACCACTTGTGGCCGGTGATTTGAAAACTGCCATCTCGATTGGCGACAGCGCGGGTTGTGTTCGATTTAACATCCGAGCCACCTTGTTTTTCCGTCATGCCCATGCCAAAAATCGCTGAACTCTTTGCGGGGTTGAGCGTTGGATCGTAGTCAGTGCTGAGTACCTTAGGGAGCCATTTCCTGGTTAGCTCGTCCGACTTTAAGAGGGACGGAACAACCGCATGCGTCATTGAAACCGGGCAAGCATGCCCAGGTTCAATTTGGGCGAACAGCATGAACGTGGCGGCTCTTGCGACATTTGCACCGGGCTTGGGTGTTGCCCAGTCACTTGAATGCGCCCCATTCGAAATCGCCGACCCAATTATTCGGTGATACGACTCGTCATATTCAACCTCGTCAATTCGGTTGCCCCAACGGTCGTGGGAGTGCAACACGGGGGTGTTCGTGTTTGCAGTCTCCGCATCGGCTTGAAATTCGCTCGTGCCAACAAGTTGACCAACCTCCGTTAAGGCTGGCAACGCGAACCCAGCATCAAGGCGTGATACCGACTCAACGAGCGGTGTGTTCAACTCAAACTCGTTCAGATTGACGCGGGGTGGCGCCTGATTGGTTACTTCGTGCGTTGGCACAATTTCAGGCTAGCCCGAAAATTGGCTTAGCGCCTCAACTCCAGAGTGCAGCACTTTACTCCGCCGCCGCCAAGTAGCAGCTCAGACAAGTCCACTCCAATGGGGTTGTAACCTCTATCTCGCAATTGCGTTTCGAATCCTTTTGCTCTTGAAGCAATAACCACGTTCTTACCGTCCGAATAGGAGTTCAGGCCGAGTACCGAAGCGTCTTCCTCGCTCACCAAAATTGCTTCCGGGTAGCGTTTCTCAAGCAACTTGAGACTTGGCTCACTAAATGCGGATGGCAAGTATGCAATGTTTGCCTCGTCGCCGGGTTTAGGTGAAGGGTCAAGGACAGCAATTGCCGTGTCCAGATGATAAAAGCTTGGGTTAACTAGTTCCAAAGTTATGACTTCGCGATTGAATATTTCCGCGACCTCGCGATGAGAGTCTGAATCTGAACGAAACCCTGTTCCGGCGAGGATCACGTCTCCGACCAGCAGGAAATCTCCTTCTCCTTCATTCACTTCTTTCGGCGCGTGAACCTCGAAGCCCTGACTTCTGAACCAATCCATGTAAGCGGGACCCTCAGGCTGACGTTGCGCGTATGTGAAACTTGCGCCGTAGGCGATGTTGTCCAGCACGAATCCGCCGTTTGCGGAATAAACCATGTCTGGTAATCCATCAATTGGTTCGATTAACTCGACATCGAAGCCGAGCGACTTATAAGTGTCATAAAGCACTTGCCATTGTTTGACGGCAAGCGCTGTGTCGGTAGGTCGTTCTGGATGCATCCATGGATTAATCCGATAGCTGACGGTGTAATAGGTCGGCTTGCACATGAGTACGGTGCGATGCGATGGGTTTCGATCAACGGCCGCCGTTAGGCCGCCCTCAAGCGTCTGAGTCATTTTTGTCTCCGGGTCTCTCGGCGGACTAGGTCACTTTTCCAAGCCCCGAACCGGGACGCCGTTTCAAGTTTCTTACACAATCAACGAATCTTCACGGCATTTCGCGCACATTTCATGCGCGGTCTGTAGCACAAACACAACGATTCGCCGTAGAGTTTGCAAATGGACAGCCTCGACTACCAAATCATCGACCAATTACGGCAGAACTCTAGAGCCGGTTACGGGGATATCGGCGAAGTCATCGGGCTTTCCGCTTCGGCAGTAAAACGCAGAGTTGATCGCCTCGTCTCAGACAAGGTGATTCGGAGATTCACGATCCAAGTTGACCCTTCGATCGAGGGCCTCGCCACGGAAGCGTATGTTGAATTATTTTGCAGAGGAACCGTCTCACCCGACGAACTTCGGCGGATTCTCAGTTCCGTTCCTGAAGTGATCGACGCGGGAACCGTTACGGGAAGCGCGGATGCGATATTGCATATGCGCTCTCGCGACATCGCGAGTTTAGAAAATGCTTTGGAGCGGGTACGGGTCGCTCCGAATGTTGATCACACCAGGTCGGCTATCGTGCTCTCAAAGCTAATTCACCGCAGTAGCGAGCATTAGTTTCTAGTGGTTCCAGTTGCTTGGAGCTTCATCCCGAGTAGACGGTAGTTTCACATCCTCGACCCACCGGTTGAGCCAAGAAGGAAGCTTCGATTCGGTGCCTTCAATCCCCAAGAAGGCGACTACCTCATCCATAGGTACATGACCGCCAGAGTCTTTCAAGAATCGACCGGCGAGGAACATCTTGGCGTAAATTTCGCCTTCTACGGTAAATCGTTGCTCCATGAACACGTTTTTGCCGCTCATGCCAATGAATCGAGTTTCCAAGTTGAAGCGCTGCCAAGGCTTTAGAGACTTTCTAAAACTGATCGTTGAGCTGGCAACTACCGGGTACCAACCACGCTTGCGCATCGCTTTCCAAAGACCCGCCGCCTTTAGCAATTCCAGTCGTCCAATGTCGGAGATTGATAAGTAGCGCCCGTTGTTCATGTGTCCGTTTACGTCAAGATCCGTCGGTAGGACTCGAAGCCTTGTCGAATAAACTTCAGTCGGATCGTTCATTGACTGAACCGGTAGAAAAAAGTGCAAGAGGGTGCGCCAAATCAGATTCACCGCCCCTACGATACGCCACGATGGTTTGAATGAGTTTGATTTCAAATACCTAAGGTTTCACAACCGTCAACTTACGAAAAACGCGGCAAAATCTTGCAAATGACATTGAAACCGTTGCGTATCTTCCAGTTTTACGATTGACTTCGTAGAATCCGATAGTAGTTGACGACGAAATTGGGCAAGGACACAACGACGTGACTTCCAACGCAGTAACTGCCGAAACAAGAGCACAACTAGACGAACCAATTGGAACTGTAGTTCTTGAATCGGTCACCAAGAAATTCGGCGATGCCGTAGCAGTGAACGACATTGATCTTCGAGTTGAGCCAGGAGAGTTTCTTTCTTTGCTTGGGCCTTCAGGCTGTGGAAAGACCACTACTTTGCGAATGCTGGCAGGTTTCGAAACTCCAGATTCAGGGTCAATTCGAATATCGGGCGAGAGTGTTCTTGGGGTACCTCCCTATAAGAGGAACGTAAACACGGTATTTCAGGCCTATGCGTTATTCCCGCATTTAACTGTGGCCGAAAACATTGCTTATGGTCTTCAACAAAAGAAAGTTCCAAAGTCAGAGATTCGGGAGCGGGTTATTTCCTCTCTTGAGATGGTCAAGATGCGCTCCTTCGCGGACCGAAAGCCGACGCAACTTTCTGGAGGACAGCAACAACGCATCGCTCTGGCTCGCGCACTGATAAACCGACCGGCGGTGCTCCTATTGGATGAACCGCTGGGCGCTTTGGATCGCCAATTGCGCGAAGAGATGCAATTGGAGTTGAAGTTGTTGCAGTCCCAACTTGGGATCACGTTCATTTTCGTGACGCACGATCAAGGTGAAGCGCTCTCGATGAGTGACCGGATTGCGATCATGCGCGACGGCAAAATCGAGCAATTGGCGGATGCGGAAACGATTTACAGCGCGCCAGCATCCGCTTATGTTGCCGGCTTCATCGGTCAACAAAACTTTTTCGAAGGCAAACTGAACGAGTCTGGACTGTTAGAAAATTCCAAACTGTCGATTCGTTCTGCGACAAGACTTGCAGAACCGACAGGCACTCCGGTGAGGGCCGCAATCCGCCCCGAGGATGTTGAGATCGGTCAATTAGAACCACACAGCAGTTTCAACAAAGTGCTTGGAAAGTTAGTGAGCGTTTCGCACCTTGGTGAAACTTTGCAGTACTTGGTCGACATCGCAGGCGGTCAAACGATTCTGGCTCGCAGACCCCGACCAGGTGCCCCCAAATTAGAACTGAAATCAAACGTATGGTGCAGTTGGACGTCAGAGAGCGTGCTCATGTTCCATGCTCATGAAGAAAACGCAAAACAAGAAGAAGAGGAAGCGAAGTGACATGAAAAGCGAAAACAGTCAACTAAAGATCCTTGCAAGTGCACCTGCGGCGAAAATTATCACTCAAGAACTCAATCGACGGCGATTCCTGAGCTTCGCCGCTGCAGCCGGTGGCGCCGCGTTCCTTGCGGCCTGCAGCTCACCGGATGCAATTCTAAAAAACGGACTCGAAGGTAGCCTCTCAATGTACTCGTGGGGGGATTACGACGCTCCCGAAGTACTTACCGGATTTACGAAGAAGCTCGGACCCAAACTGACCGTCGACTCATTCGGTTCAAATGAAGAAATGATTTCGAAGCTCACCGAGGCCAAAGGCACAAGCGGCTACGACATCGTCGTACCGACTGGACCTTTTATTCCCCAAATGGTGCAAAACAAGCTGCTAACCAAGCTAGACCACAGTCTGATTCCAAATATCAAGTACATGGATCCGGCGTTCTTGGGACGCGACTGGGATCCGAATAATGACTATTCGATTTGTAAGGCATGGGGAACCACCGGATTTGTTTATGACAAAACCGTGATTAAGCGTGAGTTGCTCACTTGGAATGACTTCTTCGACGCCGCAGAAAACGAGGCCAGCGGTAGTGTCTCGGTGCTAGATGACCCGGGTGAAATCACGGGAATGTATTACTGGGCTCACGGCATCGATTGGAACACCACCAAGAAGGAAGATATCGACGCGGCGGAAGACTATTTGGTTAACACGTTTGCAAAACACGTTGCCTCCTTCAATTCCAACCCGGGTTCCGATGCCGTAGTGCAGAGCCTCCAATCGCTAATCCAAATCTGGAACGGCGATGCAAGACTCGGAATCTCCGAAAGTGACGATCCAGACAAGTGGCAGTGGGTACTTGGCTCTCCGGCAACGGAACTCTGGATGGACAACTGGGCAATTGCTGAAGGTGCTCCGCACCCGAAGTCCGCTCACGCATTCATCAACTATGTGCTGGAGCCAGCGAACTCCCTTAAGGAACTCGACTACATCGGTTATCACACGGGTGGCACAGGGATAGAAGAGAAAGCAAAGGAAGAAGGACTCGAGATGCTAGACCTCGTGTTCTTCACTCCGGAACAACTTGCAACAATGAAGACCGCGGAAATCAACGAAGCCCAGGCGCGAACGGTCGACATTTGGAACAAGATGAAGGCTGCAGCGGGCGCGTAAGGTGAGTGGATTTCGCCTTCCGCGGCCAACTCTTGCCATTCCGGCAATTGGTTGGTTGCTTATATTCTTTGTGGCACCTGTGCTCATGGTGCTTTGGTTCAGCTTCGGCTACAAGCCAGGAATATTCGCAAGTCACGCGAATGACAAACTTTCATTCGATCGATACGCGGAAGCGCTTAATCCAACATTCTTCACAACGTTCTGGAACACCCTGTGGGTAGGTCTGGCGGGGACGATACTCTGCCTTCTCATTGCCTTCCCCGTCGCCTACTGGATGTCCGTGAAAGTTCCCGTTCGATTCAGGGGACTGCTGCTTGCTTTAGTGATGGTTCCGTATTGGACAAACTTTTTGGTCAGAACCATTGGTTGGCAAATCATTCTCGCTCCTCACGGTTGGCTCGCGACCGCCCTATCAAGTGTCGGAATAATCCACGGTCCGCTCGACATCCTGTACACGAGAAGTGCCGTGTTACTTGGGGTTGTCTACAACTATCTGCCTCTCATGATCTTGCCTCTTTTTGTCGCATTTGACCGAGTTAGCAATGAGATGAGAGAGGCGAGCAAGGATCTTGGGGCCGGGCGGATCGCAACGTTGTTCCGAGTCACGATTCCGCTAGCTATGCCAGGAATTATCGTCGGAACCATTCTGGTTTATATCCCGCTGATGGGTGATTACATCACGGCGAAAGTTCTAGGTGGCGCGAAAGGAAACATGGCCGGGGTGCTCGTAGCCAGTCAATTCCAGACAGCGCAGAACTGGGCACTCGGGTCTGCAATGGCGGTGTTGCTGATAGTCGTGATTCTGCTATCGGCGGCTCTGGCAGGTTTGATTATCTGGTTGGCTATCTTGCCGTTCTCACGAAGCAGGAAACTTGTGATTGGGATGGCGAAATGACCAGCACGAACTCCAAACCACGCAGACAGTTCAAACTCACCGAAGCGAGTTTGGGAGTCTGGAGCGTAATCGTCTTCATTTTCTTGTTCGCGCCAATAATTGTGATCTTTGTCTATTCGTTTAACTCCGGCCGGCTGCTTGCCGCTTGGGACGGATTCGGGTTTGACGGCTATCAAGCGATGCTTGAAAAAACCGCGGTGACCAGCTCGGTCTGGGTGAGTCTTCGAGCTGGGGTATTTTCGGCATTGCTGGCAACGTTGCTCGGAACTCTTGCCGGAGTGGCAATGGCAAGAAGGCCAGGAAAATGGGTCGCTTGGTTTTCGGTGCTCCTACTTTTTGTGGCAATTACCCCTGAAATAGTGGACGCAGTTTCACTGCTGCCTTGGGTGGTGTTCCTAGGCCAAGACCTCGGGCTTGGAATTTTCAATGACGGTATTGTGCGTTTGGTCGTTGGACAATCCCTATTTTCAACCGCGGTAGTTACATACATCGTGAGATCTCGATTGGTTGGGCTTAACGAGAACCTCGAAGAAGCGTCAGCCGATTTGTATGCACCACCGGCTCGCACATTTTGGAAAATTACCCTTCCACTAGCTATGCCAGCGGTGCTTGCGGGCGGTCTGCTCTCGTTTACCTTGGGTTTGGACAACACGATCGTTGCGTCTTTTGTTCAAGTGTCTGGAACAACACCTTGGCCGGTTTACGTACTGAGTTCGGTGCGCACAGGTCTTAGACCGGACATAGCCTCAATGTCTGTTGTGATGCTAGTTCTTACGCTTGGGGCGCTCGCTCTAGTTGCCGTGGTTTTGAAGAAGTCAGGGGATTCAGCCTCGCAAATTGCTCGTACCATGGCCGGCTGATCAGACTGATTTGGAGTTTCAAATGAATAAAGTGGATCTGATTTTTCGCGGCGGCAAAGTATTTACCTCCACTGCGGTGCGAAAATCCGCGACGGCCGTTGCTGTTGCAGGTGAACGAATAGTTGCCGTCGGAAACGACGAACTCCTCGAACTGAGAGGTCCCGGAACTCAAATTGTTGATTTGGATGGCGGGATGTTACTACCCGGCTTTCAAGACTCTCACGTACATGCGGTTTGGGGTGGGCTGGATCTAATCCGTTGCGACCTTTCAAACGAGTCAACCAGGGAAGGCTATCTGCAGAAGCTTCAAGATTATTCCGAATCCAATCCAGAAAAAGAATGGATCCTGGGGGGCGGCTGGAGCATGGCGGCTTTCCCAGGAGGGACGCCTACCAAATCGGACCTCGATCGGATATTTCCGGATCGACCCGTGTTTCTTCCAAACCGGGACGGTCATGGCGCCTGGGTGAACTCGAAAGCTTTGGAGCTGGCCGGAATCGATAGCTCAACCCCAGACCCGACTGATGGGCGAATTGAGCGTGATTCGAGTGGTTCCCCGAGTGGCACTCTTCATGAAGGTGCGATGACTCTCGTTAACCGACTTTTGCCGGAAACTTCCGCCGAAGACTATTTGCGAGCGCTACTTATTGGCCAAGAGTATTTGCACTCGCTCGGTGTGACCGGTTGGCAGGATGCCATTTTGGGAGATTACGGTGACGCGGGTGATGCGACTCCGGCCTACATGACTGCTGCAGCGTCTGGCCAGCTAACCGCGAGAGTTGTTGGTGCACTTTGGTGGGATCGGTCTCGAGGACTCGAACAGATCCCTGAGATGGTAGAACGGCGGCGGGCGAACAAGGCAGGTCGATTCGAGGCAACTAGTGTGAAAATCATGCAAGACGGTGTCGCCGAAAATTTCACCGCCGCCATGCTTGAGCCATATTGTGACGGCCACGGTGGTCACACCGATAACTCTGGAATCTCTTTCGTTGACCCAAAAATTTTGAATGAAGCAGTCCCAGAACTCGATGCGCTTGGTTTTCAAGTTCATTTTCATGCGATCGGGGATCGAGCGGTTCGCGAAGCTCTTAATTCCATAGAGTTTGCGCGCTCTCGAAATGGATTCAACGACAACCGCCACCATATTGCACACCTTCAGATAGTTCATCCAGAAGATATTCCGAGGTTCAGACAACTCGCGGTCATCGCGAATATGCAATCACTTTGGGCTGCACTGGAGCCGCAAATGGTCGATCTGACACTACCGTTCTTAGGTGAGCCTCGAAGTTCCTGGCAGTATCCGTTTGGAGACTTGTTTCGTAGCGGTGCTTCTTTGGCGGCTGGCAGTGATTGGTCTGTTAGCACCCCCGATCCGTTCGCTGCAATTCATGTCGCAGTAAATCGCCTCGCCGCTCCCGGGCAAGAACTAGAAGAATATGAAGTGTTCCTGCCTGAGCAAGCTCTAGATTTGGCAACTTCTCTAACCGCCTACACGGCCGGCTCGGCTTATTTGAATCATTGCGACGAAGCAGGCTCAATCGAGGTTGGAAAGCTAGCCGATCTGGTGGTTTTGGATCGAGATCCCTTCGATTTACCGGCGAAGGAAATCGGATTGACGAAGGTGCAACAAACCTTCGTTGGCGGACAGCAAGTTTATTCCGCTAGCTAGTCCGCCCGTTAAGGTGCTGGAGTGGGCGTCTCTGGAACTTCAGGTACGGCAATCGATCCCGTCAATGCACCTTCAGATGATCGAGACACGAAACAGTAGTAATTGTGATCGCCCTTAACCCATTGGGCAGCATCCACCGGATAACTTGCTTCGAATTGGATATCGCTATATGCCGCAGCTGCCGCGTAATCAATTACCGCCGAACTGGTACATAAAATCCCAATTTGACTTTGCAGAGCAGTGAGTCCCGGGAATGGATCAAGAGGGTTGCCGTTGTTTCCAAATTCACCAACAGTTGTCAACTGGGCGGCGTGTGGTTGAGCGCAATCAACAACCGTGTACTTATCGACCCAAGGTCCGTTATAAGGATCAATGCATTCGCCACCCAGTAGCTCATCCCAACGGTATTCCCCTGGAGCTACCGGTCCGATTGGTTTCACAGTTGGGGTGGGATTTGGGGTCGCGGTTGGCAGGGCTACCTTCACGGGTGCCGGCCCGAGCATAGCCGGAAGTTTTGTGCCGAAGTAAAACAGCACCACGAGTGCGAGTGCGGCGACCAGACCTCCTGCAATCCACATAAGAACTTTTTGGGTTTTACCGATGCCCGCGGGGCCAGGCTTGAGGCGAACCGCTTTTTCTCTTGGCCCGCTAGGTAATCTGCCAATAAGTGGTTCCGCTTCGTAGTCCTGAAAATTAGATTCACCGAACAGATCATCGATGCCGCCACCGCCCAGAACCGCTTGGGTTGAACTCGTTGGCGCGCTCTGGGTCTCCGGAGGTACAGGCAATGGGGGTTCACTCTCTGTGGGCGACTGTTGAGTGAACTGCGGCGGTATTTGCGAGCTTGTGAAAGGCGTATCTGCCGGGATTGGGGTTGGCGCCCCAGAGGGTGTCCCCGTTTGCGTTCCTGTTGGCACCCCAAGCGGGGTCTCAAATCCTGGAATCACAGGTGTTGTTCCAAGCGGGGTCTCAAATCCCGGAAACACGGGTGCTGGATCCGAAATTATCGAATGCCTACCGGTCGCCGGTGAGGCCGGTTCCGATGGAGTTGCTGGCTCGAATCTTGGTTCGGGATTGATTTCGGGGGTGGGCTCCGGTCTTGGCTCGGGCGGCAGGACAGGCTCCGGCTTGCGCTCCTCCTCAGGCGCAGCAGGGGAGGGGTTCGCTGCCCCGAAATTTGCGTTAAACCAGGCGTCCAACCCATCGTCGGTGGGTTCACCGGCACCTAGATTCGAGTTGTTGTCGCTCATTTAGTAAGTCCAAGGTCTTCAAGGCCAAGCGCCGCTAAATAAGAATAGCCAGCAGCTTCAATCGCTTCCTTCGCGCCGGTATTGCGGTCGACCACAACAGCGACAGCAGCAACTTTCGCTCCGGCCGCCTCTACAGCTTTGATCGCTGCTAACGGTGAACCGCCAGTTGTTGAAGTGTCTTCTACGACGACAACCCGCTTTCCACTAATGTCCGGGCCCTCAACTTGCCGACCTCGACCGTGATCCTTTGGCTGTTTGCGAACCACAAACGCGTCTAGTGGGTGTTCGGTTTTGAGGCTCGCATGCATTATCGAGGTAGCGATCGGATCGGCACCCATCGTCATGCCACCAACAGCACTCACTCCAGCAATTCCAGAAATAAGGTCAACCATCACCTCACCGATTAGCGGTGCGACCCTGTGATCGAGACTGACTTTGCGCAAATCAACATAAAACTTGGCTTTGGCGCCACTGGTTAGAACGAAGTCGCCATGAAAAACCGCCTCGCTTGAGATGTACTCAACGAGCGCTGATCTGGCATCCTTCACGGGGTCAAGCCTATTCGCCAAAGCGCAACTAGATTGCCAACCTGGGCTTGCAAATTCAACCGAAAGGTGAAGCTAAAGGAAGCAACCACTCTGCCACGCTCAAGAGGTGGAGAAGGTAGCGTTTAGCCATGCGCATCGCCACATGGAATGTGAACTCAATTCGTTCTCGCTTCGCTCGCGTCGTTGATTGGTTAGTCAGTGAGGACGTCGATGTGCTTGGAATGCAAGAAATAAAGTGCAAGCCAGAACAGTTCCCGGTGGAAGCATTCGAAGCAGCGGGTTATGAAGTAGTTGCACACGGATTAGACCAGTGGAATGGAGTTGCGTTCGCAAGTCGAGTTCCCATGACGGACGTCGAAACTAACTTCACAGGGCAACCAGGTTTCAAGAAGGGTTTCGAAGGTTCGGAGGCACCACTTGAAGCGCGTGCTCTTGCAGTCACGGTTGAAGGGATTCGGCTTTGGAGTCTCTATGTTCCAAATGGCCGGGGCCTGGACGACCCGCACATGGCATACAAGTTGAATTGGTTGGATCAGTTGGCCAGTCAAACCTCCAAATGGTTGAACGAATCCCCAGACCAGATTTTGGCTCTCATGGGCGATTGGAATATTGCACCGTCAGACGCTGACATGGGAGACCCGAGTTTCATCCAAGGCGAGTCAACACACATCTCCCCAAAGGAACGAGCCGCATTCCACGAGTTTCTAGACATTGGGATGGTTGACGTGGTTCGAAGTTTTGTTCCGACCGGCTACACCTATTGGGATTACAAGCAATTGAAGTTTCCGAAAAATGAAGGCATGAGAATTGATTTCATTCTCGGGTCGAAAGCGTTAGCCGATATTTGCATTGACGCGAAGATACATCGGGACGAACGCAAAGGCGACGCCCCAAGCGATCACGTACCGGTGAGCATCGACATTGATACGGGCGAAGCCGAACTCGATAGACCGATGATCTTCTAGCAACGTTGTTTAGGGTACCTATTATTAGAGATTGTGGCCCAACTGTTTTCTGCGCGACCATCGATGAACCTTGAGAAGGAATTAAGGTTTGTGACGAGCCGTGTTGTCACAACCGTATTCGATCGGATTTTGGATGCCATAAACGTCGGCCAGCTTGAACCTGGAGAACGCATTAGCGACATCGCGTTAGCTACCGAGTTTGGAGTGTCTCGCACCCCAGTTAGGGAAGCGTTACAACGACTCCGAGAAATCGGACTCATCGAAGCTTCGGCAAGCCGATTCACGAGAGTCGCGGTTGTTAGTCCAGACGAAACCGTTGAGGCGATGGTTGTTTGGCTAGCCCTGTACAAGGCACTAATCGCTGAAGTGACAATTGGTCTTAGTGCTGACGTTTTGAATCAAATGGCAGCTGACAACGAAGAATTCGATAAGGGGGTCAAAGCAAACGATATGAGGGCAGTCGCCACAGCAAACTTTGCCTTCTTTGCAAGACCAATGACCGCTTCAAAGAACGAGACACTTGTTCGAGCGCTCACCTCAGTTGTGTACCGAATCCGACTTGGTAGCCTTCACCTTCCGAGCCAAATTGACTTTGAACTTCTAGGTCAAGCGCAAATTGCACTCCTCAAATCATTGAGAGAACAGAACGCAAAAGAAGCGTTGAACGCGGTTCGCCTCATCGGGAAGATTCGCATTCCAGTGAGCTAACACGGCAGTGTTTTGAAGATTCTGCCGCCACTGGTTCGGAAAGTTGCACCGCACAACACACGACGCAAGTTCTCGCAAGCGTACGCAACCAAAACCGAAACCGTTCTAGTTAGCCTTGAATCTGTTGTGTCGTTCGACGTGAAGGAATCAAGATGGCTAACTCTATGACCAGTGCTCCAGAGACCGCTGGCTCAGCAACACTGGATAAGTCACCTTCACACTTCGACGAATTGGCTGGCGACCCAAATTGGCTTTCCCTAAAGACTGCGGTCGCTCAGATTCAACCTCTGCAAACGCAAGATGGAAGCATCCCAAAGAACGCTGATCACAAACTTGCCCGCGAATTGGTAGGGACGATCGTCAACTCGATTGAAGCGCTTTCGGTGAACTTTGAGCACGATCGCGAATATCTCGATCTGTTGGTGAGCGACTTTCGCGCATGGCAGTCTCAAGATTTCGGCGTACCAGATTTTCACGACAGTCTCGTAGCGTTTCGACCTGAATTGCTTCGCCAGAACGGGATCCGCCACCTTGTTGTGTTTCCCATGTACACCCAAAACGGCAGCACGGATCGCCTGGTTCAAGCGGTATTGATTCAAGTTATTTGGCCCGAGTTTGTTGCCGCACTCGAAGCCGGTGAATATTCCAACAAGATGTTCGTGCCGATCAAATTCCTGGACTTCACATCCGGTTACGATACGAACTCTGCCGTGCTATTCCCGGAAACTGTTGCGGTACGTCAAACACCTAAATTCACTTGGGGTGCAATCTTCGCCGATCGTGAGGCCGCTAGGTTCCGTCGAGTGGTGAAATCCGCGGCTGAGATCACCGGCCTGCAACTTCCGGATGACGCGAAAGAACTCCTGGAAAGCCAAGACCTCGCAGAGCAAACTTTCGTAATGTGGGATCTGATTCACGACCGCACGCACATGCGGGGCGATCTTCCGTTCGACCCGTTCATGATCAAGCAGCGGATGCCTTACTTTCTTTACTCTCTAGAAGAACTTCGTTGCGATCTGACCGCATTTCACGAGGCGGTACGTTTGACTCGCGCCGATGATACCGACGAGGTAACACGAAAGCACGCAAAGTTGGTGCAATACGCGGTGTTGTTTGATCGGATTTTCCGTTTCGCGCTGACTGGTTCCCGGGTTCGCAATTACGACGGGCTTGGCGGTCAGCTACTGTTCGCGTGGCTTCACCAGCACCATGTTCTTCACTGGACCGACACAACCCTGAGCATCGATTGGGATGACGTTCCAGATGTTGTCAACGCACTCGGAGCGCAAATCGGCGACTTGTATTGGCGATCGATCGATCGGCCGAAAGTGGCCCACTGGCTCGCAGCACATGAGTTGATTTCGGCAACTCTGACACCTCATCCGGCTTCAAAATGGGCCTCAAAGGCTTTGCCGCTGGAAGGTTTACCTCGGGACCTAACAGACTTGGTCATGGATGACGAGTTCCCGTTATCAATGTTCTATGAGGCACTTTCGCGCAAAATGGCAACGGTTATCGAATCCACCTCGGGAATAACAGGTGATAGTCGTTAGGGTTGGAGGGTGCTCGAGTTAGTCAAAGTCAATCGTTCGTTCGGCCAGAAAGCAGTGTTGAACGACGTGAGTTTCAAAGTTGACTCGGGAAGACTCACCGGATTTGTCGGGGCTAACGGAGCCGGCAAAACCACAACAATGCGAATTATCCTTGGCGTCCTGTCGGCTGATTCAGGGAGAGTAACCTACCAAGGCGCTCCAGTTGACGGTTCAGTTAGATCGCGAATCGGATACATGCCGGAGGAGCGTGGGCTCTATCCGAAAATGAAGGTAGCCGAGCAATTGGTGTATTTGGCCAGGTTGCACGGTTTGAACCCTTCTCGCGCAAGAAGCAACTCTGACTTGCTTATTCAAGAGCTTGGACTCGAGGGAAAAGCAAACTCCCAAATTGAAACGCTTTCTCTCGGCAATCAACAGCGGGCACAAATCGCAGCATCTCTGGTTCATGACCCCGAGATTCTTGTGTTGGATGAACCATTCTCTGGTCTAGATCCGTTGGCTGTCGATAGCGTCCAAGGCGTGCTGAAACGCAAAGCTTCTACCGGTGCACCCGTGTTGTTCTCATCTCACCAACTCGATGTCGTCGAACGGCTTTGCGATGACCTTGTAGTTATCGCGGACGGCAGCATCCGAGCTGCGGGAACTAAACAGGCTCTTCAAGCAGAATTTGGCACCTCTAGTTTTGAAATCGAAACGGAGAAAGAACTCGACTGGCTGAACAAGATGAAAGGTGTGACAGTAACCAAAAGCGAGGGAACGAGAGCTGCGTTCAACGCTGATCAAGAAAGCGCCCAAGAAGTGTTGCGGCTTGCGTTGAGCAAAGGATCGGTAACTAAATTCGCGCCAAAGCGCCCAACGCTTTCCGAGATTTTCAAGGAAGTGATCGGATGAGCGAGGTGTTAAGTCCAATTCAAGGAATCTTCTTGGTGGCAGTTCGTGAAATTAGAGCGAAATTGCGTAGCAAAGCGTTTCTGATTTCGACTGCAATTCTTATGCTCTCTGTCTTAGCGTCAGTGATCGCTGGTGGGATTCTTAGCGCGAATCCTGAAAAGACGAAAGTTGCAGCACTGGGTAGCGCTGTTTCGATAGCTGAAAGTTTTGACAATCTCGAAGTCACACCAGTTGAAACAGAATCCGCGGCAACCGATCTCGTTGAAAACGGCAAAGTTGAGGCTGCGTTGATCCCGACTGAAGGCAAAGGGATTGGCTTCAAACTCGTTTCAAAGGACTCAACGCCGCAGTCCCTCCTGGCACAATTGAGCGTCTACCCGGAAGTCGAAGTGCTTCACCCGCTCAAGGTTGACTCGCTGCTTATTTACTTTGCCGCAATTGCATTCGGGCTTGTGTTTTTCATTTCGGCGATGACATTTGGCACAACAATTGCTCAAAGTGTTGTGGAAGAAAAGCAGACTCGAATAGTTGAGATCCTGATTGCTGCAATTCCGGTGCGCGTACTGCTTACCGGAAAAGTAGTTGGAAATAGCATTTTGGCGTTTGCCCAGATTGCGGCGATTGCCGTGCTGGCGTCTGTCGGATTTATTGCGACTGGGCAATCAAAATTGCTCACACAGTTTGGGCCATCAATCGCGTGGTTCGTGGTGTTTTTTGTATTCGGATTCGTAATGCTTGCGGCACTTTATGCAGCAGCTGCATCATTGGTTTCTCGACAAGAGGATGTCGGTAGCGCCACATCTCCGGTGATGCTTCTCGTGATGTTGCCATACATATTGGTGATCACCTTCAACAGCAATCCGCTAGTGCTTTCAATCATGTCGTACATTCCGTTCTCTGCTCCGGTCGGGATGCCAATGAGAATCTTCCTCGGGACAGCCGCGTGGTGGGAGCCTTTGCTTTCTTTGGTGATTCTGCTCGTGACGACGAGTGTCGTGATTGTGATCGGCGCAAAGATTTACTCCAGGGCGCTTCTTCGTACGGGTGGCCGAATGAAACTTGCCGAAGCGCTGACTGGAAGAGCCTGATTGCTTCGGAAAAGTCTTGGAGTGCGAGAATAGGCCAGTGACTCGACTTCATGACCCAAACTTGCGCGGATTCGCAAGTGACAACTACGCCGGTGCCCACCCTGAAGTGCTTGAGGCGATAGCGCAAGCCAACGAAGGCCACCAAATTGCTTACGGTGGTGACGAATACACAGCCCGACTTGGGGTGCTTTCAAAACAAATCTTCGGAAATCAATCGGAGATTTTTCCGGTCTTCAATGGCACGGGCGCAAATGTCACGGGACTGACTGCAATGTTGCCGCGTTGGGGGGCTGTGATTGCTGGTGCCAACGCGCACATTCACACCGATGAGAACGCTGCACCCGAAAGAGTGAGCGGATTGAAGTTGTTGACGGTCGCGACTCCCGACGGCAAACTCACTCCCGAACTCATTGATCGTGAGGCTTGGGGTTGGGGAGATGAACATCGGGCTCAACCTCTCGCAGTGAGTATCACGCAAACTACTGAGCTTGGTACTTGCTATTCGCTTGCAGAATTGAAAGCTATTACCGACCACGCGCATTCGAAAGGTATGACGGTCCACGTGGATGGCGCAAGGATCGCCAACGCAGCAGCCAGGCTCGGAGTCGGGTTAGGTGAGTTGACTCATGAAACGGGAGTCGATGTCCTAAGTCTCGGCGGTACGAAGAACGGGATGCTCTACGGGGAAGCAATAGTTGCAATCAACCCGAAGGCTGTAGATGGACTGAACTATTTGCGAAAACTGAACATGCAACTTGCATCGAAAATGCGGTTCGTGTCCGCGCAGTTTTTGGCGCTTCTAGAAGGTGACCTTTGGCTGCGCTCGGCGACTCACGCGAATCAGATGGCCGATAGGTTGCGATCGGAGCTTGATCGCAGAGTTGCGTCGGGAACGATCAACGGCTTGACGTTTTCGCAACCCACCGAATCAAACGCGTTGTTCGCGGTGCTACCGCCAGGGGTAGCGGATCGACTTAGAAACAGTTTTCGCTTCTATGACTGGAACCAGGCAACAGGAGAAGTCCGTTGGATGTGCTCCTTTGATACGACCGAGGCAGATGTTGATGCTTTTGTTGAAGCCATCACAAAGGAGTTGTCGTGAAGTTCGGACTGTTCATTCCGCAAGGCTGGCGTCATGACTTGGTCGGAATTGATCCTAAAGAACAGTGGACGGTAATGAACCAATTGGCCAATCGAGCGGATGCTGGCGCTTGGGAGTCAATTTGGGTGTTTGATCATTTTCACACCGTTCCCGAGGCGACTGATCAAGCAACGCACGAGGCGTGGACTCTAATGGCGGCCTTTGCTGCGACAACCAAACGAGTGCGACTTGGGCAAATGTGCACGTGTATTTCTTATCGAAACCCCGCTTATCTCGCGAAAGTCGCCGCAACGGTTGACCTGATCTCAAATGGTCGCGTTGAAATGGGTATTGGTGCCGGTTGGTACGAGCACGAGTGGTTGGCATACGGTTACGGCTTCCCTTCAGCCGGTGAGAGACTCGGTCGGCTCGAAGAGGGTGTTCGAATCATGCAACATGCTTGGACCGAAGGCAAAGCAAGTTTGACTGGTAAGTATTACCAGGTTAGTAACGCGATCGTTGAACCTAGACCGTTACAACCCGAAGGTATTCCAATCTGGATTGCTGGCGGCGGCGAAAAAGTTACTTTGAGAATTGCCGCACAGTTTGCGAATTGTACAAACTTCGCTGACGGTGACATCGAGGTATTCAATGCAAAAAGTGCGATCCTTCAAGAGCACTGCGTCAAACTAAATCGTCCGTTTGATGCCATTCGCCGGTCAACCAACGTGAAGGTCGTCTTGGGTGAATCAGTCGAGGATGTTGCAAATCGGCTCTCAAGAATCGAATCGATGATCGCTCCATACGTTGGTGCCGAATCGGCCGCGAAGTATGTTTCGGAATATCGTGAAACTGTTGGGGTCGGTACAGTTCCGCAAGTGATCGCCGGCCTTCAACGATTGAAAGATGCCGGTTTGGATACCGCGATTATTTATTGCCCCGAAGCGGCCTACGATCCGTACGTGCTTGACTTGCTCGAAACTGAAGTTATCCCCGCGCTTACTTAGCCAGTTTTGCTTTGATTTCTTGCTCGATTGCCGGGCCAAGGGTCAACGCAAACGTGCGCGTTAAGTGATCTTGATCTCGATACACGTTCGCGTTCGCGATGACACTGAAGCAGTCGTTTGAATCGCAATAGATGTCGCTGAAATCGAGCAGCCCAGCACCGCTTTGTTGCGCTGCGATCTTAAGTGGGTCCACCTTGTCGAGTACCGCAGTCCTAGGTTCCGTACAGTGCTCCGGTTTTGATAGACGCAAACACTTGTTTGGGTCTTCCTCAAAGTCCGGGTTGTCAACAATCGTGACGATGTTTGCGCCTCGCGCCTGCTGCCACGCGTTCGCGAAACCCTCTGCAAGTACTTCGTTACGGTCTCCCGCGGATATCACATAAGGTGTGTGAGCTAGCGCCGCAGTGAACACAACATCGAACGGTTTCGAGTTTGCAAGTTCAGTTTGAAGATTCTCGCGCCAGGTTTTGCATGAGGCTGTGAAGGCGGGGCTCGGCCCTCCAACTTGAGCTGTGGTCCACGGGCAAGCACCTTTTAGGTAAGTGGTTAGAGCCCATCCATTTTGGGTAGCCAAGGTGATCATTGTGTCGATGTATTGGTAGGCGTGGCTATCCCCAATTAGAGCAATCCTTGGCGCGCTTGCGTCGGTTGATCCAAACTTGCAGACTTTCAAACTGGATTCGTTGAGCTGGACAAGACACTGCGCCTCTGTCGGGGAATCGGCATTTCCAAACCCGGGACTAGGGATGATCTGCCCAAGCAGTTGCGGATTCTCACATCCTTGCGTTGCTAGAGCGCCAAAACAGTCTGGAAGGTTCGCACGGATAGCAGCCAGTTCCGCCGCTTGAGCTTCATATTTGGGTTGCCCCACGAAAAACGCGACCGCCACCACGAGGCTTGAAACCCCCATCATCCCAATCGCGCCGAGATAACTGAATCTGGGTTTGCGATTTGTTAGAACTTTGAGTGTTCGGAACGGATCTTCTACAAATCGCTTCGTTAACCAAGCGAGTACAAAGCAAATGACAATCAGCGCAATCCGATGCAGTCCGCTAAGTCCCCAACCTGGAACGTATGGCGCAATGATGATTAGCGGCCAGTGCCATAGGTAGAGCGAGTAGGAAATATCGCCGGTGAATCGCTGCGGGCGACCGCCGAGTACCCTGCCGATGTCCCACCAATGTTCCGCCCGATCACTGGCAATAACCAGCGCGGCACCAACAACCGGTAGCAAAGCTGTGTATCCGGGGAACGGTGTTTCTCGATCGAAGAACCAACCGGCAGCGAGCACCATCGCCAATCCCGCATATCCGGTCAAGTTTGATGCCCAAGCGCTCCTCGGTCTCAACCTTGGGAGCAAAGCCAAAATCGCCCCGATGCCGAACTCCCAAAGCCTTGTCCAAGTGACAAAGTACGCCTCGGCCGGATTACTGTTTGTGTAGAAAATTGAGGCCAATAGTGAGGCGATGACCACAATTACTGCCAGGCTTGCCATCGGTAACCACTTACGCGCGGCAAAAAACTTTGCGCCAATCCAAGTAGCGGCCAACAACAGTAGCGGCCAAATCAAATAGAACTGTTCTTCGAGCGAAAGTGACCAATAATGCTGCACTGTTGTTGCGTCATGCGAAGCGAGATAATCTACTGCGCCAAGAGCGAGATCCCAGTTTTCAACATAGAACGTGCTGGCTAGAATGCCTCTTGTTTCGGCGAGCAAACTTGAAAGCGGCAGCAAAAACATGACCGCGAGCGCACAAAACACAAGCACGGTGATTGCGGCAGGAAGTAACCGTCGCACTCGCTTTGCCCAGAATGAAGGCAAGTCGATCTTGCCGGTCTTCTCGAGCTCTCTTGAAAGCTGGCCGGTGATTAGAAAGCCCGAAATGACAAAGAACACATCTACGCCGACATAGCCACCTGAAATCCGCCCAGGCCAGACGTGATACAACACCACAAGCAACACGGCCACCGCGCGCAGGCCCTGAACATGTGGCATGAAGTGCAACGCTTTCACGTTGCCCTTCATTGGTTTCCGCGACGAAGGCACGGTTTAGAGTATCAATTACTCGCCACGGTCAATTCATCGGTATCGGCATCTAGATCTACCCGCACGGTATCGCCGTCACGAATTGTTCCGGCGAGAAGAGCCGACGCCAAACGGTCGTCAATTTCGTGCTGCATTAGTCGACGAAGCGGTCTGGCCCCAAAGATCGGATCATAACCACGCTCAGCAAGCCAAGTTCTAGCGCTCGGCGTAACTGCAAGATCGAGCCGTCTTTCGGCAAGTCGCGTTTGCAAGCGATCAACGTAGAGCTCAACAATTTGAGCTAGTTCTCCTTCGCTCAATGGAGTGAAGATAACGATGTCGTCTAAGCGGTTTACGAATTCTGGTTTGAATACTTGCCGCACAGTTGCGTTGACCGCTTCCTTCTTTTGGTCCCAACTAAGTTCAGGATCAATTAGGAACTGGCTTCCAAGGTTTGATGTGAGGATCAAAATTACGTTGCGAAAGTCAACGGTACGTCCTTGACCGTCGGTTAGGCGACCGTCATCCAAGACTTGAAGGAGCACATCGAATACGTCGGGGTGTGCTTTTTCGACCTCGTCCATTAGCACGACAGAGTACGGTCTACGGCGCACCGCTTCGGTAAGTTGGCCACCTTGCTCGAAGCCAATGTAGCCGGGGGGCGCTCCGAGCAATCGGGCAACTGAATGCCGTTCACCGTATTCGCTCATGTCGATTCGGATCATCGCTCGTTCGTCATCGAACAGGAATTCCGCGAGCGCCTTCGCAAGCTCCGTCTTTCCAACTCCCGTTGGACCAAGGAACAGGAACGAACCAGTTGGCCGGTCTGGATCCGCGATGCCAGCGCGGCTTCGACGAACGGCATCCGCGACTTTTTGGACGGCTTGCTTTTGGCCGACGATTCGCTTGGCGAGTTCCGCCTCAAGGTGCAAGAGTTTTTCGGTCTCACCCTGCAACAGTCGTCCAACTGGAATTCCAGTCCACGCGGAAATCACTGCGGCAATGTCCTCGGCGGTGACCTGGTCGTTTACCATCATGGGAGTTTCGGCTTCAGACTTTTCGGCATCCGCTAGTTCGCGTTCGATTACCGGGATTTCACCGTAAAGCAACCTGGATGCGCGCTCAAGATTTCCTTCACGTTGCGCCCGGTCTGCCTCCATTCTCAGAGTGTCTAACCGACCCTTCAATTCACCAACACGGTTAAGGGATGCACGCTCGCGCTCCCAACGACGCTGCAGGTCATCAAGGACGGCGCTCTTGTCCTTCAAATCATCTCGAAGTTTCTGAAGACGAGCCTTGCTCGCTTCGTCTTTCTCCTTCTTCAAGGCAAGTTCTTCAAGTTTTAGTCGGTCCACCGATCGACGCAACTCATCAATTTCGACTGGCGCCGAATCGATTTCCATTCGCAACCTACTGGCGGCCTCATCGATCAAGTCAATAGCCTTGTCAGGCAGTTGTCTTCCGCTGATATAGCGATTACTCAGCGACGCGGCTGCCACGAGGGCGGTATCGGCGATGGCGACTTTGTGGTGAGCTTCATAACGTTCTTTGAGCCCTCGCAAGATGGCGATAGTGTCTTCAACGCTTGGCTCGCCAACATACACCGTTTGGAATCGTCGTTCCAAAGCGGCATCCTTCTCAATGAACTCGCGGTACTCATCCAAAGTTGTTGCACCGATCAGTCGCAGTTCACCGCGAGCAAGCATCGGTTTCAGCATGTTGGCGGCCGCGACGGAACCTTCACCACCGCCCGCCCCCATGAGGGTGTGGAGTTCATCGACGAATGTGATTATTTGCCCATCGGCGTCGTTGATTTCTTTGAGCACGGCTTTCAGGCGCTCCTCGAATTCGCCACGATACTTTGCTCCCGCAACCAACGCTGCAAGATCCAAAGCAACTAGGCGTTTGCCTTTTAGAGATTCAGCAACATCACCAGCGATGATCCTTTGAGCGAGCCCTTCGACCACCGCCGTTTTCCCAACTCCCGGCTCACCAATGAGCACGGGGTTGTTTTTTGTGCGGCGAGTAAGAACTTGGCTGACGCGTCTAATTTCTGAGTCGCGGCCAATCACCGGGTCCAGTTTTCCGGTTCGGGCGATCGCGGTGAGATCCACGCCGTATTGTTCCAGCGCCGTCTTCGCTTCTTCTTCAGGTGCGGGGGCACCCTGCATATTTGCCATCAAGGCTCCTGTTCAACTAGTGGTTCTGCGGTCGCCAAATCACGACCTGAGTGTTTTTTCTTGCGCGAGTCCCGGCGCGAAGCGGAATGACATCGCCCGACTCACCAGCCGCAAATACTCGCCTTCCCGGACGATGCAGCAACTCATCCGCAAGTGCCGTCTCTAGTTCTCGCACTCGCGCTTGCAATGCTGCGACATGGTTTTCAAGGTCGAGAACTCTGCGGATGCCTTCAAGGCTCACTCCCTCACCGCCAAGCCTTGCGATCTCCCGCAATTGCACTACATCCCGCATTGTGTATCTGCGGGATTGACCGGCTGTGCGCTTGGGGCTCACAAGGCCCATGCGGTCGTATTGTCTGAGGGTTTGCGGGTGCATTCCGGCCAACTCGGAAGCTATTGCGATAGCAAACATTGGTAAGTTTTCGTCCATTTCAACCCGCCTTCGCTTTGGCAATCAGGTCAGCCCTTGGGTTCTCCTTTGGCATGGCTTTTTCAAACTTCTCAAGCCAGTCTTTCGCTTCCGCTGTCAAATGACCAGGGATTGCGATAGCGACTTCAGCAAGCAAGTCTCCCGTGCCTTTCGCAGTTGTGACGCCGCGGCCTTTGATTCGCAACACTCTTCCGTTGGGAGTTCCCGGCGCTATCTTGAGTTTCACAGGGTCACCCCCAAGAGTTGGAACTTCGATAGTCGCCCCAAACACTGCTTCCGAATAAGTGACCGGCACCTCAAGTCTCAAGTTTTGACCGTCACGCTCAAACACCGGATGCTTTTTTACCGTCACGGTGAGAGTCAAATCTCCCGGAGCACCACCGTCCGGACTAGGTTCGCCTTTGCCTTTCAGTCGAATCTTTTGACCGTCGGCGACACCTGCTGGGACGCGAACGCTAATCGGCTTACCCCCGGCCGCTTGGAGCTTCACTGTGTCGCCTCGAATTGCAGTCATGAAATCCAAGGTCGTGCCAGCGTTTATGTCCCGACCTTTGGATGGACCACCGGCAGCCCTAAAGCCTCCGCTGGACTGGCCAAACCCGCCACCGAAAATCCCGCCAAACAGGTCCTCGAATCCTTGAGCACGAAAGTTTGGTCTACCGCCTTGACCGAACATTCCGCCAAATACGTCCTCAAATCCGCCGTTCTGACCGCCGGAAGTGAATCTCGGCATCCCGGAACCCATCGCTCGCATTTGGTCGTACTCTTTGCGGGACTCGGGATCGGAAAGCACTGAATTCGCCTCGCTGATTTCCTTAAAGCGAGCCTCGGCTTTTGCGTCACCCGGGTTTGAATCGGGGTGATATTTTCGCGCCAGTTTTCGGTAGGTCTTCTTCAGCTCGGCTTGAGAAATATCTTTGGGCACACCGAGGATCTTGTAGAAATCTTTCTCAAACCAGTCTTGACTGGCCATTTCTACTCCCCACTGATGGAGACTGCGACTTTCGCGGGTCGCAATAGACGCTCACCGATTCGGTATCCGTATTGGACCACTTCAACGATGTGGTTGTGCGAATCCTCGTTCTTGCTTGGCACTTGAACTATCGCTTCATGGATGCGCGGGTCGAACAGTTCGCCGACCTCTCCCACTTTTGCAAGTCCGTATCTTTCACCAAACACTCGAATTTTCTGTGCAACCAAATCGAGGGCTCCACCAACTAGATCGCCGTGTGCTTCCGCGAGATCCAAATCATCAAGAACCGGCAAGAATGTTGCAAACACCTCCGCGATAGCGAGCTCGTGCGCGAGCATTCGGTCCCGCTCCACTCGCTTTCGGTAGTTTGCATATTCAGCTTGAATTCGCTTCAGGTCATCCAAATGTTCGTTGGCGGAAGAGTGGTGGCCCTTGTGCGACTTATCCGAATCTTTCGATGCCGGCTCATCACTTTCGGTACTCGACAACAGTTTCTGAATGTCGTCTTCCGTTAGGGTCTCAGATTCGGCATCCGGATCTGGCTTGGACTGAGTCGATGATTCAGATGACTTGCGAGCTTCTCCGGTTTTCGGGTCGATCCTGCGCTTGTCGCGCACAACCGGTTCTTCGTGGCCATCCTCGTGGCCCTTACCCTTTTCCTTCTCTGAAGCCATCGCTATTTCTTGCCACCCTCCGGCTCGTCGTCAACTACCTCAGCATCGACGATGTCTTCGTCGTCCGCTGCTGCTGGCTCTCCGGTCGAAGAGTCCGCAGCAGTTGCCGAGGCCGTTTCGCTTTGCTGATACAAAGCCTCGCCGATCTTAGATTGGCTTTGGCTGAGCTTTTCAAATGCCGAGTTCACAGCGTCATCGTCCTCACCGGCTAGCGCTGACTTCAATCCATCGACATCTGCTTGAATTTCGGTCTTTACGTCTTCAGGCAGTTTGTCGCTGTTCTCAGTCAAGATCTTCTCGGTCGAGAACACTAATTGTTCGGCGTTATTCCTAAGCTCGGCCGCTTCCCGACGAACCTTGTCTTCGGCTGCATGTTCCTCTGCTTCGCGAATCATCCGGTCGATGTCTTCCTTACCTAAGGCAGAACCTCCCGTAATCGTCATCGACTGCTCTTTACCGGTGCCTTTATCCTTTGCAGATACATGGACGATGCCGTTTGCGTCGATGTCGAAAGTCACCTCGATTTGAGGTACCCCGCGAGGCGCAGGCGCAATTCCGGTCAACTCAAACGTGCCTAGCGGCTTGTTGTCTTTCGTGAACTCTCGTTCACCTTGGAACACCTGAATTGCCACCGAAGGCTGATTGTCGTCGGCAGTTGTGAACGTCTCACTGCGCTTGGTTGGAATAGCGGTGTTTCGTTCAATCAGTTTTGTCATGATGCCACCCTTGGTTTCGATTCCAAGGGAAAGTGGAGTGACGTCGATGAGCAAAACATCTTTGCGTTCACCCTTCAACACTCCTGCCTGAAGTGCAGCTCCTACCGCAACAACCTCGTCCGGGTTTACACCCTTGTTTGGTTCTTTGCCTCCGGTCTCTTTCTTGAGTAGCTCGACGACGGCCGGCATACGAGTTGATCCACCCACGAGAACAACGTGGTCGATGTCGGCAACCTTGATCCCGGCTTCCTTAATAACGTCGGCGAATGGCTTCTTCGTGCGATCTAGAAGGTCGCTAGTCATTTGCTCGAATTGCGCTCTTGTCAACGTCTCATCGAGGTTGGCCGGACCATTCTCGGTGAGCGACAAGTAAGGAAGTTGGATGCTCGTGCTCGTTGATGAACTGAGCTCCTTCTTGGCTTGCTCCGCAGCTTCTTTGAGGCGCTGGCGAGCAATCTTGTCTTTAGATACGTCAACACCCGTGGTTTCTTTGAACTTCTTGATGAGATAGTCGACGATCCGCTGATCCCAGTCGTCACCTCCTAGCCTGTTGTCTCCTGCGGTGGCGCGAACCTGAATCGTTGAGAACCCTTCGTCCTTGCCTACCTCGAGTAGTGAAACGTCGAATGTTCCACCACCAAGGTCGAAAACCAAAATGAGTTCGTCCTCTTTGCCTCGGTCGAGACCGTATGCGAGTGCTGCTGCAGTTGGCTCGTTGATAATCCGAAGCACGTTTAGGCCGGCAATTTCTCCGGCTTCCTTTGTTGCTTGACGTTCAGCGTCGTTGAAGTAAGCGGGAACCGTGATGACAGCATCCGTGACCGTGTCGCCAAGGTATTGTTCAGCGTCACGCTTTAGCTTGCCTAGGATACGGGCTGAAATTTCTTGAGGGGTGTATGTTTTATCGTCAATCTTCACGGTCCAGTCGGTACCCATGTGACGTTTCACGCTCGCAATTGTGCGGTCTACGTTTGTGACTGCTTGGCGCTTGGCTGTCTCACCGACGAGCACTTCGCCGTCTTTCGTGAATGCAACCACCGACGGTGTGGTGCGAAATCCTTCCGCGTTAGCGATTACCGTTGGGTCGCCACCCTCAAGTACTGATACGACTGAGTTCGTGGTTCCAAGGTCAATTCCTACTGCTCGAGCCATTAGCTCTTTACTCCTTATTCAAGTGAAGTTTCTGGAGACTTGAGCCTCCATCACTCAAGTTTGCACTCACGCGGATTGGATGTCAAGTCGATCTGAAGAAAATTGAGTGTCATTGACTCAAGTTTCGATGGTTTGTTTAGTCCGCTATGACCACTAGCCTTTCAACATGACGAATGACTTCGATGATGATGTCAAGAACCCAACCAACCTTGAGGTGCCGGTAGTTGCGAACACCGGTGCAATAGCCGCTGTAGGGCTAGATCTTCAGGAAGGCAAGAAGATCCCTCGAAAGCAAGTGGTCTCTTGGGCACTTTGGGACTGGGCGACTCAACCTTTCAATTCCGTGATCCTCACGTTCGTATTTACAGCGCTTTACCTAACAACCGACACATTTCTCGAGCCTTCCGTTGCGGCACTCAAAGATGGCGACCCGGTAAAGGATCGCGCTCTAGCAGACCTCGCTAGTGGCCTCGGTTTGGCGATAACTATCGCTGGCGTCGCAATTGCAATACTCGCGCCCGTGCTAGCGCAACGCGCTGACGCTGCTGGCAAACGCAAACTCTGGCTACTCATCTACACCGCAGGAATGACGCTGTGTATGTTGCTCATGTATTTCGTCGAAGGCGCTCCGCCATACTTTGTGCTCGGGGTCACATTGATCGGAGTGGGAAGCGTATTCAGCGAACTGGCTGGCGTGAATTACAACGCGATGCTCGTGCAAGTCTCAACACCAAAGACGGTCGGCAAAGTGAGCGGGCTTGGCTGGGGGATGGGATACATCGGTGGAATCGTCGCTCTCGTAATCGTCATCGTGGCCTACTCGGCGGATTGGTTCGGCCTTTCACAAGAAAACGGTTTGCCGTTTCGCGTAGTCGCGCTGGGTTGCGCGCTTTGGACGATCATTTTCGTCATCCCGTTCATTTTTAATGTTCCTGAGATTCAAGAACGCCCGGGAGTTAACAAAGTCAATTTCTTCCAAAGCTATGTCGTACTGGGTAAAGACATTGCCAAACTGTTTAGGGAGTCCCGTCAAACGTTTTGGTTCCTGCTGGCGAGCGCGGTCTACCGTGACGGGCTAGCAGGAGTATTTGCGTTCGGTGCAGTGATAGCCAAAGTTGTGTTCCACTTCGGATTCCTTGAAGTAGTCGCGTTTGGGGTCGCAGCAAATTTGGTCGCCGGAATCAGCACAATCATTGCCGGCAGGGTTGATGACCGAATGGGTCCGCGCACCGTGATTTTGTGGTCTCTCGGCGGTCTCGTGATCGCCGGTTTGGCGGTGTTCTTCTTGCACGATGCCGGCAAGATCGCGTTCTGGATCGGTGGACTTGTGCTTTGCATTTTTGTCGGACCAGCTCAAGCCGCGAGCCGTTCACTCCTAGCTCGTGTAACACCGGCCGGTAAAGAAGGCGAGGTGTTCGGGCTTTACGCAACCACCGGTAGAGCGGCAAGCTTCCTATCGTCTTCGCTTTGGACGTTGTTCATCGTGATTTTCAGTGCCACCTACTGGGGAGTGCTCGGCATTGTTGTCGTGCTCTTGCTCGGATACATCCTCATGAGCTTCGTGAAGGTTGGCGGACGACCAGTTCACCAAAGCTAGAAAGTTTTAGGGCATCCGAGCTCGCCGACGTGATACTTCGCACTTGAAAGAGTTGCAGAATGAAATTATGACTTCGCTGGTTGAGAAAGCTCAATTGCTTGGAACGCTTCATGTGCCCGGAAAACCACTAATTCTGGTGAACGTTTGGGATGCTATTACTGCTCGAACGGTCGCGTCGGTGCCCGGTGTCAAAGCGCTAGCAACTGCAAGCCATTCGATTAGTGCAACCCATGACGTTGCTGACGGTGGAGGACTTGGGCTCGAAGCAGCCCTGAACTCCGCCAAACTCATCATTGACGCCGTTGACTTGCCGGTCACCGTCGATTTCGAAAAAGGGTACGGGCTAGATACTTCAGAGGTTCAGTCGAGCGTCGCAAAGCTACTCGACGTCGGGGCAGCCGGATTCAATATCGAAGACAGTCCGGGCTCCATCAGCGATGGACAGTTTGAAGTTCAAGAGGCCGCATCAAGAATTGCGGCGTCACGCAAAGCGACCGAACTAGTTGGGGTCCCAGCCGTTATCAACGCGCGGGTCGATTCTTTTCTTGCAAACGGGGACTGGTCCGAGGCTCGAACCCGAGCTAACTCATACCTTGATGCAGGGGCCGATGTCATTTTCATGTTCGGTCTTGACAATGAAGAAAAAGTAGAGCGCGCGGTTAGAGAAATTGAAGGAAAGGTTTCTGTCATCGCCGGACCGAGATCGGTTCCTCTTAAACGCCTTGCCGAATTGGGAGTGTGCAGAGTGAGTTTTGGTGGCAGACCACTCGGCCTGACGCTAAGTCATTTGAAGGATGCGGCATCATCGCTCACTGCTCTCGCTGAATACCCGAGCGAGCTCGGTTTCGATTACTGAGCGAAGAACTTAAGGAGTCTGCCAGAAGTGTGCAAATCATGAGTCCTGAACCGGAGTTCGTCGTGCTACTTGACGAACTCGGCAAACCTATCGGTACCGCCGAGAAAGCCGATGTACACACAAAAGACACGGCGCTACATTTGGCGTTTTCGTGTCACGTCTACAACGAGTCCGGTCAAGTACTGGTTACAAGGAGAGCACTATCAAAACTTACTTGGCCAGGGGTTTGGACGAACTCGTTTTGCGGTCATCCTGCACCGGGGGAGAGTTTTGAAGGTGCGCTACATCGCCGAGCCGAGATTGAACTTGGGATTGACATCACTGATATCGAACCGATATTGCCCGACTTTCGTTATCGAGCGATCGACTCAAGTGGCATCGTCGAAAACGAGATTTGTCCGGTCTATCGGGCGATAGCAACTGATGCTGTCAATGCGAATCCAGAAGAAGTGGAGGAATGGGCTTGGCTCGAACCCGACCTATTGCGAACCGCGGTTGAAGCGGTGCCGTTTGTGTTCAGCCCGTGGCTCGTAATGCAATTGGCGGAGTTGTCCGTCTAGTCGGTTCGCTTTGTGCTGACCCTGTGAAAGTTCTGAAATGAACGACTCGCCGTTGGTCCGCGCTGCCCCTGGTAACGCGAACCGTACTCGCTTGATCCGTAGGGTTTTTCTGCGGGCGACGAGAGGCGAAAAAAACACATTTGGCCGATCTTCATTCCCGGCCAAAGCTTGATCGGAAGAGTTGCAACGTTACTAAGCTCTAGCGTCACATGGCCAGTGAAACCAGGGTCGATGAACCCAGCGGTGGAATGAGTGAGCAATCCGAGTCGGCCGAGAGAACTCTTTCCTTCAAGCCTTGCAGCGATGTCATCCGGAAGGCTCACCATTTCGAATGTTGACGCGAGCGCGAATTCTCCAGGGTGGAGGATGAACGGCTCATCATCCTGCGCTTCGACCAATCGGGTCAACTCCGGCTGGTCCTCGGCAGGGTCAATGAATGGATAGCGGTGATTGTCGAACAGCCTGAAATATCGGTCGAGTCTGACATCAATGCTCGAAGGTTGAATCATCGAAAGATCGAGTGGGTCCAAGCCAACCCGTCCAGCCTGGAGTTCGGCACGGATGTCCCCATCAGACAGCAGCATCCTCACATCGTACTGAGGCTTTGACCTGTTCCGATAAACATCGACTGGAATGTGGCAGGTTCAGCCTTGCTATTATTGCCAACAGCCGAAGTTAGACGGCAACGCGAGTGTAGTTCAATGGCAGAACTTCAGCTTCCCAAGCTGATGGCGCGGGTTCGATTCCCGTCACTCGCTCCATTGGGATGCATCCACTATTAGCTCATACCCTAGGCAAGTCCGAGTTGTCGCGAACCCGACCGTTATTTGTTGGGGCATGCCTCAAGACTTTGAGAGCCGTCAGGGTGTAACCAAAGATCGGAAGAAAGATCAGACTCCAAACTGAAAATACTTGTAGATGAAGTACCAAACCCATCAAGCATCACTATGATTTGTGACCCGGCGGTCAAGTGTGGCTCCGACCCTGGGGACAATTCAAGTCCTTGGCTCTGTGCCTCCTGAACTACATTATCCCCCCGCTCCAACTCAAGGACCCCTTTCGCCCGGAACAAGGTCACCCAATCGCTATCAAGTGTGATCCTTTCCTGAATTACGACGGTGTCAACTTTTAGGTTTCGACAGTAAACCACCGAAAGATAACCGGAGACTTTGCGAATCGAAGCGGGCGCGTCGTATCGGTCGAACGGGAAAGGAGTAATTCCACAGCCAGTCGTTAACAAGGCTGAAACTACGGCAAAGATGACGCATAACCAATGCCTGAGTCGCCTAGCATACATAGTTACCCGCTTTCCAACCCGCTAAATACTCGAGCGGATTCCAACACCCAGGTATGACACCAAACAATTTTTTGACACCCGAAGCTGAGCCATAGATTATGGCAAATGTTACCGGCCTGCGCGTCGCCCACCTCTTGACACCATGTTTTTGATAGGCGCAACCCGTTTGCAACGTGCCCGAGGCATCCAAGAAGCTTGAGACCATGTGGGCGCCGTTTGTCTAAACGGTTCACTGTGTTATCAAAGTTCAAACGGTTCCGGAGCTTGGATCTTGTCGGGCAGACCGAGTTCTAGGATTTTGCTAACCATCGAAATGGCGCGATCGGTTAGGGCATCACCTGGGTAGAAGTCTTCATAGAATTCTTCGGCGTCTTCAAGTTTTGTGATCTCGCACATCCTCATTAGTTGGCGGATGTCGTTTGTGTCCCGACCGGGACGGTTCGCGCGTAGCTTCATCGCTAGCAGCGCTTCCTTTGAAGCGATTTGGATCAAGATCCCGTGCTTGTAAAATATTGTTTCCCACTCGACCGTTCTGCGCCCGAAGGTTGGCAAAGCACCTACTTTCTCGACATTGAAGTTCAGCCAGTCTGGAGCCCAACCGCGAGATTTTGCAACACGGGATGCCGCTGCAGACACCACTGAGTCAGTGCCAGGACTTACATGCAAGGCATCCAAGTCCTGGGTTGTGTTTCGATCGAAATATTTCAACGCAAGCGCAGCACCGCCAACAAGCCGTATTCCAGCCTTATGCCCCGTAGAACGCAAATCGGAGATCAAATCTCGAAGCCCACTCAGGATGTCGTTTCGGTCAAGAGTTGTCATGAGATTCAAACACTCTCAAACGTGTCCCGCCAAACAAGCACACCACGTTTGGCGAACTGTTCAGGTACTTCTGATCGCGGAGGAAGCGGATCCGCCGTATCAATCCCCAAAGTCGATGGCGAATCAAGGAACCGGATCGGTAGGTTCACCCAGTCAGGAATTGGCAACCCTTCTTCTCCCAGACGCCACTCAACTAGTCCCGCTATTGCTGCATCCCAAACCCGGTCACCAGTGGATTCTGGCTCAGCTAGACCAAGAATCCCCCGCAACAAACCTCGCTCCGCTTTCAGGTTATCGCTCAATTGCAAGAGCGAGCGTAATGCCAGTTCTCGATGGCCCGCCTTGAGTCGATCGCGAATTTCCACAGCAGCGGTTGACGCATCATCCCGTCGAGTTGGAGCAGAATACAACCGATACCCAACACCGGCCAAGAGACGCTCTACCGTACCAAAATCAGTTTCACGACCCCGCTCCGAACGCGAAACTCTACTTTGATCAATACTCGTAAACTCCGCAAGTTGCGCTTGAGTCAACCCTCGACTCTTGCGAGCCGCACGAATCAACGTCGACGCCGTCACCAGAACTCCCTCACTATTATGACTTGTAAGTCATAATACATCACTTCAATCGCCGACATCAACAAGTCGCTTACCCACGGTTGTGGATATGATGCTCACCCATCTCGTTTGCAAATGTTTGTTGGGTTGCCGTTCCAAATCACCTCACTAATTGCGAGGAACGCGAGGGTGTAGTGTCACCCGAATTCAACGCGCAGACGGTTCGAAGTCGCCAGCTCGGTGCCGGAAACGGGCAAGAATTTGAATCAGGTTGTCGCGGTCTTCTGGGGTGAGCCCGACATCCATGAAGAACTCACGATTGATCACCTCGGTTGCACGCTCAACTAGATCTCTGCCTTCAGGGGTGATTCGGATCAGGGTGGCGCGCCCGTCGGTTGGATGAGCGGTACGGCGAAGTAAGCCGGCGTCTTCGAGCCGGTCGGTTGTGTTGGTGACACTTGTTGGGTGTACTTGCAGTCTCGAACTTGCGCTAGCCATTGGCATCGCGCCGTCCCGCGTGAAGCTCAAGAGTCTCAAGAGTTCGTAACGGGCAAACGTCAATTTGAACTCGGTCAGTAACTTCTCAACGCGAGCCAGCATGATTTGCTGCGCCCGCATGACAGAAGTCACCGCCGCCATCCCGTCGGCCTCGGCGCTCCAACCGTGCTGACGCCACTGTCGATGAGCTTCGGCGATCGGATCACGCGGCAGAGGCTTGTTAGCAGTCAATGTACCCCCGAAATCGAACCGACAATTCAACTTTACCGGTGGATTCAGAACCAACGGGTTTGTGGCGGTACCGTAATCTTCCTAACTTTCATTTGCTTCTGCGGCACGTCCGCGCAGGCCACGATCGCTGCTTCGAATTCCCACCATTCACCTATCACAATCCAACGGGCATCCGGATATTGGAGCCGTCTGGCCCGATATCGAGTTTCTCCAGAAACCACGATTTCATCTACGTAGCCAACCACTTCTCCGGCAACGACTATTTGCCAGAACTTTTGATCCAAAGCAGTTACTTGCACCCGAGCTCCAACCAAATCAATTAGATGCAACCGGCCTGCACGAGGCGATACTACAGCGACGCCAGGACAGTGTCATGTGGCGGTTTGGTTAGGGGTTGATCGAACGAGCCTGAGCCATGAACTGTTTCACGCGCTCGTCGACTATTACGTCCGCCGGACGAATCGGTCGCGTCAAGTACAAACCGTCCAAGCTTCGTACCCGGCTGAATGCAACATAGGTCTGACCGGGGGCGAACGAACGATTGCCGAGATCAATAATTGCGCGGTCGTAGGTTTGACCTTGAGACTTGTGTATTGTCACAGCCCACGCAAGTTTCAGTGGGAACTGGGTGAACTCGGCAACAACCTCGCGACTCAAGGTTCTGGTCGCCGCCGAGTAACTATATTTGAACTTCTCCCAAGTTGTCGGCTCGACGTTAAAACTTTCGCCATCAACTTCGACTCGTACAGTCTTTGAAATCTTCTCGACCGTACCAACCGTGCCATTTACCCATCGTTGATCAGGGTCGTTTCTTAGAAACATGACCCTTGCGCCAACTTTCAATTCGAGCACTTCATCTGCGGGGAATGCTCGACCGCCGAACTCCCCATTTATTTCAGCGTTAGCCGTTTGGATTCGTCCAGGCAATTTGGCTAATTGCAATGAGTTGATTCGACTGACCGTATCGTTCCGGGTGGCCAGAGTTATCACAGAATCTGACGGGGCTGGTCTAGCTCCGACAGTGTTGAGCTGCTCGGCTATTTCTGCAGTGACTTCACCCTGTCGTAGCGCGTCGAGCATCGCCTTAAAGTGCTCCTCGTGTTGTCGATGGATGTTCGCGAGCTCGAAAATCTTCAGTTCGGTTTCTTGCCACACCTTTGCGTCGAAGAACCACATTGAGGAGTAGTTGTGTTGAAAGTACGCCCTCTCGTCAGCATCACCCGGAACTGGAGCTAACTGATAAGGGTCACCAAACAGAACAATTTGGACGCCGCCGAAAGGCTCGGTCTTGCGTTGCCTGGCTTTGCGAAGACTGCGATCGATCGCATCCAGTAGGTCCGCATTCACCATCGAAACTTCGTCAATTACTAGCGTGTCAATTGCGTTCAGTAACTTTCTGAGCTCGGCGGACTGCTCCAGCTCGTGGTCACCGATCACCCCGATTGGTAGCCGGAATAGCGAATGGATCGTTTGTCCGCCGACATTCAGTGCCGCCACTCCAGTAGGGGCGGAAATCGCAACCTGCTTTGACGTGTTCCACGCCAAGTGGTTTAAGAGCGTTGACTTGCCGGTACCGGCTCGACCCGTTACAAACACATGTTCTTTGGTGTTTTCGATCTGATCAAACACTTCGGATTGTTCATCGGAAAGTTCAAAACCGCCCACTAGCCAACCCCTCTTGCATGTCCACTCAAAAATCAAATCCTATGCGTTCTGATCTTGGCATCAAGCGTCCACCTAGGATTGTGGGCATGTCGGACGCAAACGAGTTTGTGCAAACGCCTCGAACCCTAAGCAAGCGACTGTGGCCCTGGTTTCTATGGTTAGGTGTCATTCTTGGTGGATTTGTGCTCACGGTGCTTGTGTTGAATTCCACAATATTCAGCGCAGCTGGTTTCGTTTCGAGCTATTTGTCTGCTGTGGCACGTCACGACGTAGCCGAGGTGCTTTCGACGAACGGGGTAAAACAATCCGCTGGTGACAGATTAGATCTACTTACCCCAGCGGCACTTGGGGATTTGAGTGATATACAACTTGTGGCAAGCCGCGACGAGGGCGCGGGGGTTCACACTGTCACATTTGAATACAAAATAGGTGGCAACTTTGCCCGAAGCAGCTTCTTGGTTGAAAGCGCGGGCACGGAATTTGGACTATTCTCTGCGTGGAAGTTCGCGGCTTCCCCTCTGGCAACCATGACCGTAACTCCTTTGCATGACGCGACATTCACGGTCAACCACCTCACCTTGAAATCAAAGGCTGGGGCGGACGCGCCTGTTCCCTACTCGGTGATCGTGCCTGGCCTGTATGTGCTAAGCCACGACTCCACCTATTTGTTTGCAAATCGGCGCGGTGTCGAAGTTACTCAACCGGAATCAGGACTGGACGAGTCAATTGACATTCAAGCGAAGCCCTCGTTCGTTGACGCAGTCCAACAAAAAGTGAATTCCTACTTGGATCAATGTGCAACACAAACGGTACTGTTCCCAACCGGATGCCCATTCGGTCAATCACTCGACAATAGGGTTGAGGGCTCCCCGGTCTGGACAATTGTTGATTACCCAAAAGTCTCAATTCAACCTGGACAGCCCTCAGAGACTTGGATTGTTCCCACAACGAAAGGAACTGCTCACTTAGTGGCAACCGTGAAATCTCTGTTTGACGGTTCAGTTTCCACTTTCGATGAAGATGTCCCGTTCAATCTGTCGTGGCAAATGCAAATTGAGGGAAACCAAGTTCTAATTCGATTTGCGGATCAGAATTAGCGGTTCAACACTCTGTAACTCTTACGGCCGGCGCTCAAGCCGAGCGAGCATCGAATTGTATTCTGCAAGATCTGCGTCGCCATCCCTTGCGGCTTTTCGATCCAGGCGTTTTGCCAGTCTGGCGTCGCTCTTGGACCACATGATTAGCACAAAGATCGCGAGCGCGAGCGTCGGAATCTCCCCGATGCTCCACGCGATTCCGCCACCGGCTCGTTGATCGGTTATTGCATCAACCCCCCAAGGTCGACCCATCGCTCCGTACCAATCCGCGAGCAATAGTCCTGTGCCGGTCATTAGAGTGACCCCAAAGAATGCGTGAAATGCCAGTGTTGCGAGCAGAATCACGAGTCGCATTGGGTAGGGGGCCCTGTACGGCAATGGGTCTGTGCCGACGAGGGTTTGAACAAACAAGTAACCACTAATCAAAAAGTGGAAGATCATGAACGTGTGGCCGATGTGGTCTTCTGTTGCCCAGCGGAACAGTGGCGAATAGTAGAACACCCAAAGTGAGCCGGCAAAGAAGATTGCTGCGACAACCGGTCTTGACAATACTTTTGCAACTCGCGAATGCACCGCCAACATAATCCATTCGCGAACACCGCGAGAATCGTCATCCCGCTTGTTGATCGCTCGAAGCGCTAGCGTGATCGGCGCGCCGGGAGCGATTAGCACCGGAATGATCATCCCCAGAGTCATGTGCGCAAGCATGTGCACACTGAACAAGTACTTCTCGTAAGCATTGACTGCGCCATTCGTCACATAAAACAACACGAGCAACGCAATCATGAAGGATGCCGTCTTGAAGATCGACCAGTGGTCGCCACGTTTTCGAAGCCGCCGCACTCCGGCAAGGTAGAAGAACGCAAGGAACGCTACGATCAGGATCCAAAGGATGTCGAACTTCCACTCGGTTAGATAGCGAATCGGAGTAAGTTCCGGCGGCAGCGGCTCCCCGGTAAGAATGTACGCCGGGGTTGTTGTTAGAACCTCTTGCGGAATGGGTGTTCGCGTCCTGGCCAGTGCCGCGGCAATTCCAGAAGCGAATCCCATGACGGCGAGTTCGGCAATAACAAACCACCAAAAATATCTGTGCTTGGCTTGGCTGGCAACTGCGAGTTTTCTGATCAAAAATTGTCGCTGAACCGCGCCGAACAATCCCAATCCCAAAATTGCTACCACTTTCAGGATCACCAGGATGCCGTAAGGGGTGAGCAATCGACTCCAGTCACCAACACGCAATTGGGCATTGGCGATTCCGGATGCAGCAACAACCACAAAACAAAAAATTGCCAAAGTTGAGAATCGGCCCAGTACAACTGGCAACCGATCCGGCTCCAATTGTTTACGGATTGCCACAAGCAGCAGCAAACCGCCAAGCCAGATAGCGACGAACACCAAGTGCAATCCGAGAGAACTGACCGCCATATCGTGCCCCGCTGACCCTGCTGCATGACCTTGCAAAGCCATTGGAATCAATCCAGCAACAGATAACACAGTCACAAAAAACAGCGTCGTTTGGCTTCGAACCGCAAAACACAGGATCGTTACGACCGCCGGAATAATCGTGCTGACCAGTGCCGCCTGCCCGATCGGTTGGGAAATCAAATAGCTCCCAAGCAATTGGCCGAATCGATCATCGAAAGCGATCGGCTGCAAATACACACTTTCAAACGTCAATAGTCCGGTGAACAAACTCGAGACCGTCCACACCATCGCGGTTGCCGAAGCAAAATCCAGAGCACGAGAAAACTCGGGACGCTTAGCATCAAGTCCGAAACAAACCATCGCTAGAGAACCGATGGTTGCTGCGGCAGAAATATTGAAAAGTAATTGAGCAGCCGGTAGACCGTACCTGACGATCGCACCCGGATCGGCCAGCAGTTCAGCTTGGGCGCCGCCACCGATAGCCAAACCAACAAAAAGAGAAACGAAGGCTACAACTAGCAATATTGCCGGCGCGGCAATATTTACTAGTCGAGGCACAATCCCAGCCTATGCCGACGGAGCCGCGAGTTTATGGCAGTCCTTGCGCCTTCTTGACGCGAAGTTGGCTTAAAAAGATTTTGGGCGCGAACAAATCTGCTCGCGCCCAATGAATCTTACCTAGTTACTTGACTGCGCCCTTTAGCTTGCTGCCAGCACTAACCTTCACACCGTAACCTGCGGCGATCTGGATGGTTGCACCTGTTGCTGGGTTGCGGCCGGTACGAGCGGCACGATGGGTGCGCTCCACGGTGAGCCATCCTGGGATGGTTACCTTGGTTCCCGATCCCACTGCCTTTGCAAGGGAGTCGAAAAGTGCGTCGAGCACGGCGTTAACCGCGGTCTGGGTCTGTCCCGATTGTGCCGCGACAGCAGCGACTAGATCGGAACGGTTCTGCGACTTCTCAGCCATTGAGTGTCCTCCTCGGACGTAGTAGTTGCGGTGAGAGAAATCTACCAGCTTGACTTGGTAATTCCAGGCAATTCGCCGTGGTGTGCCATTTCGCGGAATCTCACCCTGGAAATGCCGAATTGACGAAGGAACCCTCTCGGGCGACCGTCGATCGCGTCGCGGCCACGAAGTCGAACTGGTGAAGCATCCCGAGGAAGCTTTTGCAGTCCAAGTCTCGCCGCTTCACGCTGCTCATCGGTGGACTTCGGGTCGACAAGGGCTTTCTTCAGTTCAAGCCTCTTAGCGGCATAACGAGCCACCACTGCTTCGCGCTGTTCGTTGCGCGCAATCTTGCTCTTTTTCGCCATGTTTAGCGCTCCTCGCGGAATTCAACGTGCTTGCGCACAATAGGGTCATATTTCTTCAAAACCAGTCGGTCCGGGTCGTTGCGACGGTTCTTCCTGGTCACATAGGTGTAACCGGTGCCTGCAGTAGATCTCAGTTTGATGATCGGACGGATGTCTTGCTGCTTTGCCATTAGATCTTCTCCCCTCTGGCGAGAAGGTCCTTGACGACCGATTCGATGCCACGGGCATCGATAACCTTCATTCCTTTAGCACTCACGTTTAGCGTCACGTTGCGCTTAAGCGAAGGCACGAAGTAGGTCTTCTTTTGGATGTTCGGATCGAACCGACGCTTGGTGCGACGGTGCGAGTGTGAAATGTTGTGTCCGAAGCCAGGGGTGGCTCCGGTCACCTGGCACACTGCTGCCATGGTGCTCCTTACAATGTCTACCGTGAGGCGATCGCCTCACCCAAGGTCACTTGTCGGCGCGCCAATCCGATTCAAAAGAACCGAAGGCGCACAAAGAAAGGCGGGTTTCCGCCTGACCAATCAAGGATAGTCGAACTCTTTCATCGTTGCAACGCCGAGTAGCCTTAGCCCATGCGGATCGGATACTCAACAGGTTATTGGAAACAAGGCCCACCATCCGGAGTTCAAAAGGCTATTAGAACTGCCGAACGGTTAGGTTTTGATTCAATTTGGACCGCGGAGGCTTACGGGTCGGACGCTTTTACTCCTTTGGCCTGGTGGGGTTCAAGAACATCCCGGGTGAAACTTGGAACAGCGATTGCACAAATTTCCGCGCGAACACCAACCGCTACCGCAATGGCCGCGTTAACCCTCGACCACCTATCAAACGGTCGAATGATTCTTGGCCTTGGAGCATCCGGCCCCCAAGTTGTCGAAGGCTGGTATGGTCAACCGTTTCCGAAGCCGCTCGCGCGGACAAAAGAGTATTTGGAAATCATCCGAAAGGTTCTTGCTCGCGAAGAACCGGTAACCGCCAACGGGCCACAATTTGTGTTGCCGAATCTTGGGTCAAATACCACCGGGCTTGGAAAAGCGCTTAAGTCAACCGTGCATCCGCTCCGAAAGGATTTGCCAATTTATCTAGCAGCGGAAGGGCCAAAGAACGTTGCGCTAGCTGCTGAGATTGCAGATGGTTGGTTGCCGTTTCTATTCTCCCCGAAAGCCAACGATGAATTCGCGGGCTATCTTGCCGAGGGATTTTCGAATCGTTCGCCGAACCTTCGCCCGGCTTCTGAGTTCGAGGTGGCAGTGCAATTGCCGGTGATCCCGCACTCCGACATTGAAAAAGCAGCAGATTTGGTTCGCCCTATGCTCGCCCTTTACATCGGTGGCATGGGCGCAAAGTCTGCAAACTTCCACCGAAACGTGATCGATCGACTCGGTTACGAAAAGCAATGCGACCAGATTCAGGAACTTTATCTCGCGGGAAAGAAGCCTCAAGCGATCGCAGCCGTCCCCACTTCACTCGTTGAACAAATTGCATTGATCGGACCGCCAGAGAAAATTCGGGACGAGATGGCCGCGTGGGAAGAATCTGTTGTAACAACGATGCTTGTCCAAGGGCCTGCGGTAGCACTAAGAACGATCCGCGATCTCGTCACCGGCCAGGGCTCGCTGAGGCGAGCAAGAATCGCAACGAAACTATTCGAACGTGCCGTCGATCGAACCTGACTGAGATATTTGGTTGGGGTCTTCTACTTCAATTTGGAACACTTAGCGCAAACACCGAACACGTCAACTACATGCTCCGGATTGCTGAAACCGTGTTCACGTGCGACTCGCTTGGCCCACTCCTCGATATCGTTTGCCTCAAATTCGACCGTTGCACCACACTCTCTGCAAATTAGGTGATGGTGGTGTTTACCGGTTGAACAGGCCCGATAAAGGGCCTCACCTTCCTCAGACTGCAAAGTGTCGGCTTCACCGATTGACGCTAGATCCGCAAGTGCGCGATAGACAGTTGCAAGCCCTATTCCCGTCCCGTCTTTTCGCAACTGCAAATGTAACTGCTGGGCGCTCACGAACGCTTCTTGGTCATCCAGGGCGGTGCGCACTGCGCTTCTTTGCCAAGTGTTGCGCTTCATGATTCGTATCCTATTCCGCCGTTTTTGCAAGAACCGCTTGGTGTCGCTTTCTTGATATTGCGATGATCCTGCAAATCAAGTAAATGAGGAAAGAAATCGTGGTCACGTATGGACTCACTGGCAAGTTTCCTCCGAGAGCCAACAAGATACCGCCTAGCACTGAGACGACTGCGAAAATCACACTCAGCGCCGGCGCAAGAATCGGCGAAGAGGTTAGTCGCAAAGCCGCAGCCGCTGGAGTTACCAAGAGGGCTAGAACCAACAGAGCTCCGACGATTTGCACCGAAACCGCTGTCGCCATTCCCAGGATGATCATAAAGATCACCGAGAGCACCCCAGTTGGTACACCCTTGGCTCGTGCGACTTCTTCGTCTGCTGTTGCAAAACTCAGTGGACGCCAAATTGCGATCAAGCCGAAGATTGCCACAGCTGAGACCAGAATTAGCCATCCCAATTCGGGTCCGTCAACGGAAACGATTTGGCCGATAAGCAAACCGAACTTGTTGGCGGAGCGCCCTTGATATAGGGCGAGAAACAGTATTCCAAGTCCAAGCCCAAACGGCATGAGCACGGCAACTACCGAATTTCGCTCTCGGGCTCTCGTGCCCATGAGACCAAAAACCAACGCAGCAATCAGGGAGCCGGCAATGGAACCGGTAATGACACTTGTTCCAATAAGTAAGGCAGCGGCCGCACCCGCAAACGACAATTCACTTATACCGTGCACAGCAAATGCCATGTCTCTCGTCATAACAAAAATGCCGATTAGTCCACCGAGCAACCCGAGCGCAAAACCAGCGGCGAGCGTGTTGCCGACCAGAACCAAGAGCTCGCCGTAATCGGAAAAGTCGAACAAACCCGAACCTACTAGGACGGGTTCGAGAACCGTAGGGAGCAAAACGTTCATTCTCGCCCCGCTAACTCATGATGACCGTGCTGAGATTCGGGAATTCCGACCACGGTGACACGGTCGGCGTTCCGAATGACCTCAATCTTTGTCCCGAAGATTTCGCTCAAGGTTTTGGATTGCAGGACTTCTTTCGCAGTTCCGAGCGCAAATCTCTCCCCAGTGAAGTAGAGCACGCGATCGACTATCCCAAGAAGCGGATTCACATCGTGCGTCACAAATACAACCGAGCAACCAGAATGTTTTCGGTACCTCTCGATTGCGTTTGTGATGTCTTGTTGACGCTTGAAATCCAACGAAAGATATGGTTCATCACACAAAAGCAGTCTTGGGTTTCCAACGAGCGCTTGGGCGACGCGAAGTCTCTGTTGCTGACCTCCGGACATTTCACCAAGCGCCACGTCCGCCAGCCCTTTCGCATCAACCCTGGCTAGCGCGTCCAACACTTGCAGCTGTTGTGTCTTACTACGAATTGGCGGACCCCACTTTGTGCCATCCAAACCGAAGGCGACAAAATCTTTTCCACGCAACCCAAGAGCGGTTTCCGCTACACGTTGTTGAGGAATGTAACCAATTTCTCGATTTGCTTGACCCGGCCGTTTGCCCAGCACACTAATATTTCCCGAGCGGATTGGAAGCTGACCTAGTAGCGCTTTGAGCAGGCTGGTTTTCCCACTCCCGTTGGGTCCGATAACCGCTAAGAACTCGCCCTGGGCAATTTCAAGCGTCAAATCTGACCACAACCTGCGAGCGCCAACATTCAAGCTCACATTTTTTAAGACTGCGACAGGCTCGGTCACTTGCCCGGCTCCTGCACTAGTCGTTCAAATTGGGCAATCGTGTTGCTCATCCAATCCAGATAACCGCTGAACTGATCCGGTATAAGCTCGCCAACTTCAATCACTGGAATCTGATTCCTTTCGGCTCGATCGATCAGGCTCTGTTCGCCCGCGCCACCAATTTGAGCGTTGATGACTAACGCCGCCACACGGTGCTCGTCAAGTTCGGCATAGAGTTTGCGAATCGCTCTAAGAGGGATACCGTAACCCTCCTCCATTAGTCGACCGACTTCTTTTGGCATCGCTTCGCGAAATCCCATCGCCTCGGTTAGCCGCTCAGCTACCGGTTCGGTACTTAGTATCGACAAGCCGTGATTTGAAGCCTGTATTGAAGCGACTCGGGTTTGCATTTCATCCAATTGCCCGAGAAATGTTTTTGTGTTTACGGCGAACTCCTCGGCGTTCGCTGGATCCAGTCTTGATAGTTCGGTTTGAAGCGCCTTTGCGAGAGTGCGAATTGCGGCTAGGTCAAACCAGAGGTGTTCGTTGAAGTCCGGCGAATCCTGCGAGTTTGAATTTTCGCTCAAATTCACCACGTTCAAGACGATCACCGATGAGCCAGTTCTACTCCCAAGTAATTTGTCGACGAAATCGTCGTAACCACCCCCGTTCTCAATCACCAAATCGGCCTTGAGCAGATCGAGTCGAGTTCTCGCGCTCGCCTCAAAAGCGTGGGGGTCTTGGCTGGAACTGTTGATGATGCTTGTTACTTTCGCTTTTGAACCAGCGATTTCTTTCGCGATGCTTGCATACACATTTGTGACCGCAACGACGTTGACGGTCATGTCTATTTCACGGGAACCGCCACAAGCGGTTATGGAAAGTAGCACGCCGACCACTGCAATTGGGATGCAGAAGTTGAGTTTCTTCACGGCATTCCAATCCATTAGTAAAGTCGGCCATGAAACTCTAATCGCTATTGATAATCATTGTCAATAAGTGATCACTTCGAATCGACCTTCTGGTCTGGAATCGAGGGGTTCACTCAGTTCGGTATCGGCAAGTTCGTTAAGGATTGAAACTCGGATGCAATCTGCTTGCAGGCCTCAAGCAACGGTTCAACAGACTCTGCTTCGCCTATTGAAATTCGGATGCCGCCAGGGGCCAATAAGCGTCCAACAATTCCGTGGTCCAGCAGTCGGTCGTTTACTTGCGAACTATCCTCGCCGCTTGGTAGCCAAAAGAAGTTCGACTGTGACTGCGGTACCGGAAGGCCCAAAGCTCGAACTTGCGCAACAGTCGCGTCACGTCGCTCAGTTAGCACTTTCACCCGCTCTAGAAGTTTCGATTCGTGGTCAAGGGCCGCCATCGCGCCGAGTTGGGCTGCCTCTGTCACCGAGAGTGGGATCGCGGTCACTCTTGCTGCATCCAGAATTCGGCTCGGACCGAGCGCGTAACCAACTCGCAAGCCGGCTAAACCGTACGCCTTGGAGAAAGTGCGAAGGATGACAAGGTTTTCATACTTCCCAAGCAATTCCTTGCCATTAACCGCATTTGAATCGGTCACAAACTCGACGTATGCCTCATCGAGGATTACCAAAACGTCGTCTGGAACCGCGGACATGAATCCTTCGAATTCGGATTTTGTAACTATCGTCCCGGTCGGGTTATTCGGAGTGCAGACTATTGCAACTCTCGTTTTATCAGTTACCGCATTAGCCATGGCCTCTAGGTCGTGCCGGTGCTCCGGGGTGTTCGGGACTTGCACACTCGTTGCCCCTGCAACAGTAACCAAACCTGGGTATGCCTCAAATGAACGCCAAGAATAGAGGACTTCTTCACCTGGTCGAGCTGCCGCTTGAATTAGTTGGGCAAGAATCGAAACCGAACCAGACCCAACATGAACTTCGTCTCGAGAAAGCCCGAATCGTTCCGCCAAGCGCTCACTGAGTTTCGTTGCCGCGGCGTCTGGATATCGATTTATCGAAATCGCGGCGATCGCTTCCAGCACTTCCGGCAAAGGAGGAAACGGGTTCTCATTGCTCGAAAGTTTGAATGAGTTAGCTGGAGCGGGTTTCCCTTGACGGTAAGGTGCGGTCTGAAGGATCTCAGTTCGAAGCCTCACTTTTGTTTCTTTCGGTTGCTCAGTCACAAGTCAAAGCCTATTGCCGACGCGAAGACGCATTGTGTATGTTTCCGCATGGCTTGATTGCGTACGGTGCCACTCGAGTGCATAGTTAGTTGAATGGCACGACTACTACTGCGATTGGTCATAAACGCAATCGCGCTTTGGCTCACAACACTTATTGTTCCCGGCGTTAAAGTCACAGCGTTCCCCCCCGGCGACACTCTCGCGGTGGTTCTGACTTACTTGCTGGTTGCCTTAATCTTCGGTGTCGTGAACGGGATAATTGGCAATTTCATCCGCATCGTTGCGTTCCCGATATACATTTTGACTCTCGGTCTAATAGCTCTAGTCGTAAATGCTTTGCTCTTGTTACTGGTTAGTTGGATCTCGGGATTGCTCGGCTTCGGCTTGCACGTTGATGGCTTCCTTTGGGCGGGAGTGATTGGCGCATTGGTCCTTGCGTTGCTTAGCTGGCTAATCGGAATCGTGCTTCGGCCATTCGTGAAACGTCGCCGCTAGATACTGCTAGTTCCTGGATGCGCTGTAGAGCGTAGTTTCAACGAGTGCGATTTGAGGTTGATCGAGTCTTCGAATCATCTCTTCGACTCGCGGGTCCATTGAATCGTCAACAAGAGCGGCCGTTTTCTCGTACTCGCTAAGTTGATGTGCTGGTAAGACAAACTCGCCATGTGGCGGTTCCGTGTCATAGATTTGCCTGCGAACGACTAGCGGTTCGGAATGGGCGAAATCTCCGCCCAATGCTGGCACCAAATCGTTGGTGTGCTCCACAGCCAAGTAGGCGACGTCGTGTGGTACCGAGATTTGACCGGCTGGAGCGGCGATTGTCAGCAAGCCAACGGTGTTGTATTTTCCGGATGACGCAAGATCGGCGGCGATAATCCCGCCCTGAGAGTACCCGGTGAAAGTTACTTTCGATTCCGAGGTGATGCCGGCCTGGGCCATTGCGGCTGCAACGGCGCGGTACGAGGCTGACTGTTGACCGCCCATCGCAACGAGATTGCTTGTCATATCCCAAGGTTCGTTGCTGTTTGAGGTTGAAAGCTCCGCCGTTCCGGCAATGTAGACCTCGAAACTTTCTTGACCCTCAGGGGTCACGTAACGATCTATCCGCACTTGGGTTGCTCCGTCTGGAATTCGACTAACACGGCCTTCAATGCCGCTCACCGGAGTGGATTTGATTCCGGTTTGCACCGGCTTCACGCTCACTCCAGTCTCATGAATGGCGCCGGTTGCCAACCCTGCTCCAGCGAGAAGAGCCATTGCCACATCCGGCCCGATCACCCCTATCCCTTCGTCTGCGAGTGCACCATTCAAAATCAAGGGCACCCCCGCAATCCCAGACATATAGTCATCACTACTCATGACCGACGACCGAACTGCTTCAACAAATTTCGGGTCAGAAAACAGTGAATTGTGCTGTTTGAAGAAGGTTTTGAAGTTCTCACCGACTCTCGCACGCGCTGATTCGGGCAATGCCGAATACACGATTGCCGCTGCGGCCACAGTCGCTAAGAGCGGTAGGCCGCTCAAGAGCAAGATTGGCCATGCAGCTCCAAGTTGATGTGCAAACCAAGACCACAGAGTTTGCCAGTTGGCCCTCAAGCTTTGTTCAGCCGACTCGTAAGTTTCGGCACACTTAGCTGTTCCCCTCTCAAGGGTTCGGCAAGTTTGCTCAATTGAGTCGAGCAGATTACTAGCTTGAAACATGAGTTGTTCCGCCGTTATTGCACTCAACGGAGCATCAACCGTCTTTAGAATCCTCGGACCAATCGCCGAATTTGTGAACTTGAGCCTGGCGGTCAAATCGATAATCTCGTTACTAAGCAACCCAAACTGCAGTGATTGTTCAACGAGGCTTGAAACAAGAACTGAAACCGGTTCGGGTCCACCGATTATCAAATCGTCAGACATGACCCTCCAGGGTGTGCTTGGCTTTCAGGCTCTGCGTTGAAGCCTCTTCCAGAGTCGAAACCGCACTAGAAACTTTGTCAGTGAGTTGTTGCCTTAACTCATTGAAAGCATTTCTTGCCGGACCTCGCCAATATTCTGGGGGTAAGTCGAGCAATCGACGCCTGGTGGTGAAATTTAGGTCCTGAGCAATTTGGCGAAGCCGACGTGCTTGGTCTTCGAGAAGGATTTGTAAGCACGCGCTCGCGCTCAAATCTGGCTCAATCAAGCTTGGCTCCTTCGAATTGAGTGGGAATCTCATGATGAGTTATGTCCGCCAAGTATCGACTTGTGCGCGCAAAACTGTGGACGAGTGGCCATCAAGCAATTTTGGGAAGGACACGAAAATCCGTTAGAACGGGTTCGCATTGGGTGAACATTCATTGCTGGGGAAGAATGGAACCGTGAACTTCGAACGCAGCCAACGACGCGAGATTGCGTTGTTTAGGATTTGCTTCGTATGCACGGGAAATATTTGCCGATCCCCTATGGCTGAAGTAATTTTTCGCGACCTCGTGCTGAAATCCGGGCTCGAGAAGCGATTTGAAGTAACTTCGGCGGGAACAGGGGATTGGCATGTTGGGGAGCAAGCTGATCCCCGAACTTTGACTGCGCTAGCCGCAAATGGGTACAACGGTCAGTCCCATCGGGCAAAACAGTTTGAACCGTCTTGGTTTGACCGATTGGATTTGATTGTCGCGTTCGATAGAAGCCAGGAACGCACACTAAAGTCTTGGACAATGGTCGAAGCCGATCAAACCAAAGTCCAGTTACTGCTGGAATTTGACAAAGATCAGGCGGGGCAAGTGGAAGTACCTGATCCCTACTACGCGGATGCGGCAACTTTTGAAGCCGTACTGCAAATGATCCAGAGGGCCTGCACGTCACTCTTTAGGCAAATTGAACCGGGAATAAATAGGAGACCGACTTGACTGACGAAATGTTCCTCCCGCTTAGCCCATTGGATGGCCGATACCGCGCGCAAGTGGTGCCACTTGCAAAACTCCTCTCCGAGTTCGGTTTGAACAAAACCAGAATTAAGGTCGAAGTTGAATGGCTAGTCTTCCTTTCTGCGCACTCGCTGTTTGGAACCAAAGCACTTGAGGCTACCCAAATTAGGGCGCTTCGCGCACTTGTTGATGACTTCGATGAGGCAGAAGCAGTAAAACTTGCCGAACTGGAATCAACAACAAAGCATGACGTAAAAGCAGTCGAATATTACCTTCGAGCAAAGCTTGAGACGCTTGCAATCAAAGGGCTTTCTGAGTTAGTTCATTTCGCTGCAACAAGTGAGGATGTGAACAATCTCAGCTATGGCTTGAACATTAAAGCTGCCATTACCCAGGTGTGGCTACCGAGAGTGAATGCTCTGCTGGAAAATCTTAAGGCTCTCGCAATCGCAAACCGGGACCTTTCGATGCTTTCAAGAACTCACGGTCAACCAGCAACGCCAACGACGCTCGGGAAAGAGCTCGCGGTGTTTGTGCATCGAATCCAACGCGTAATCAGCCAGATCAAGGACACCGAATTTCTCGGAAAATTCAATGGTGCAACCGGCACCTTGGCGGCTCATCGAATCTCTGAACCTTCTCAAGATTGGATCGGCCTGTCAGAAGAATTCGTTGAGGGCCTAGGTTTGCACTGGAATCCACTTACGACTCAAATTGAGTCGCACGATTGGCAAGCGGAACTTTACAATCGGGTTTCACATTTCAATCGGATTTTGCACAACCTTTGTACCGACATTTGGACATACATTTCGATCGGTTACTTCCGTCAGCAGCCACAACCTGGTGCGACTGGGTCATCAACGATGCCCCACAAGGTGAACCCGATCCGATTTGAAAATGCTGAAGCGAACCTCGAGCTATCCTGCGCAGTGCTCGATTCGCTCGCTGCCACTCTTGTCACAAGCCGCTTGCAGCGTGACCTTACCGATTCGAGTGCTCAACGAAATATCGGCGTTGGTTTTGGCCACTCACTCCTAGCCATCGAGAACGTGATTTCTGGACTTGCGGAATTACAAGTTGACGGTGATCGGATCGCTCGAGACCTGGAGGATAATTGGGAAGTCCTGGCTGAAGCAATCCAGACCGTTATTCGAGCTGAGATAACCGCCGGCAGAAGCGAAATCAGCGATCCATACGCGTTACTAAAGGAACTGACTCGAGGAAAGCGGATTACACCTCAGGACTTACGAAGCTTTGTTACCGATCTCGATATCGGAGCTGATGCAAAAAGTCGACTTCTTGCGCTGACCCCAGCCGAATATACGGGCTTCGCGGGGCAACTTGTTGATTTGATGGACGAATAACGCGTTTGGCGTGCTGGTTTTTCTAGTGATCAAACTTGCCTTTGGCTGATCGATCTTGATCTGCTAAATCTTGCAGTTCGGATGAATTCGGCTTCTCATAAAGTGCCAACAACGCAATCGTCACTGCACCGGCAATAAATGCCACGCCGAATCCAATTACTGCAAACAACCATTCGCGGGTAGTCAACAAGATGACTAAACCTGTGAATACTCCGATCGTGGCAGAAAGCCCGACTAGTTCTGCCGGTCGTAATCTTTCTCTAAGACTTGGTTCGTTCAATGGTGGCACCCTTTCTTGAACTTGATGATGTGTTTGCTCGCTCACTGCTCCATCGGTTCGAAAACGCGGCGATCGCGAGGTAAACACCGGTTAGAACCCCCCAAGCTCCAATGAATCCCACTGATACGACTTGGGCTGTAACTACGCCTCTAACTATTACACCGTGTTCCTCAACGCTCCACGGGTTTGAAAAATCGGCAGGCAAAAACACTGTGGCCATCGCGAGCAAACAAGTGAGGACCCCTACGCCCAGCCAATCTTTCGATTCGACTCGCAACCCTCTAAAGACAAGCCCTCGAAACAGTTCCAGTAGTCCCGTAATCCCGGCGAACAGCGCGATCAGGAAAAGTAAAGTCCTAACCTCTGAACCAGCAAGCGTCAGCGCAATAATCCCGATCGCGATTGAAATAAGTCCTTGAGTGACGGCCAATACTGATCCCAAATGGCGGCCAAGCAACTTTGACTCCCAAAGCACCAGGAGCCCGCTTCCTATACCAATTACCCCTAGCGCGAGCAGTCCGATCCATGTTTCGTGGTTTGCCAAGAATGTAATGACTAGCCCGGTTGCAAGTAGCAAAGCGGCTCGCACCAGTTGTGGAATCCAAATGTTGCGCAGTGGTTGATTCTGCGCCATCGCGCCACCCTTCTTATTGACCCAATTAGCCTACGCCCTGGGTTCGACGCTCGCTTTCTGCATGTCTTGAAAACGTGAGTACATTCCTTGGAATGCAACCGATAACGTCTTGGTCGGGCCGTTTCTGTGTTTAGCAACGATGAAATCAGCTTCACCAGCTCGCGGATGATCACGCTCGTAGGCGCCTTCTCTGTGAAGCAGGATCACAACATCCGCGTCTTGTTCCAACGAACCGGACTCTCTAAGGTCTGAAAGGGCAGGCATCCTGTCTGACCGCTGTTCGGGGCCACGGTTTAGCTGTGACAGTGCAACCACAGGTACTTGCAATTCTTTGGCGAGAAGTTTCAATGCTCTCGAAAACTCACTGACTTCTTGCTGTCTGGACTCCACGCGCTTTCCGGATGTCATGAGTTGCAAATAGTCGATTACAACCAGACTCAATCCGTATCGCTGCTTCATTCGTCTGCACTTGGCGCGAATCTCAACCAACGTCATATTCGGACTGTCGTCAATAAATAGCGGCGCATCATTTATCCGGCCACGAGTTTGAGCGATCGTACCCCAGTCGCGAGTATTGACGATTCCTTTTCGCATGTCAGAAAGCGGAACAGTCGCTTCAGCAGAAAGCAGTCTCATGGCGATTTCGCTTCGACCCATTTCTAGCGAAAACACGATCGAAGGTTTGTTGTATTTGATGGATGCTGCTCTTGCGAAATCAAGCGCTAGTGTCGATTTACCAAGTGCTGGTCGGGCCGCAACGATGATCAATTGGCCGGGGTGAAGTCCGTTGGTGAGCTCGTCGAGCTCTGCAAATCCGGTTGGCACTCCGATCATCTTGCCGCCGTGGCTCTTTGCGGCCTCGATCTCATCTATTGCTGAAGTGACGGCTTCGGTGAGCGGGATGAAATCCTCCGCTTCTACTCCGCCGGTGACCGAGTAAATTTCAGCCTGAGCGTTGTTTACCAGGTCAACAACTTCGCCTTCGCTCGCGTAGCCCATTTGGACGATTCTCGTGCCAGCTTCAACCAGTCGGCGCAACACTGCCTTCTCTGCAACAATCTCTGCGTAGAATCCCGCGTTTGCTGCTGTTGGGACAAGGCTCGTCAAAGTGTGCAAGTACTCTGCACCGCCGGCTTTCGACAATCCGCCGTTCTTGGTCAGTTCATCAGTAACGGTGATTACATCCGTCGGTTCACCGCGAGCGTACAAATCGAAAATTGCGTCAAAAATTGTTTCGTGCTTTGGCATGTAGAAGTCTGCGCCGCGAGTCGCCTCCAGCACGTCAGCAACAGCATCCTTGCTTAGCAACATGCCACCTAGAGCGCTTTGTTCGGCGAGAAGATCGTGAGGCGGAGTACGGTCAGGTCCACGGTAATCGGAAGGCTGCCGGTAGTCCCCGGCTACACCCATCGGAGCGATGGACAACGAAACCTCCTCAAGTTGGGCATGCCTAATCGGCAACGCGAAAACTGCCTAGTTTTATGCACGCTACGAAGAGTGTGACTTAGTGCGCCCAGCCTTTGGATCACAATCAATTCGTAGCTAACACCACTGACATCCACGGTTTGGAGAAGCTCTGTTCTGCCCTTTTGATGAATGTCCCATTACCCTATGAAACCTGCAACTCACGCTCAACTGAGCCTGTGAATATCTCTGTGGATGAATTGCGCGAAACGCCGATAGTAGTGTTGGCAACTTGTGGAGAAAGCTGTGGGATTCAAGAAGTTTTCTTCATAAAATATAGCTCTGAACTGGGGTTTTCTTTATCACACCTTGTGTGTAGAAAGTTGTTTATAGTTCTAGTTGAGACTTCGGTCGAGTCGACTTGGGTTGGGGAGAACTCACCGACGGTTGAGGCGGAATTGTCAAGGGTTTGGGAAAAAAATATCGGCGGATGGGAAAGAAATTTCTGCCCATCCGCCGATCGAATTTTGTTACTTGGTGGCGATAACCTTCAACTTGATCGTCGCAACAAGTTCGTCCCGAAGTCGCACGGTCGCTTCGTGCTCTCCCAAGGACTTGATCGGAGCGACAAGTTCGATCTTTCGCTTATCAATCGTTCCGAGACCAGCGTTTGCGACAGCGTCAGCTATGTCCGAAGTCTTTACCGATCCGAACAGTCGACCGCCCTCGCCGGCCTTAACCGTGAGGGTAACCGTTGCGGCTTGGAGTTTCGACTTCAACTCTTGAGCTTCCTCAAGTGTTGCGTGTTCACGCGCAGCTCTGGCCGCCTTAATCTGATCGATTTGCTTTTCGCCGCCTCTTGTCCATAGCACGGCCCAGCCTTGCGGAATCAAATAGTTGCGCGCGAAGCCGTCCTTCACTTCGACGACATCGCCGGGAGCTCCAAGTCCAGTAACTTCATGGGTAAGAATGAGTTTCGACATTTGCGTTCTCCCTACTTGCCGGATCCGGCGTAAGGAAGCAACGCCATCTCGCGTGCATTCTTCACTGCGCGGGCGATCAGTCGTTGCTCTTGAACTGAGACCCCGGTAATTCTGCGAGCGCGAATCTTTCCACGCTCCGAAATGAACTTTCGGAGGGTAGCGATGTCTTTGTAATCGATCACTCCCACTCGAATTGCTTTTGCGGGAGCCACATTCTTGGCAACCTTCGCGTTTCTGATCGCCTTCTTGCGATCTGTAGTTGACTTTCCAGCCATTTCTTTCCTGCTTTCTTAAGTTCGGTTGAGACTAAAACGGAGTCTCGTCGTTGAATGAGCTTGCGTTGTCCCAGGGTTCACTCGGTCCAGGAGTTGAGGAACTCCAGCCAGCGTCACCCTGATCGCTTCGACCCGGACTAGAAGTGCGCTCGATTTTTGCGGTCGCATATCTAAGGCTTGGCCCGATCTCATCCACCTCGATTTCGAAGCTTGTTCGCTTTTCGCCTTCCTTGGTCTCGTATGAGCGTTGCTTTAGCCGACCGGTTACGATTACGCGACTACCCTTCACGAGCGAGCCGGCGACGTGCTCAGCGAATTCCCGCCACACTGAGGCGCGAAGAAACAAAGCCTCTCCGTCTTTCCAATCATTCGAGGCACGATCGAAGCTGCGCGGGGTTGAGGCAATTGTGAAATTGGCAACTGCTAACCCGTTTTGCGTGTAACGCAATTCGGGATCTGCGGTGAGGTTTCCCACAACCGTGATCACAGTTTCCCCGGCCATGATTACTCGGCCTCTTTCTTGTCGGCAGGTTTCGCGGACTTGGTCGTGGACTTTGCCGGCTTACTGGCTGATGCCGACTCAGTCGAACGCTTGCGCGCTGCCTTCTTTGCCGCGTAGCGTTCTGCTTCTGCTACTTGAGCAATTGCTTCTTCAGCACGCAACACTTTGGTGCGCATTACCGCTTCACTCAATTTGAGTTGGCGATCCAATTCAATTGTTGAATCTGATGTAGCGGTCATATTTACGACCGCGTAGATGCCTTCAGACTTCTTGTTGATCTCGTAAGCGAGGCGACGCTTACCCCAAATGTCGACATTGTCGATTGAGCCACCATCCGCGCGAATGACGCCAAGGAACTTGTCGAGGCTTGGAGCGACGGTGCGCTCATCAATTTCGGGATCGAGGATCACCATTAGTTCGTATTTATGCATGACTAACCCGCCTCCTTCGGACTAGAACGGTTGCAGACGGTCTGCAACAGGAGGGTATTTGCAAGAGTCGAGTGGTCAGCAGACCAACGACAACTTGCCTAGTCTAGTCATGGAACAAGAAAGTGACAAGGAGTCGGATATACATGCCCATTAGGGTTGCCATTGCTGGAGTCGGAAACTGTGCAAATGCGTTAGTTCAAGGAGTCTCTTTTTATCAACACACCTCAGCAGACGAGATAATTCCAGGATTGATGCACAACCGTCTTGGCGGTTTCTCGGTGGGTGATATCGAATTCGTTGCTGCGTTCGATGTTGACGCTCTGAAAGTTGGAGTCGAACTTTCCGAAGCAATTTGGGCTAGTCAAAATGACACGCTGCGATTCTCGGATGTTGCCCCAACGCAAATCACTGTGCAACGCGGCCCGACACTGGATGGACTTGGCGAGTATTACCGCGACGCAATTGTCGAATCCGAAGCACCTGTTGTGGATGTTGTTGAGATTCTTAAGTCAACCAAAGCCGATGTATTCGTTTGCTACCTTCCCGTCGGATCAGACCAAGCGGTGAAGTTCTACGCTCAGTGTGCGATTGATGCTGGCGTGGCATTCGTGAACGCGCTACCGGTGTTTGTAGCAAGCGATCCAGTCTGGGCAAAAAAGTTCACTGATGGCGGGGTTCCTATCATCGGAGACGATGTGAAGAGTCAGTTGGGTGCAACTATCACGCATCGAGTCCTTGCGCGATTGTTTGAACAGCGTGGACTTGTATTGGATCGCACCTATCAACTAAATGTTGGTGGAAACATGGACTTCAAGAACATGTTGGAGCGTTCCAGGCTCGAATCCAAGAAGATTTCCAAGACTCGCGCAGTGACCAGCAACCTGGAACACGAACCAGATCCGTCAAATGTGCATGTCGGCCCGAGCGATCATGTACCTTGGCTCATTGATCGAAAGTTCGCATTTGTGCGGCTAGAAGGACACGGTTTTGGCAACGCTCCGACAAGCCTTGAATACAAACTTGAAGTTTGGGATTCACCAAACTCAGCGGGAGTCGTGATCGATGCGATCCGGATTGCAAAGGTCGCTCTCGACGCGGGTGTTTCTGGCCCTCTGGTTGCGGCATCCGCGTATCTAATGAAATCTCCACCTGAACAACATCCAGAGGATGAGGCAAGAGCACTGCTCGAGAAATTCGTATCGGATCACGCCTTGCGCTTAGCGAACTTCACCGATTAGAAAACCATTCTTTCAATCGATGTTCGGCCTCTTTGGGTTCTAACGGGCCCTCGTTCAATCTGGTTTCGAGCAGGAACCGGTAAGCCTCACCTACGAGTGGTCCCGCGGGAATATTCAAGATCTTCATGATTTGACTTCCGTCAAGATCAGGGCGGATGGAGGCCAATTCTTCTTGTTCAGCCAGTTCTGAAATTCTCGACTCGAGATCGTCGTATGCGAACTCGAGTCGCTCAGCCTTCTTGCGGTTGCGGGTTGTCACATCCGCACGAGTGAGGATATGCAATCGCTCCAACAAGTCGCCAGCATCTCGAACGTATCTGCGGACTGCCGAATCGGTCCAAGCGCTGTCGGAGTACCCAAAAAACCTCAAGTGAAGTTCGATTAGCCTGCAAACGGCAGTAATTGTTGGCTTGTCGAATCTCAATTCACGCAATCTCTTGCCGGCGAGTTTTGCCCCAACCAGGTCATGATGATGAAACGACACCGCACCACCAGTTTCGAACCGTCTCGTGGCGGGTTTGCCAATGTCATGAAGCAACGCTGCGAGCCGAAGAACCAAATCCGGCTGAGAATCAGGATGCCTACTTTGTTCAAGCTCGATCGCTTGATCTAGGACCGTCAAACTGTGCTCATAAACATCCTTGTGGTGGTGATGTTCATCAAGTTGCAACTTCAGGGCCGGAATTTCAGGAATCACAAGATCAGCAATACCGGTTGAGACAAGTAAATCGAGACCAGTCCGCGGTTCAGGTGTGCACAGCAAGCGAGAAAGCTCGTCCCGGATTCTCTCCGCCGAAACAATTTCCAGTTTTGAACCAAGTGCCGACATTGCGACTCGAACTTCGTCGGCAACTTGAAACCCTAATTGCGAGCAAAACCGTGCAGCACGAAGCATCCGCAGAGGATCATCCGTGAATGAATCCTCAGCACCTCCCGGGGTTGATAGCCGTTCGTGAAGCAAGTCATCGATTCCGCCAGAGGGATCAACAAGTTGCAAATCTGGTAATCGAAGTGCCATTGCGTTTACCTTGAAGTCTCGTCGCAATAGGTCTTGTTCCAGGGACGTACCGAACTGTACCGACGGTTTTCGCGTCTCTCCGTCATATGCGTCTGCGCGGTATGTCGTGATTTCAACGGTGTGCTTTGAAAGCTTCGCACCGATTGTCCCGAACGCCCGACCTACATCCCAAGTCGTTTTCGTTAACCCAGCAAGGATCGCAAGAGTTGTGTCAGGGTCTGCATCCGTCGTGAAATCTAAGTCGTTCATTGGCCGATCAAGGAACGCGTCACGGATTGAACCGCCGACGAGAGCCAATTCCCGCCCGGCGACACGGAACGCCTCTGAGAGCTTTCGCACGTCACCGGAGGCAGCTAACTCCGACAGTTGCGAAATCGCCGCAGCGGCACTCTTCATGGCCTCAAGACTACCTAGAGGCTTCCCCAATAGAATCTGAACTAGCCGGGATCGCCCTGGCTGCCTTTCAGCCATGAGAATCCTCAATATCCTGCTTGCAAGCGCTCTTACGTTTGCTGGAGCACTCCTGCCTTCGGTGAACCCTCAAACCGACGAAGGTTCCGTAAGCGTGTCAATTGGACCGACAAACTCTGGGCTTGTGAGCCTTGGGAGTCCAATTCAAATTGTTGGGAATTTGAAGAATTCGACAGCTCAAATGCTCAGCGCTCTGGTTGCTAACGTGTACGTTCCAGACGTGCAGCTTGAGAGCCGTGAAGAACTCAACGAATGGCTTGATGAAGACGAAACCAAGTCGACTAGTGAGGCCCCTGTTTCGAGTTCTCAGCTTGGTGATCTCGGTACAGACCAGCTTCGATCCTTCGCAACCTCAATTCCGAGTTCCGCGTTTGGTCAAAATGCAACTAAACCGACCGTTATCCCGATCATTGTGCGAGTTGTAAGTGAAAACGTCGAAGTTGCATTCGCGAAAACCACTGCGTTACTCATTCCTGGTTCGACTGTGCAACCCATCTCAGTGAGTGTTGTAACCCCAATTACATCCGTGCCTGACAATGCAGGGCTTCTTAGTTCGGAACGCCTGACCGCACTCACCGCCCCGGACGGAGAGTTGCAACGAGAACTACAAGTCGCAACCACCCACAGCCTTGCTCTCGGTATAGACCCAATGGTCATTGCATCCATCAGATTGCTAGGGGCAAATGCACCACCGACGGCGATTGCTTGGCTGGACGCGCTTTCAAAATTGCCCAATGAGACGTTTGCGCTTAGCTTCGCGGATGCCGATCAAGGTCTCGCACTCCAAGCCGGTGCCAAGACCCCGATTGAACCGTTCGGATTGGTTGACCAAGATCATCCAATCGAAACACCAAGTGCAGGCCCGAAAGCCGACACAACTGAGGGCGAAGCCGATTTCAGCAAGAATTCGGGCGAATTGACCAATTGGAACTACGCGTTCACGAATATTTCTTGGCCAACCCCGGGTTCCTTACGAACCACCGATGTGAAGAAACTGGTGTCGGCGGGAACAACTCGATTGCTTCTTGATAGCACTCAACTGAAATCAGAAGTACGAGAAGCGGCAAATGCACAACTGGATGGGATCTCCGGGGCTCGAGTTACAACCACCGACGGCAAACTTTCGATGCTGCTTGACCTGGCATCTCGCGCAAACACTCTTGCCGAATCGAGCGACTATCTGGCCAGACTCACGACAAATCTGGCGCTAATGGCTACGGGCACAAACAACCAAGTTGTGATTTCGCTTAATCGGGACGGAGCGGGCTTGGGCTCTCGCGTAAACGAAGTACTCAATTCGGTCGAGACGTTACCGTTCGTCTCGACCAGAACTCTGGCCCAAGTGTTCGCTTCCCCGTCCACTACTGAGCAGTTCGTTTCAGCCCAATTGCCAAACGAAGTCATCGAAGTTGCAAAGCAACTTCTGAACTCCGAGAGGCAAGTAACCGCGTTTTCCAGCGTTGTCGATCAGCCGGAACTTTTGAACTGGCCCAGACGGGTGGAAATGCTCGGACTTTTCGCAATCGGTTGGCAGTCAACACAATCAACCTGGAAGGCGGCAGTAAATGGCTTCCTTGACGAGAGTGGAGCCATTCTGAATTCCGTTCACATACCGGAAGGAAGCACGATTACGTTGCTTCAAGAGAAAGGCAACATGCCAATTGCGGTAGTGAACGAACTTGATTTTCCGGTGACTGTCTACATTCAAGCGAAACCAGACCGAGCGATTCTAGATATTTTGGATGACCGAGTCGAGTTGAAGATTGAAGCAAACTCCCAAGCGAAAGCCTCTGTCCCGGTTCAATCAATTGCAAATGGCACGGTCTTGACCGTGCTATCTCTTAGATCTGCGACCGGTATCGAAGTCTCCGATCCCACGTTTGTAACGTTGAATGTTCAAGCCGGGTGGGAAACCGCAGCAACGATCGTTGTGGCGATTATCTTGCTACTCATGTTCGGGGCGGGAATCTGGCGAACGGTTCTAAAACGCAAGCGAACCTCACGGCTTGAGGCAAACCGTTGACCGCGAACGAGGGTGTCGCAACGAGCCAAGTGGGTCGAGCAAGCGCTGTGCTTGCCGCGGGAACTATCGTTTCCAGGGCACTCGGATTCATTAGAGTTGCGATTCTTGCGGCCGCTATCGGCCAAGTTGGTAGTGCCGCCGCGGACGCATTCGCTATAGCGAACCAATTACCAAACAGTATTTACACTCTCACGGTGGGCGGACTGCTAAGCGCCGTTCTTGTTCCCCAAATTGTTCGTTCCGGCAAAGATCCAGACGGAGGACAAAAATACATCAACAAGGTTGTGACGGTCGGGATCAGTTTGTTCACCCTCGTGACGGTTGTCGCGGTTATCGCCGCCCCAGCACTGGTCGCGTTATATTCACAATCCTCGAGCTCGGGGCGTGGGTTCAGCCCGGAAGCCTTCACGCTTGCCACAACATTCGCTTACCTGTGCCTGCCTCAAGTGTTCTTTTATGCGCTTTACAGTTTGCTTAGCGAAACCTTAAACGCACGAAATATTTTCGGCCCGTTCGCTTGGGCTCCGGTCGTGAACAACTTGGTTTCAATTGCTGGACTCGTGATGTTTATGGTCTTGTTTGGTTCCGCCCAACAGAATCGTTTTGTTGAAGCGTTCACATGGGATCGAATCTTGCTGTTGGCGGGGACTGTGACACTCGGAGTAGTCACGCAAGCTCTGTTTGTCACACTATTTTGGAAACGAGCGGGACTGAAATACCGACCCGATTTCAGGTGGAAAGGCGTTGGTCTTTCCACCACCGGTAAGGCTGCCGGCTGGCTCTTCGGAATGATCATCGTGACCCAATTGGCGGCGATAGTTCAAAGCCGCGTTGCAACGTTCGCTAGCGGCACGGGAGCATCCGTTCAGGCTCTGCAAAACTCGTGGCTCATTTTTATGCTGCCGCACTCAGTAGTTGCAGTTTCAATAGCCACCGCATATTTCACCCGGATGAGCGGTCACGCCTCAAGGGGTGACATTCCCGAGCTAAGAGCCGACTTGTCTTCTTCCTTGCGGGGGATAGGGCTCGTGATGGTGTTTGCAACCATCGCACTCGCGGTGGTTGCTTACCCATTCGCTCGAGTGTTCGAGACGCAGTTCTCCCATGTTCAAGCCATGGGAAATGTAATCCTCGCATTTCTTCCCGGGTTGGTGTTATTCAGCATCCTGTTTCTGGTTCAGCGAGTATTTTTCTCGCTTGGGGACACGAGAACGCCGTTTTATCTGCAAACCCTTCAGTCGGCGATTTTTGCTGCAGGATGTTTGGCTTGCATGGCTTTACCCACAGACTTGATCGCAGTCGGAATTGCCTTAGCTACAAGTGTTGCCGGAAGCAGTCAGTCCGTTCTTGCCGTGCTCATCATTCGAAAGCGCCTCGGCGGGACCATCGAGGGAAGCATATTGATACGTCATTTCCAGTATTTGGCGTGGTCAGTCATCGCCGGGGGTATCGGAGTGGTGACTGTAATTTTCTTGGGAGCCTTCAATCCAAGCGGATGGGCACAGTCCGGAATTGCTCCCGCTTGCTTGACTATTGTCCTGGCGGGGCTAGTGATGGCTTTGAGTTACTTCGGGATACTGCTCTTGACGCGAAATCCCGAGTTGCATTCGATCGTGGCAACCGTGAGATCGCGTGTCCGTGGCGGTGGTTCGGAATAGCCTCTGTCTAGGATTGGTTGTACCTCAGCAGATCGAGAGGATTTCAATTGCGGGAACTAATCATTGTCGGTTCCGGCCCCGCCGGATTTACTGCAGCAATTTACGCTGCTAGAGCAAACCTAAACCCGTTGTTGATTGCCAGCTCGGTTGATGCTGGCGGTGAACTAATGCAAACAACCGAGGTCGAGAATTTTCCGGGCTTCCCCGAAGCAATTCAAGGTCCAGACTTGATGACGAAGATTCAAGCTCAAGCCGAGAAGTTCGGCACGGAGGTTGTTTTGGATGATGTCGTGAAGTTGGAATTGACCGATCAAATAAAGAAAGTCACTCTTGGCTCTGGAAAGGTTGAGGAGGCTCTCGCCGTAATTTTTGCGACCGGTTCGGCTTATCGAAAACTCGGCGTCGAGGGTGAGGAACAATTCAGTGGCCATGGGGTGTCATGGTGTGCGACCTGCGACGGATTCTTCTTTCGTCAGAAGGTTGTTGCGGTTGTTGGCGGCGGTGACTCCGCGATGGAAGAAGCAACATTTCTTACCCGGTTTGCCTCAAAAGTGTATTTGATTCATCGCAGTGAAACGCTTCGTGCTTCTGAGATCATGCAGGAACGGGCGCGCTCCAATCCGAAAATTGAATTCTTATTGAACAAGACCGTGACGAAAATTGAAGGGAACGATTTGGTCTCCAAGATTGAACTACTCGATACGGTAGATGGCTCAAAGTCAGACCTAGAACTAGACGGCGTTTTCGTCGCAATTGGAAGCGACCCTAGGGTGCACCTAGTTCACGGTCAATTGGAACTCACCCCGGAAGGAACAATCAAGGTAGAAGGCCGTAGTTCCCGCACCGGACTGCCGGGCGTGTTTGCCGCAGGAGACGTGCTGGATCCCACCTACCGCCAGGCGGTAACTGCCGCGGGTTCAGGGACTGTTGCTGCCCTTGACGCCCAACATTACTTAGCTTCGCTACCAAAAGATCTCATGGCGAAAGCCAGTAAGCAATCAGTTGCGGTTTAACAACACCGCTCGCAAAGGAAGGAAGACGCATTGTCTAGCGCAAAGGATGTAACCGACGACACTTTTGAGGCGGAAGTTCTCAAGTCCGACAAGCCAGTTCTTGTAGATTTTTGGGCGACTTGGTGCGGACCTTGCCGTGCTGTTTCGCCGATCCTTGACCAAATTGCCGAAGAACATAGCGACAAGATTCGGTTGGTGAAAGTTGATGTTGACGCCAATCCCCAACTTGCCATGAAGTATCAAATCACTTCAATTCCTGCGATGAAGGTATACAAGGGGGGCGAAGTTGTGAAGTCGTTCGTTGGAGCTATGCCAAAACCTGCGCTTGAGACCCAACTCGCAGAGTTCTTGAACTAGAACAAGCGATCAGTCAAGAATCCAAGCATCGACCCGAAGCACAATCCCGCTTCACGGTCGCCAGCCCCCTGTTGCATAAATGAGAATTGCTCGATTTCGATGCGAAGTCGCTGGCGCTGGAATTTGGTCGAAACTTTTGCTTCTATTCTTGAGTTGTGTCGGAGCAAGAACCAGTTGAGGGAGCGTATCTGGCTCACGCTCTGGCGGAGCGCACATCGAGCCTGAGCGCATCCGAAGTCCGAGCACTATTCGCGGTTGCGTCCCGCCCTGAGGTGGTATCTCTTGCCGGCGGAATGCCATTTATTTCCGCGCTACCCATGGATTCGATTGCCAACGGTGTTCGAGACCTAATCGCAACGCAAGGCACCACAGCGCTGCAATACAGCTCGGGACAGGGTTCACCGTCATTGCGCGAGCGAATCCTTGAAGTAATGGCTCTTGAAGGAATCCGAGACGCAACTGCAGAAGACCTAGTTGTTACGACCGGTTCGCAGCACGCCCTCGAACTACTCTCAAAGCTCCTGATTGATCCGGGTGATGCCGTGATCGTCGAGGGCCCCAGTTACGTCACTGCGTTGGTTGTATTCAAGTCGTTCCAGGCACAAATTCATCATTGTGCGATGGATGAGCACGGACTCGATCCTGCTCGGCTTCGATCGCTGCTTGAATCCCTTCGAGCATCAAACAAGCGACCAAAATTTCTTTACACAATTCCGAACTTCAACAATCCCGCAGGAGTAACTCTGGCCTTGGAGCGTCGAAGCGAAATCTTGAAGATCGCAACCGAGCACGAATTGCTTGTCATCGAAGACAATCCATACGGTCTGCTCTACTTCTCTTCGCCTCCACCTAATGCGTTGCGCAGTGTTGATCCGAACGTGATCTATCTTGGTACTTTTTCAAAAACGTTCGCACCAGGACTTCGGGTTGGCTGGGCTCTCGCCCCAAAGTCGGTTCGAGAAAAGCTGATACTTGCGAACGAAGCAGCCGTGCTGTCGCCGAGCGCCTTCAACCAGGCGATTGTTGATTGGTACTTGCGTCACGAGGATTGGCACGCTCAAGTGGACAAATACAGAACTCTCTATCGCGAGCGAAAGCAGGCGCTCATTTCCGCTCTGGCAACGTCTCTCCCTAATTGCAATTGGACCGACCCCGACGGTGGATTCTATGTCTGGCTCACGTTGCCCGAAGGATTGAACTCGCGTGAGTTACTTCCGGATGCCGTCAAGGCTGGCGTCGCCTACACCCCCGGCACGGCGTTCTTTGCTGATGGTCAAGGCGAACGGGAAATTCGACTCTCGTTTTGTCTTCCGAACCCGACTGAGATAGCCGAAGGAGTTAGGCGACTAGCGAATGTAGTAACGGAAAAGCTTCGTGCTAATGCTTGTTAACCTAATCGAATACGAACGCTAGTTCCCGCTACCGAACTTTGATTCGCCGAGTTCGGAGAGAATCCGATTGAGGTCAGCGACGCTCGCAAAATCGATAGTTATCGACCCCTTGTTGGCACCCAAACTTATTCGAACTCGCGTGTTAAGTCGGTCGCCTAATCGTTCCGCGATTTCGTTCAATTGTCCTTGGCGAGCGCCGGCCGTTGGTTTAGTCTTTCGTTGCTTCTTTTCAGCAGTAATTCCGGCAGCAGCTTCTGCGGCTCGAACCGTGAGGTCCTCGTTGATAATCCGTTGAGCCAAGTTCGCCATCGCGGCTTCGTCGCCGGCTGAAAGAATGGCCCTTGCGTGACCTGCGCTAAGCACACCGGCCGCGACTTTCTTCTGTACGGTAGCGGGGAGTTTCAGCAAACGAATCGTGTTAGTGATTTGCGGTCTGGACCTGCCTATGCGGGTAGCCAATTGCTCTTGAGTTATCCCGAAATCGGACAGCAGTTGTTGGTATGCGGAAGCTTCTTCGAGCGGATTCAAATCGGCTCGATGCAGGTTTTCCAAGAGTGCGTCTCGAAGCATCTGGTCATCGGCAGTGTTCTTTACCAATGCGGGAATTGTCTTTAGCCCAGCGAGTTTGCTAGCTCGAAATCGACGTTCCCCCATGACAAGTTCAAACTTGCTCTGACCCTTTCCTTCAATGGGCCGGACCACAATGGGTTGGAGTACTCCAACTTCGCGAATCGAAGTAACAAGCTCATCAAGTTTGTCTTGGTCGAATTCTTGTCTTGGTTGAACTGCGTTCGGGACAATTTGCGCTAGCGAAATTTCAGCCAATCGAGCGCCAGGTATCTGTTGAAGATCCCCGCCCGAGCTCGCTGAAAAAAACACGTCAACCGGTCGATCGTGTGATTCGTCGCTCGGGATGAGTGCGCCAATACCTCTGCCCAGCCCGGTTCGCTTCGTTGCCATTAGTTCGTCGCTCCTCTTCTTGCTATTTCTGCAGCAGCTTCCTTGTATGACAGCGAGCCTGGAGAATTTGTGTCGTAGCTAATTACGCTTTGACCGTAACTTGGAGCCTCTGAAATTCGAACGGATCTGGGGATGATCGTTTCCAAAGTCTCAGCTGGAAAATGCTCCCGAACATCCTGAACTACTTGATTAGCCAAGTTCGTTCGAGAATCAAACATCGTCAACAAAATTGTCGAAACTCGGAGTTTTGGATTGAGGTGGCGTTCAATCAGTCGGATGTTGCTGAGGAGTTGGCTTAAACCCTCAAGCGCGTAGTACTCGCATTGAATCGGAATCAGGACCTCGGTTGCCGCAACGAATGCATTGATCGTGAGCAGTCCCAAAGAAGGTGGACAATCGATAAACACGTAGTCATATCTTTGTCCCTCGGTTGCCAATAGGGCCTCGAGAGCGCTTCTAAGTCTTTGTTCTCTTGCAACCATTGAGACGAGTTCAATCTCGGCGCCGGCGAGATGAATCGTGGCTGGAACGCAATCCAAAGTGTCGAACTCCGGACTGTGTTGGATTATCCCGACCATTGGCTCATCGTTGATGATCACGTCGTAAACACTCGGGGTTTCTGCGCGATGCTCAACACCAAGAGCGGTGGAGGCGTTTCCCTGCGGATCCAAATCAATAACAAGCACCCTCGCTCCTGATTGCGCGAGGGCAGCAGCAAGATTTACGGTCGTTGTTGTTTTGCCAACTCCACCCTTTTGATTAGCGACCGTAAAGATCCGGGTTTTCGTCGGCAACGGCAATGTGGATTCTGCGATGGCTTGTCTTCTGCGGGTAAGTTCGGCCAATTCGCGAGCTAGCGGAGTGCTGTCATCAGAATCAATTGAACCGGATGAACCAGGGTCTGGATGTTTCACGTGAAACCTTAACTATCTTTGAAATGAACTTGAGTCGACGAGTTGGTCAGTCAACTCTAGCCCGAAACAATTTGGTGGTTTCGGTTCCATACTCAGCCCCCAGATCGAGCACCTCAAATTCGTGAATGTGCCACTTTCTTAGGACCTTTTCGGCCGCCGCTATTTCTTCGTGAACCCGTGAACCCTTCATGAACAACAACTCCCCAGCAGGAACAAGTAATGGTGCACATAGTGGAATTAGTTTTGTGAGCGAACCGACTGCCCTTGCAGTGACCTTGCTAAACGAGCCCCGTGAGACTTCCTCTGCACGATTTCTGGTGATCTCGACATTGGTCAGTTCAAGCTCTTGAACTTGAACCTTTAGCCATTCGGCCCGTCGTTCCATTGGCTCGATCAATACAAATTGCAAGTCAGTGCGAATAGCCGCCAGTACAAGACCCGGCAAACCAGCGCCACTACCGACGTCGCAGATCTTGCCTTCCACTAGTCCATTCGAACCAAGCTGTTCGCTCGAACTCGAACCAAGAAAAGGTGCGAGCAAGGCGCAATTGACTAAGTGCCGGGTCCAAAGTCTCGGCAATTCGAGAGGTCCAATTAGTCCAAGCCGTTCACCATCTTGTTCAAGATTGCGAGCGAACAATCGGATTTTGCCCAGCGCTCCGCCGAACACTTCCAGAGCTATCTTGGGTTCAATCTCAATCACGATCGCCCCGCCGCCTGCCGGAACGTTTCACGTGAAACATTAGCTCGAGGTAATAACAGTGTGACGATCTTTGCCTTCACCAGAGGATTGAGAATGCAATCCCTTCTCTGAGACTAGATCGTGAACAAGCTTTCTCTCATAAGAAGACATCGGCGGGAGTGAGACCGAAGCGGCACCGGATTCAATTCGTTCTGCAGCTCTCTCGACGAGCTTTGAAAGTTCAGATTGTCTAGCCTGGCGCGAACCACCGATATCAAGAATCAGTCTTGAATATGATCCAGTGCGAACCTGGACTGCAATTCTTGCTAGCTCTTGCAAAGCGGCAACCGCATCCGATCTCGACAACCGAGAAAGCTGATCCGCGTCATCGGAGCGAATGGAAACATAAGCACGACCGTCATGCGCGTCAATATCAATATCACCATCTAGATCAGCGATATCCAGCAACTCTTCGATGTAGTCGGCCGCAATGTCGCCTTCTTCTTCAAGATCCGCAACTGAACGTGAGATTCGCGAAGGTGAGCTATCAGCGACCTCCTCATCCTGAACGGGGAGTGCTTCCTTGAAAGTTTCCTCTGTCACTTTCTACCTCTTCTTTTTCTTTCGGTTCTTCGAGTTAACCGGCTGACTTCTTTGGGTTGATTTCGGCAATTCGGGCTCCTCGGTAGGCGCGTCTTCGATTATCGTGATCCCTCGGCGCTGCCGCTGCTTTGCAAGTCTCGCCTCGCGAGCCAATGCCGCTTCACTACCTGGAGTAGGCATGTTTCGAATAACTACGAATTGCTGGCCCATTGTCCAGAAGTTTGACACTAACCAGTAGAACATCACTCCGAGCGGGAAAGTGAAGCCTGAGAAGGCAAACACTAGGGGGAGTACATACAGCAGCATTCGTTGCTGTTTGTACATCGGGCTCGACTTCATTTCAGGAGATTGGTTCTTGGACATGATCTGCAACTGAGTGATGAATTGTGAACCGGTCATGAGCACTACCATGACCGAAGCGATCACGACTACTGCAACAGTGCTACCACCAACAATCTTGGCTGCCTCAGAAGAAGTACTGATCGCAAGCTTCAATGGGGCGCCGAAGAAGATCGATTCTCCAAAAGACTTTGAAAGCGTCTTGTTGAGCAAACCGACGCCTATTCCTTCGTGTTGAGCATTCAACAGAACCGAATAGAGCCCAAAGAAAATCGGCATCTGCAATAGCAAGGGTAGGCACGAAGACAAGGGATTGGTACCCGTGCGCTTGTAAAGCTCCATGGTTTCTCTCGACATAGCCTCGCGAGAAAACTGATCCTTCTTGCCCTTGTACTTTGCTTGAATCTTTTTTAGTTCAGGTGCCACCTCGAGCATTTTTCGCTGGCTCTTAATTTGCCTGACGAAAATTGGAATCAACAGCGCTCGAATGACGAGCACTAATCCAACAATTGAAAGCACCCAGGTGAGTCCAGAATCCGGATCCATTCCGATGCTCGAAAACACCCAGTGAAAAGCCACGAGGATCGCTTCAATGGCCCACTTAATTGGCCACAGTATTATGTTGAAAAAATCCATCTCAGGCTTTAGCCCTTCTTCTTAGTGGTACAACAAAGCCGAAGTTCGTTGTTTCGAACCTAACTGTGTTCCGAACTGGCACGTCATCGACCCCGCCTCTTGCCCAAGGATGGCAACGAGCGATCCGCTTGGTCCCCATCCATATTCCACGAATTACTCCGAAGCGTTGAATCGAGGTAAGCGCGTAGCTCGAACAAGATGGATAGTATCGACAGACATCTCCATATAACGGTGAAACAAACTTTCGGTAAATGCGAAGAATTAGCACACACAAGTTACGCGGCAATAGAAACAAGAAATTTAGGATGACCATGAAGCATCCCGCGACCGCAACACAATTTTAAGTTCACTGCTAATTAAGTTCCAGCTTTGATCACAAGCACCCGGTAGCGCACGAATTACAACGTCAATTCCCATCAATCCAGAGTCAACAGTTTCCCTGGAAATAGCCCGAAGTTGACGCCGCAATTTGTTTCTCATCACCGCATTACCGACCTTTCTGGATATGACAAATCCGAATCTTGCGGTCGAAGTTGATGTAGTTTCTCGAAGCGAAACAGTTCCAAATGAGCAACTGACCTTTCTGCCCGTCCGAAGGATCAGTCTAAAGTCCGCAGCATTGCGCAAGCGATTCGCTCTCGCGAGCACAACAAATTCAGCCTGCGAGCTCAGAACGACCCTTGCGGCGGCGTGCACTTAGAATTGCACGTCCAGCGCGGGTACGCATTCTCGCTCTGAAGCCGTGTACTCGTGAACGCTTGCGGTTACTTGGTTGGAAGGTTCGCTTTGTCATCGCTTTGTCTCCGGGATTCTCGTCATTCCTTCAGGTGCAAACGCTTGCGCTGCCCTGTAAGCATTAGGGGTGCCAATTGGCAGAAGTCAACTGATTAAAGGTACGGGGAATATTGCTCTGGGTCAAACAGAGATCGGCCGAATCGTTCGCTTTCCACCGACTATTTAATAACTCTCACGGCAAATCAGGATTCAAACTAAGGTTGTGTAATTGGTAAAACAGTGGATAACCCTGTTAGTAACGTCTAGAGCTATAGAGGTAAATCATGATCGAGGCGCCTGATCCGGTTCAGGATCTTTGGCAAACGGTACTCGATTCGCTTCGTAACGATGACCGAATTACACCTCAACTCGAAGGATTCCTTTCGCTCGTTGCACCAAAGGGAGTGATGGCCGGAACCTTGTATCTTGAAGTCCCAAACGACTTCACGCGAGGGATGCTTGAGCAACGAATCCGGTTGCCTTTGTTGAACGCGATTACCTCATTAGATGAGGATCCAGTTGTTTCAAATTTTGCGATCGTGGTCAACCCTGAGATAACCACTGAGGCAACCGTGGAGGAGCCCAATGAGGCCCGGTTTGTCGAACAGCCCTTGCAATCCTTTGAGAGTTCAAAACGCGATGACTCTCGGCTGAACCCGAAATACAGTTTCGATAATTTCGTCATCGGTGGATCTAATCGATTCGCACACGCAGCTGCTGTTGCGGTTGCTGAAGCCCCCGCGAAGGCCTACAACCCACTATTTATTTACGGTGAATCTGGGTTGGGTAAGACTCACCTCTTACACGCAATTGGTCATTATGCCGAGAACCTCTATTCGGGCATTCGAATCCGTTATGTGAGCTCAGAGGAGTTTACAAATGATTTCATCAACTCAATCGCCAACAACAGAGCGTCAGTATTTCAATCGCGCTATCGAGATATCGATGTGCTACTCATCGATGACATCCAGTTTTTGCAAGGGAAAGGCTCAACTCAAGAAGCGTTCTTTCATACGTTCAACACGCTTCACGATCACAACAAGCAAGTCGTAATTACAAGCGACCTTCCACCGAAACAACTAACGGGATTTGAAGATCGCATGCGCTCGCGCTTCGAATGGGGATTGATAACTGATGTTCAAACCCCTGACCTCGAGACGAGAATTGCAATTCTTCGAAAGAAGGCGCAAAGCGAACGTCTTCAAGTTCCCGACGACATCCTCGAGTACATGGCCACAAAAGTGTCTTCAAATATTCGTGAACTTGAAGGAACTCTTATTCGGGTCACCGCGTTTTCAAGTTTGAATAAGACACCCGTCGACATGGCGTTGGTCCAAACTGTTTTGAAAGATCTCATCACCGTCGGAGACGACAATGTGGTTGCTCCAGTCGACATAATCAATCACACGGCGCAATACTTCAGACTTTCAATTGATGACTTGTATGGCTCATCTCGATCACAAACTGTTGCAACGGCAAGGCAAATAGCAATGTACTTGTGTCGTGAATTAACGAACTTGTCATTGCCAAAAATTGGCCAACTTTTTGGTAACCGTGATCACACAACTGTCATGTACGCGAACAAGAAGATTAGCGAAATGATGAAAGAGCGTCGGTCGATATACAACCAAGTAACCGAACTAACAAGTCGGATCAAGCAAAGTCAGCGGTATCAAAAGGGCTGACTGCCAACATGTGGATAACTTGTGGATAAGCAATGGAACAACCTGTGCAATTTTCGCGAGTCATTGTGAGAAGTTGACTTGCTTGAATCTAGCTAAATGAAGGTAAGTGTCACCTAGTCAACAGCCGGCTAACAACTTTCACGATTGTAGTTTCCTTGAAGTAACAGGTAACGAGAGTGTTCTCCACATTGTCCACAGGTGTTAATGAGATTAAAGAACAATTATTAGAAGACGTTCAGAGGATAACCTTTTAGTTCGTGTCGGCCTACTGTGCCAGTATTGAACTCTGATCGAAACGACAGAGGTGACCATGAAGTTTCAAGTAAATCGAGACATTTTTAGTGAAGCTGTGACGTTTGCCGTAAAGATGCTTCCGCAGCGAACTACTATGCCGATTCTCGGTGGTGTGTTATTGGAAGCGACAGAAACAGAACTAAAGCTTTCATCATTCGACTATGAAGTTTCCACTCAATCGAGCATTTCGGCCGAGATAACAGAATCTGGCAGCGCACTAGTTCTAGGTCGATTGCTTGCTGAAATTGCCAGCCGTCTTCCCTCCGCTCCAGTGAATGTTGAAACTGACGGTTCTCGAGTTCTGGTTAGTTGTGGATCGGCCAGTTTCTCACTACCGAGTATGCCAATTGAGGAGTATCCAACCCTTCCTAAAATTGGTGAGGCTACGGGTGTTTTACCGGCCGAAGATTTTGCCAATGCAGTTGCGCAAGTAGCCGTTGCAGCCAGTAGAGATGATGTGACTCCGGTGATCACCGGGGTACAACTTGAGGCGTCAGCAGATAATTTGAGTCTTGTTGCTACGGATCGATATCGAGTAGCTATTCGTGATATCGCTTGGGAAGGCTCGAATGGTGCAAGTGATTCAGTTTCTGCTCTTGTTCCCGCTCGAACTCTTCAAGAAATCGGAAGGACATTTAGCCACAGCGGGAATATTTCGGTATCGATAACATCAAGCGATGATCGTGAACTTATTGCGTTTAGCGCCAACAACAAAGTTGTTACTTCGCTCTTGATCAAAGGAAACTTCCCACCGGTGCGAAAGCTGTTTCCGGACTCCGTAGAAAACTATGCCGTTATGAATACCGCTGAACTAATTGACGCGGTAAGGAGAGTTTCTCTTGTTCTTGAGCGAGAAGCCGCACTTAGATTCACGTTTAGTGTCGACGGGGTGACGCTAGAAGCAGTTGGTTCAGAGCAAGCTCAAGCATCCGAAACAATCGATGGTCATTTGAATGGCGAAGACACCGTCGTCTCACTGAAACCCCAATTCTTGTTGGATGGACTGGGCGCGGTGCGTTCAGAGTTTGTGCGAATTTCTTTTACAAAGACTGAAAACCCGAGTAAGCCTGGACCTGTGCTCATTACGAGTCAGACTTCAAAGGATCAAGCAACGTTAGACAATTTCAAGTACCTCTTGCAGCCGAATCTTCTCCTGCGCTGAGGCGGAAGGGATCGGAATGCACATTGGATTAGTCGGTTTGGGCCGCATGGGTAGCAATATGCGTGCGCGCCTGGAAAAGTACGGCATTGAAGTAACTGGATATGACACCAACCCCAAAGTCAGTGACGTGGCCAGCCAGAAGGAGCTCGTGGCAAAATTGCCGACCCCGAGAATAGTTTGGGTTATGGTACCTGCCGGAGCAATCACAGATTCAGTAATTAGTGAGCTCGTCGAATTACTAGAACCGGGGGATCTCATCATTGACGGTGGCAATTCGAAATTTACTGATGACGCCAAACACGCTGATTTGGCAGCGACAAAGTCGATCGAGTTTATGGATGCCGGAGTTTCTGGTGGTATTTGGGGACTGAAGAATGGTTACGGCCTTATGGTCGGTGGCACTGACAAGCAAGTTGAGCGCGCCATGCCAATATTTGACGCGTTGCGCCCCGAAGGGCCAAGAGTTGAAGGATTCGTTCATGTTGGCCCGGTCGGTGCGGGCCATTACGCAAAAATGGTTCACAACGGAATCGAATACGGCATTATGCAAGCGTTCGCTGAAGGCTACGAGCTACTTAATAAACGAGAAGATCTCATAAAACACCTCGTGCCTACCTTTAAGGCCTGGCAACGAGGGACTGTAGTTCGATCCTGGTTGTTGGAATTGTTAGTTAGAGCGCTGGAGCAAGACCCCGAGTTTGAACAAATCGAAGGTTACGTCGACGATTCGGGCGAGGGTAGATGGACCATCGAAGAGGCGATCCAAAATGCGGTACCGATGCCGGTAATTTCGGCGTCAATCTTCGCAAGATTCGTTTCACGTCAAGGCGATGAATCACCAGCGATGAAAGCTGTTGCTGCGTTGCGTCACCAGTTCGGTGGTCACGCGGTGAAGAAGTCTGAATGATTCACGTTCAAGAACTTGTGACTTCGCCTGACGAACAGTGTTAGTAACAAGGATTGGCCTTCAGAATTTTCGAAACTATTCGAATCTTGATCTTGAACTTTCTGAGGGTCCGACGTTATTAGTTGGGAACAACGGGCAGGGGAAAACAAACCTCGTCGAATCGATTTATTATCTCGGCAATCTAGGTTCGCATCGAGTCTCTACCGATCAAGCGCTAGTAAAGCAGGGTGAAGAATTCGCAATTATCAGAGCAAACGCAAGCAATCTAGATATTGCGACGCTCCTTGAGGTTCAAATAAACCGCAACGGTTCAAACCGGGCAAAGATCAACAAGCAGGAGGTGCCAGCAAAACAATTACCGCGGTTTGCATCAGTTGTCCTCTTCGCTCCTGAAGACCTCGTTCTAGTTCGAGGCGAACCTGGTTCGAGACGACGATTCATGGATGAACTGCTCGTTCGTTTGAAACCTCGATTTGGAGGCATTCTTTCCGACTATGACCGTGTCTTGCGACAGCGAAACTCGCTACTTAAGTCAAGCAAAGGGAAAATTCCAGCCGGCGGAGAAAGCACGCTCGAAATTTGGGACGAAAAACTCGTGGAACTCGGATCGCAAATCATTTTGGCTCGAGCAGAACTTATCAACTACTTACAACCTGAAGTGACGGCAGCGTACTCAGATGTGGCCGGTTCGACTCACACGATAAACCTCTATCCGGCGCTCAGTTTGTTTGGTGCGACTTCAATCGAGGATGATGACCTAACTCTTGTGAAAGACCTTGACCCCGAAGTGTTATCGGAAAAGTTTCATGAACGAATTATTGAAAATCGAAAAGCAGAGCTAGAACGGGGTGTGACTTTGGTTGGCCCGCACCGCGATGACTTATCCATTCAGCTGAATGGAATGCCATCTCGAGGCTATTCCAGCCACGGTGAATCTTGGTCGCTTGCGCTCGCACTGAAACTCGCGTCGGCGAATCTGATCAAGCACGATTCGCTAATTGGGGATCCGGTACTCGTATTGGATGATGTATTCGCTGAATTGGATGAATCAAGACGAAAGAGACTGGCTGAGGCGATTCTAGATTTTCAACAGATTCTTGTGACAGCAGCTGTTGCAAAGGATGTCCCGCTTGAGCTTTCGGCAAGAATAGTCCCGATTGCTTCCGGGCAAGTAGAACCAACTAACTAGCGAGTATCCAATGCCTAATTCAACTAGTCGCAGTGAACCAGAACGCGTGTTCCTGCATTTGAAGGCGTTGTTTTCATCGAAATCCACCACTCGAAAGTCCAACAAGGACACGGGAAAGCCGTTCGAGGCGGGTAGAGATCCAAAGCCAGTTTCCGATGTGCTGACCGATCTGACCGAAAAACTCGGATGGGAGAACGTACTTTCCGAATCAGATTTATTGGAAAACTGGGCGGATGTCGTCGGTTCTGAAGTCGCATCACACTCGACACCTCAGGGGATTCAAAACGGGATTCTCACAATTAGCTGCGATTCAACGCCATGGGCTGCACAATTGCGACTAATGAGAAATGAACTGCTTGAAAGAATCAATCTGGTTCAACCCAACGCTCAAATCAAAGCACTACGTTTCCTAGGCCCGGACGTACCCACTTGGAAAAAGGGTCTTAGATCGATTCCAGGCCGTGGTCCGCGCGATACCTACGGTTAACTAGGCAAATGCGCTCACCGAAGCGAATTTGGTTCCCCAGATTGCCGAATCGGCCAATAGGAACGATGTTGCTTGATAGAATTGTTTAGTCGTCGAGGCAGCTACTGACACAGGAGCACAGGCCCGAGAAAAACAGTCAGGAGCCCACCAGGCAATGTCATCAGATCAAGCATCCATTGAGCCAGACGACAGCTACGGTGCAGATCAGATTCAAGTCCTAGAGGGACTCGAAGCCGTTCGCAAACGCCCTGGCATGTACATCGGATCCACCGGACCTAGGGGGTTACACCACCTGGTCTATGAAGTAGTTGATAACTCTGTAGATGAATCACTTGCCGGATATTGCGACACGATCCTGGTAACAATTCTCGCGGATGGTGGAGTCCGCGTTGTTGATAACGGCCGCGGAATTCCAGTCGCCCAGAACAAGCAAGAGAAGAAGTCATCCGTTGAAGTGGTCTTGACGATCTTGCACGCGGGCGGAAAGTTCGGTGGTGGTGGATACGCCGTTTCCGGCGGACTTCACGGGGTCGGTGTTTCGGTAGTGAACGCGCTTTCAAGCAAGCTTGAAGTAGAGGTCCATCGAAAAGGTTTCGCTTGGCGGCAAGAGTATCGACTGGGGGTTCCGCAGGCTCCACTCAAACAGGAAGAAGAAGTCGAGGGTACTGGAACCACAATTTCGTTCTGGCCTAGTGCAGACATTTTCGAAACCGTCGAATTTGATTACGAAACACTTCGAGCCAGGTTCCAGCAGGTTGCATTTTTGAACAAGGGCCTTTCGATAACCCTCACAGATGAACGGGATATCGAAACCAACGGGGCAGCAACAACCGTCACTTACCACTATGAAAAAGGGTTAGTCGACTACGTTGAGTATCTGAACTCGGCCAAGAAGATCGAACCGTTACATCAGGAAATTATTTCCTTTGAATCCGAAGATGCCGAACGAGTTATTTCAGTCGAAGTCGCTATGCAATGGACGAACGCTTATCAAGAAAGTGTTCACACCTACGCCAACACGATCAACACTCACGAAGGCGGCACTCACGAGGAAGGGTTCCGTGCGGCACTTACAACGCTTGTAAACAAGTACGCGCGAGAAAAGAGTTTGCTGAAAGAAAAGGACGAAAACTTAACCGGCGATGACATCCGTGAGGGACTAACCGCAGTTGTTTCCGTCAAACTCGCGGAGCCTCAATTCGAAGGTCAGACCAAAACGAAACTCGGCAACACCGAAGCGAAAAGTTTTGTTCAAAGGATCGTCGGAGATCAGCTAGCTGACTGGTTCGACCGGAATCCGAATCAAGCGAAAGACATCGTTCGAAAGTCAATTCAGGCCGCGGCAGCTCGAATGGCGGCTAGGAGAGCTCGCGAACAAACAAGGCGAAAGGGCCTACTTGAGTCCGGTGGCATGCCCGGGAAGTTGCGGGATTGTTCGAGTAGCGATCCGACAGTTTCAGAAATTTTTCTAGTTGAGGGTGACTCTGCTGGTGGTTCGGCGGTACAGGGTCGAAATCCAGAAACCCAAGCGATTTTGCCACTACGAGGCAAGATCCTGAATGTTGAAAAAGCACGACTGGATCGCGCGCTAACAAATAACGAGATTCAAGCAATGATTACCGCGTTCGGCGCGGGGATCGGCGAAGAATTTACTCCAGAAAAGGCGCGATACCACAAGATTATTCTCATGGCCGACGCGGATGTAGACGGCCAACACATCACCACATTGCTCTTGACGTTGCTGTTTAGATACATGCGTCCGTTGATTGAACTTGGCTATGTATATTTGGCGCAACCCCCGCTATATCGCTTGAAGTGGAGTAATTCCGAACACGAGTATGTGTATTCGGACCGCGAACGGGACGCACTTCTAGAGCACGGAACCGCAAGCGGAAAACGTCTTCCTAAAGAGAACGGGATACAGCGCTACAAGGGACTTGGTGAAATGGATTACGAAGAATTGTGGGAAACCACAATGAATCCAGAAACTCGGACCTTGCTTCAAGTGACGTTGGATGATGCGCTCGTCGCGGACGAGATCTTTTCAACTCTCATGGGAGACGATGTCGAATCTCGCCGCACGTTCATCCAAAAGAATGCCAAAGATGTTCGCTTCCTCGACATCTAGATAAACGAGACCGGTAATCGAACCTTCATTCCCGCAGACCTGAACACTAACCACAAATCGAAATCTAGAGGACCCAATGGCAGACGAAACCGAACCGACGGACCAACAGGGATCGGTTGACGGCTCGGATGGCGCGAGTAAGACGATCGACAAGATAGAACAAGTCGACCTGCAATTAGAGATGCAGCGAAGCTACCTTGATTACGCGATGAGTGTCATCGTCGGCCGTGCCCTGCCGGACATCCGAGATGGACTAAAGCCCGTCCATCGTCGCGTTATTTACGCGATGTATGACGGTGGTTATCGTCCGGACAAAGCATTTTCAAAAAGCACAAGAGTTGTCGGCGAAGTCATGGGTCAATTTCACCCGCACGGCGACAGTTCAATTTATGACACGCTCGTTCGACTAGTTCAGCCTTGGAGTTTGCGTTACCCCTTGGCTCTTGGCCAAGGAAACTTCGGTTCCCCAGGCAACGATGGCGCAGCGGCGCCAAGGTATACCGAAACGAAAATGGCACCGTTGGCCCTCGAAATGGTTCGTGATATCGACGAGGACACCGTTGATTTTCAAGACAACTACGACGGTCGAACCCAGGAACCCTCGGTGCTGCCCAGCAGGTTCCCCAACCTGTTAGTGAATGGTTCCGTTGGAATTGCCGTCGGAATGGCGACCAACATTCCACCGCACAATTTACGAGAAGTTGGCTCGGCCGCACTTTGGCACTTGGAACACCCTGAAGCTACGCGGGAGGAACTCCTCGAAGCAATCATTCAACGGGTCACGGGACCGGATTTTCCAACTGGGGCGCAAATCCTCGGATCTAAGGGCATCCAGGAGGCTTATCGCACTGGTCGCGGGTCGATCACAATGCGGGCCGTTGTAAGTGTTGAAGAAATTCATGGCAGGCAATGCCTAGTTGTCACGGAATTGCCCTACCAAGTTAACCCCGACAATTTGGCACTGAAGATTGCCGACCTCGTGAAGGAAGGTCGAATCGGTGGGATAGCAGATATCCGAGACGAGACCTCTGGACGCACAGGTCAACGACTTGTAATTGTTCTCAAACGGGATGCGGTTGCAAAAGTCGTACTGAACAACCTGTACAAGCACACACAATTGCAGGAAAACTTCGGCGCCAACATGTTGGCGATCGTTGACGGCGTGCCCCGCACTCTGCCGATCGACGCCTTCATTTCCCTTTGGGTTGCGCACCAAATCGCTGTGATCGTCCGACGCACCAAATTCCGATTAGCCAAAGCTGAAGCTGACGCGCACATATTGCGCGGATACTTGAAAGCACTCGATGCGCTCGACGAAGTCATTGCTCTAATTCGCCGTTCGGCAACCGTTGAGGATGCTCGCGACGGATTGATCAAGCTGCTTGATATTGACGAAGTCCAAGCGAGTGCAATCTTGAACTTGCAGCTGCGTCGACTCGCCGCACTTGAACGCCAAAAAATTCATGAACAGGCGGAAGAGCTTGAGCGATTGATTGCTGAATACAACGACATCCTGGTAAAGCCTGAACGACAACGCGAAATTGTAAGCACTGAACTTGGCGAAATAGTCGAGAAGTTCGGCGATGACCGTCGGACGGAGATTCTTCATGGCTTCGACGGTGACGTTTCCATTGAAGATTTGATACCAGAAGAAGAAATGGTGGTAACCGTAACTCGAGACGGTTATGTCAAACGCACGAGAAGCGACAATTACCGCAGTCAGCACCGTGGAGGTAAAGGTGTCAAGGGAGCACAGCTTCGAGCTGATGATGTTGTTGAACATTTCTTCGTCACAACAACTCATCACTGGTTGCTGTTCTTTACGAATAAGGGACGTGTCTACCGCGCCAAGACATATGAATTGCAAGAAGCCGGTCGGGACGCCAAAGGTCAACACGTCGCGAACCTGCTAGCTCTGCAACCCGATGAAGAGATTACCCAGATTCTCGATATCACCGACTACAAAGCGGCGACATATTTGGCGCTCGCAACTAGAGGTGGAATTGTCAAGAAGACGCTGCTCACGGAGTACGACACAAACCGATCAGGTGGAATTATCGCAATCAATTTGCGAGAGGATGACGAACTTGTTTCGGCTCTATTGGTGGAGGAGAACTCCGAGATTCTTTTGGTTTCCGCAAAAGGGCTATCGCTGAGATTCAAAGCTGACAATGAAGCGTTGCGACCGATGGGCAGGGCAACATCCGGAGTAATTGGGATGCATTTCAAGAACGCTGATCGTTTACTGGGTGCTTCAGTGGTGGCAGACAACGGCTTTGTATTTGTGGTTACCGAGGGTGGTTACGCCAAGAGAACATCGGTAGATCAATATCGCGCCCAGGGCAGGGGAGGACTCGGGATAAAGGTCGCAAAACTCCAAGAAGCAAGAGGCGATCTGGTTGGTGCTCTGATTGTCGAAGAAGATGATGAAGTTCTTGTGGTTCTTGCCAGCGGCAAGGTGGTACGCTCTGCCGTGGCTGAAGTTCCCGCAAAGGGGCGCGACACCATGGGTGTGGTTTTCGCCAGATTCTCAGACGAAGACCGCATTATCGCTATAGCGAAAAACAGTGAACGGAACTTGGAAAGCCAAGCAATTGAGGAAGACCAGGCTGGTGCCGAGGTTGATTCAGAAGAACTCGGGAAGGAAGATTCGGTAAATGAGTAGCGTTGCGGAGAAACTACAGCGCAAATCTGAGCGCAGATCCACTGGTCAGGCCGCCAACACGAAGCAAGTGAGGCTGCGACTGGTTTACATTGATTTTTGGTCGGCGGTGAAACTTTCGTTTCTGGTCTCGATTTGCATCGGCATCGTGCAGGTTGTATCTGCGTTTCTAATTTGGATGGTGTTGAACTCGACGGGAATCTTCACCCAGCTAAACAGTGTGCTTTCGGACATACTTGGGGACGCATCCTTCAGCGTGTTCGAATCGTTCTCGCTTACTAAGGTAATGATTTTCTCCGTAATCCTCGGACTGCTGAGCACCGTGATTGGTACTTTCCTTGGCGCAATCGCATCGTTGCTGTACAACTTGAGTGTGAGAATTACCGGAGGACTTCTCGTCGGATTCACAAACAATTGACCTGATTGGTCGAATCCTAGGTAGTTGCGATAGTCTCGTATCTGCCTATTCGGGGATATAGCTCAGGCGGTTAGAGCGCTTCGCTGATAACGAAGAGGTCCCAGGTTCAAGTCCTGGTATCCCCACGCAAGTAAAACTGCACGGGGCCTTAGCTCAATTGGTAGAGCGCCTGCTTTGCAAGCAGGAGGTCAGGAGTTCGATTCTCCTAGGCTCCACTCGATTTGTCAGAGTTCTTTTCGTCGAACTGGAACTCTAAATCCGGAATAGGCGGCGACCAAGCATCAGTCGCTTTGGTGTTTCGTTGGCTCCAGACGCAATCCACCTATTGATAATGAATGGCTGACGCAACGCAAATAGACCGATGCTTAGCGCGATTCTTTTAGGCGTGCGCAAATAACCCAACAGGCTTCGAGCCTCTCGAACATAAAGTTTCATCTTCTGTTTGTTCTTGAAGCGACTGGCTCGAACATACATTTGTAGCCAGGTGCGGATGAATCTCGGCGCGATTACGTCGCTTCGGTAATAAAGCCCGCGCCATCTATCGTTCGGGAATGTCTCGATAAGTTTGTTGGAATAAATCCGCAGGGAGTCTTCCATGCGGTCAGAGGCGCCGGAAGATGTTGAATGAATTCGCCATTGCGAAGTTGGCTCTTCAATAAACGCGTTGTCATAGTTCGCGAGGAATATCCGTAGGAACAAGTCGTCATCTTCGTATCCCGAAAGTCGTTCGTCGAATCCCCCGACTTCGAGAATTGCAGACTTCCTAATTAAGGTAGCCGATGGCTGGATTATGAAACCTTCGCGCAAAACCTCAAGCAAGTCGCGTTTTGGGTTTTCGACTCGCCTTTTTTCGACGAAGTTCCGAGCAATCATGCGTCCATCAAGATCGATATCGTCGAAGTCGCTATACACCCATCCGAGGCGAAGACCGCGATGCTCTTTCACCGAATCAATCAAGTCTTCTAAATGATTTGGATACCAGTAGTCGTCTTGATCAATGAGTGCGATCCAATCGCTCTTACAAAGTGAAATGGCATGATTTCTTGCGGCTGACTGACCAGCGTTCTGCTGGCTAATAATTCTGATTATTGGATTTTTCTTTGCGAGGTTTCGAACGATCTCGACTCCATCGTCTGTAGATCCGTCATCAATGACAATGAATTCGTCTGGCTGTCTTGACTGTGCCAGTACGCTCTTGATCGCGTGCTCAATCCACCGGGAGCCGTTGTAGAGCGGCAGAATTGCGGCAATTGCCTCTTTGGGTTTTGCTTTGCCTCTTGCTTGAGGCGACGAATTCACCACGCTGGAATTTCCTCCGTTACGGGTTCAAGTGGATGAAGCAAACTGACTTGTTCTAGGTCGCGTTGTCGAACTTAGTCTAGAGTCGCGAAAACCCAAAGTAATCGCGTTTCACTCGCGTTCAAAAAGTGATGGGTGTTTTTGGCGATTTCAGACCCAATCAATCCTGAAACCTTCTGGTGTTCTTGAGCTAGATATACACTTTCGAATGGAATATCGGCAACAGACAGAAGAATCCAATGGAAATGGAACGACGCGAGTTCCTTGGCGGGTTGACGTCCATTCTCGCACTAGGCCTGTCGGGTTGCTCCGAAATCGCATTGAACTCAAGTCCCACCCCGACCATCAAGTACGGGCCGGCACCGTATAAGACTCCCGAATTTGTGCCTTCTAGAACTCCGCGTCCACTACCACCGCCCAGTATTGACAAAATCACCCGACCTAGAAGGGCGCTTTACAGACTCCCTGGCGAAGGAAACCTCATGGCTTGGACGGTTGACGATGGCGCGAGCAGCGAAGTTGTCTCGGCTTACGCAAAGTTTGCAAAATCCAGCGGGATCAGGCTCACCTTTTTCATGAACGGCATGTATTCATCTTGGGCGGATAACGCCAAACAATTGCGGCCGCTCGTTGAAAGCGGGCAAGTACAAATCGGCAATCACACGTTTTCGCACCCCTGGCTGACTAAGGAATCAGACAGCGTTATAGTCTCTCAGCTTCTAAAGAACGCTAAAACGATCAAGAATCTATTCGGAGTCGATCCGGCCCCCTATTACCGGCCGCCATATGGCGCAATTGATTTCCGAGTGTTCTCGGTCGCCGCAAGCGTTGGTTATTCCGCACCGATTATGTGGTACGGATCGTTATCCGATTCCGGAAAAATAACCCCAGAACAAGTTGTGGATTTTGCTGAGAAATGGTTCCTACCGCAGCACATCGTAATTGGTCACGCAAACTATCCGAGCGTGACGAAAGTGTTTACTCAATTGCTGACCCTAATCATTCAACGTCAGCTGCAGACCGTAACCCTCAACGATGTGTTTCTAAATTGATGCAGGACATAGAGCGTTCCGTTCTACTTCTTACGAACGGTTCTAGGATTAGCGGATGGACGTCAGAATCGCTGCCAACTGCGTAATAATCAGGGACGGTAGGCTGCTCCTGTCGCACTGGAATGAAGCAGGTTATGAAAGTTGGACCCTTCCCGGGGGCGGTCTCGAGCCGGGTGAAGACCCCGCGGCGGCGGCTATACGCGAAGTCTTTGAAGAAACCGGCTATCAGGTGGAGCTTGGCAACTTACTCGGAATTGATTCTCGAGTCGTTCCCGCGAAAGATCGAATACGGGGCGGAGATACCCCGCTTCACTCGTTGAGAATAATCTACGAGGCGACCGTGATTGGTGGCGAACTCCAAAATGAAATCGGAGGGAGCACTGATGAGGCCGCCTGGTTTGATTTGCAAGAAGTCCCCCGATTGAACCGAGTTCAACTCGTAAATGTCGGATTGAACTTCTATGAAGCAGCCACAGGAATTAGGGACTAGAGCTCGTCAGTATCGCCAGGTTCGACATCCGGCGAAACCCAAAGCTCGTCATCAGCTCGAAGTGTTTGCCAAGCAGCATAGGCAACTCCAGCGGCCGCGACAACGCCTATACCCATGAGAATGAATTTCAATGCGCTAGTTGATTTCGGTGCCGGCACCGCTTTACTCGGGGCTTTTGCCACCTTACCGAGCGCTTGTCTGACTCTCGGGTTCTTAACGACTTCAAGTGCAGCTAGCGCCGTACCCAAGGCCGTGGAGATATTTGGCAGCACTTCCCGCGCAAGCTTCTCACGCGTTGTGCCGAGAAACTGTCTTCCGGCGTCCATGCCGGACTCAAACCCTGGACGAATTCTGGACTCGTAGGTCTCTCGAACTCTAGGAAGCACATCCTCACGACCAACTTGTGCGAGTTGACGCTTTGCCTCACGAACCACACGAATAGCCTGTTCTAAAACTTCTTTTTGGTCATCCCAAAGTTCGGAAGCACCCCGCTTCAATTTTGCCAATTCTTTCTTGCTCTTTCTCGAGAGTTCCACGATTAACCTCCACGAATTCGCACCGGCTATCAAACCATTCTTTCACTCAGCAATCAAGCAAACACGAACGCTCTGAACAAAGCCTGAACCAGCGCAGTTGTGAAACAATTGACGGATGCCATCAGCAACTCATACCGCAATCATTCACACGAGCCTCGGCGACATCACAGTAAACCTCCTCGCCAATCACGCCCCGAAGACCGTGGCAAATTTCATCGGATTGGCAAGCGGCACGATCGACTGGATTGACCCAACGACTGGCCAAAAAACCAACCGGCCTTTGTATGACGGCGTGATTTTTCACAGAATCATCGACAACTTCATGATTCAGGGCGGTGACCCGTTGGGTGAAGGAATCGGAGGTCCCGGTTACCAGTTTGACGATGAAATTCACCCAGAGCTGAACTTCAATGCCCCCTATGTTCTCGCGATGGCAAATGCGGGAACCCACGGTGGTCGAGGTACAAACGGTTCGCAGTTTTTTATTACAACGGTCCCGACCAATTGGCTTCAAGGAAAGCACACAATTTTCGGACTGGTTGAAGACGAGCAATCAAAGCAGGTCGTCAAAAAAATCGAATCCGTCAAGAAGGATGCTCGTGATAGACCGCTGGAGCCTGTCGTGATTCAAAACATTGAGATTCGAGAACTGTAGGTAATCAAACAGTTGGCTGAGACTACTTCGAATCCGGATGACTATTGCTATAGGCATCCGAAACGCCAAAGCTTTGTACTTTGTCAACGCTGCGGCAGAACAATTTGTGCTGAATGTCAAACCGCTGCAGCGGTTGGCGTGCATTGCCCGGAATGTATGAAGCAATCACGTTCAAGCGCTCCAAAAACCAAATCGAAACTGGTTTCAGCGTTCTCAGCCGGCAGTGAGTCCCCGACCGTTACCTGGGTATTAATTGCGCTTTGCGTGCTCGTCTACATTGCCCAATTAGTTAGCGGCGGCAGAGTCGGCAGTGCGCTACTGTACTACCCTCCGATAACTGAAATTGAACCGTGGCGAATGGTCACTTCTATGTTTGCCCACTCAGAAAGCTCAATATTTCACATCATCTTCAACATGTATTCGTTGATCGTAATCGGACCGATCATGGAAAAAGCTTTAGGACATTTGCGCTTTCTCGCCCTGTATTTGCTTAGCGGTTTAGGCGGATCAGTCGGTGTGCTCTTAATTGACCCAAAGATCGGTGTACTTGGAGCTTCGGGCGCGATCTTCGGGCTGCTAGGCGCATTCTTCATCATCAATCGGCATTTCGGTGGCAACAATTTGCAAATCATTATTGTCATCGGATTGAACCTCGTAGCCGGATTCCTGTTCCCAAACGTTGCTTGGCAAGCTCACGTTGGAGGCTTGATAACTGGAGGAATTGTTGCGTTTGTGTTCCTCAAGACGAGAGCACCTAAACAACAAACACAGCAACTTATTCTCATCGTTACCGTGCTAATCGGACTTATCGTGTTGACGATTCTCGGAGTGAACTGGATGTGGACTCGAATCGGTTAAAGGAATCGAACGCGAAGTTATCCACAGGGCTTTCCACAGTGGGGATAATTACAGGTTTGTAATTGTGACTACCGCACAAGGCGATGTTTCAAGACCTCCATCTGGTGGTCATTAGGAAACCCACAAACAGAATCCCAAATCCAACCAGTATGTTCCAATCCTTGAGCGATGCGACAGGAAGAGCGCCCTGGCTCACATAGAAGACGATGATCCACGCCAGTCCGAGTAGCATCAACCCAAACATTATTGGCTTAAACCAAATCGCATTTGGGGCGTCATCCCCCGTGCGATTCTCGTCGCGAGCTTCGGGCTTTGAACCAGATTTTGCCATGCTTTGAATTCTATCGGAGCAAGCTCCTACCTAAGGTTCTAACCGAGTTAGTGCTTAGAATCGAGGTTATGTCCCAACCGCCGCTTACCACGAGGCGAAGCCTGACTCAGGCAAGACGCAAACGCGCTCGCAAGCTGAGCGTGGTAGGTGTGATTGGTGAGTTGCTCATCACTTGTGGCGTGCTGGTCTTCTTATTTCTTGGTTGGCAGCTTTGGTTAAACGACTTAATTCTCGGCTCGGTCGACAACAACGATGCCGCCAAACTTTCAAAGACTTGGGATGCGTCAAACAGCTTTGTTAACGACGGACCGGTTATTTCCAACCAGGAGCAAGATTTCGGTGAACCGGTGGTCAGTAAAGCGCCGGCCGAAGGAAAGACCTTTGCCGTCATGTATGTGCCACGGTTTGGAAAAGACTGGGTTCGAGAAATCGCCGAAGGCACCGATTTGGTCAACGTCTTAAACACTCGGAGGATCGGTCATTACGACAACTCCCAAATGCCAGGTGAGATTGGGAACTTTGCGGTTGCTGCCCACAGACTCACCTATGGCGCACCCTTCAAAGACATAAACCTTCTAAGAGCCGGAGACAAAATCTACGTCAAAACGGAAAAGGGTTACTACACCTACGTCGTCAGGAATCTTGAATACGTCGATCGACATGGTGTCGGCGTGCTTTACCGCGTGCCGCAAGTTGAAGGAAAGGACCCGACAGCTCGACTAATGACCATCATGAGTTGCAACCCGGTTTGGTCGACGGCCGAAAGGCTCATAGCCTATGCCGTATTCGACTCATGGCAACCGGTTTCTGCTGGACCTCCGGCAGAGATCTCTTCCCTCGTGAATGCGCACGGTTGAAATGTACGCAGCGCTTTGGAGAGTGTTACCGGGACCGTGGTGGGTCAAACTGCTACTGGTGCTCCTACTAATTGCAGCTTTGCTTTTCGCTCTTGTTGAATGGATCTTTCCTTGGGTAAATTCCCTTTTACCCCTGCCAGACGTTACGGTTTCTGAGTGACCCGAATTCTCGTAGTCGACAACTTTGACAGTTTCGTTTACACGATTAATGGCTACTTACGACAACTTGGTGCCGAAACAACCGTAGTCAGAAACAATGTCGAGCTACTGGATGATCCATCAGCTGCTCTAAGCGAATTCGAAGGTGTACTCCTTTCTCCGGGACCCGGGAAACCTGCGGATGCCGGTGCATCTATTCCGTTGGTGCACGCTGCCATCAACTCCAAAACCCCTTTGCTTGGGGTTTGTCTTGGGCATCAAGCGTTAGCTGAAGCACTTGGTGGAGAGGTTCGCGTCGCTGAGCAGCTAATGCACGGCAAGACGTCTTCAATTCACCACAACGGCAGCGTGTTATTTGAACAAGTGCTGCAACCGTTCAACGCGACTCGATACCACTCACTGGCGGTAGTAACTAATTCCGTTCCAGAAGAACTACAAGTGACCGCAACCACTCAAGACGGCGTGATCATGGCGCTCGAACACAAAAACGCGCCAGCGTTCGGTGTCCAATTTCATCCCGAGTCCGTACTGACTGAAGGCGGTTACCAAATTCTAGGGAATTGGCTCGCCGTGGCTGGACTTACACGAGCCCGAGAAATAGCGCACCAATTCAGCCCACTAGGCTAAGCGTTTGAAAACAGCTATCCCGAACAGTAAGTAAGCGTGATCGGAGATTGCTGCGGATGCGTACCCGGCGCAAGGGATTGATCTGAAACCTTTCCTCCTGTGCAGCCTCCGTCTGACACAAGCGTGATCGGCAAATTCAAAGCGGTCAGTTGTTTGTTAGCTTCGGTGATATCCAAGCCAACGACTTTTGGAACCTGAACAAGCCCATCCGATATCAACAAATCGACTGTCTCACCTTGGCGTATTTGTGTTCCACCTGCTGGGGTTGAACCAACAACTATCCCCTTTGCAACGTTTGCATCGTGAGTTGTTGTGCTTGTTCCAAAGATCAAACCTGCGTCTGTAAGTGCCTTAACAGCATTCTCTTCTGTCATGTTCGTCACGATTGGTACTTCGATTACGGCTCGACCGGACGAAACCCAAACTTTCACCCCGAAATTCTTTGCCACCTTAGTTCCGACAGGTGGATCGAGTCTTGTAATTGTTCCTGCTGGAACAGTGTCGCTTGGCTCGCTCAGTCGCGTCGGAACTAACGTCAATTTGGTTAGTTCACTTGCACCGTTGTCATAGGGCTGACCGACAACGTCAGGAATTTGGACAGACAAGTCGACAGTTATTTTCGCCGGCTGGAGATTCAATAACCAGAATGCCACTCCAGCAAGAAGCACGATCAGGATTGCAATGCCACCCCAAACCCATGCGACAGGCGGCCGGGATTGGGTTTGTGCAATCATCTCGTCGTCAGTGGCGGTAACGTTGCGAATTGCCGCCGCTTGACCGGTCTGGGTTGCTGGGGCTGTGCCAAAAAGTGTCGCGTTAAAGTCATCCTGCACAATTTGGGTAGCGCCGGGTTTCGGGGTAGTTGGTCTGTTCGAACGGATTGGCGCCTCGTTGCCAGTTGGAATCTCCGCGCCGGCCTTTTCAAGTTCGTCGCGGAATTCCGCAGCCGATTGGTATCGCTCATGCTTGTTTTTTGTTAGCGCCTTCAAGACCACGACGTCTAGAGCGCGAGGTACATTCGGGTTGATTGAGCTCGGCGGAACTGGTGCTTCGCTGATGTGTTGGTATGCGAGGGCTGCGGGGCGTTCACCTTGAAACGGAGCCTGACCAGTTAGAAGTTCAAACAGAATGACGCCAGTCGAATACAAGTCAGTTCGGGCGTCAACACTTTCGCCTCTCGCTTGCTCTGGTGAGAAGTATTTCGCAGTCCCAAGCATCGCACTCGTATCGGCCACGGTTGCAGTGTTATCTGAAACTGCTCTTGCTATTCCGAAATCCATGACTTTTACTTGCCCGGCTTGAGTAATCATTACATTTCCGGGTTTTATGTCTCGGTGAACTAGCAAAGCACGATGGGCATATTCAAGAGCCGTGAGCACTTGACTAGTTATTCTCACAGCCTCTTTGGGCGAAATTGGTCCATCCGCGATGATGTCTTTGAGCATCCGGCCGTCAACATGCTCCATTACGATAAACGGAACCTGACTCTCGAAACCCAACGCATCTTTCAGGGTTTCTTCTCCAGCGTCCAGCACCTTCACGATAGTTGGGTGAGCCATGCGCGATGCTTTTTCGGCTTCCTCCCTAAACATCATTCGAAATCTTGGATCGTTGGCTAGAGACGAACGCAACAGCTTAATTGCGACTTGCCGACCCAGACGGGTATCGGTGCCTAGATATACGTCGGCCATGCCCCCATGGCCGATAAGGGAGCCAACCTGATAGCGGCCAGCGAGCAGTTTTAGACCCTCAGTCACGTGCGATTCTCCAGGGTGGTCTTGATTCTTTGAAAGTGTACCGGTTGAAGTTGCGCTTTCAGGGAACTGTGAGTGTTAGTACATCCGATACTGGTGACGGTGTGCCAGAACAATTGGCGGTGTAGCTGACTTTTGTAACCCCAGGGTCGGGTCTCAAGGTGATGTTTGCGGTTAACGTTCCCGCCGGTACCGGATTGCTACTAGTTATAGTGCCGTTCTCTATCGCGATCGCATAACTAAGCAAGTTCATCCCCGCTGGACAGACGTAGGCTGCCCAACTCAACGACACTGCTTGTCCAGCTGTGTATGGGGCAGCCGGGTTTGCACTCAACGGTGTTGGTTGGGTGAGCGTGGGAATAGGAGCGTAAATTTTCACATTAATCGTCGTGCCCTTACGGACATTCCCGGCCGGAGCGATGTCGTACACCCGACCCTCATCCGCGTTTGTTGGCGCGATGATTCCCGGGGTCACCGAGTACGACAAATCGAGGTCGTCAAGCGCATTTTGTACTTCGTCTTGAGTCATCCCCTCGAAATCAGCGAGTTTGATATTCACCAATTGATCAGTCGGGGTCGTTGGCGCGGTTGGTTCATGAGAAATCGGAATGCTTGGCTTCTTGGTATCAGTGGGCTTTGAAGACTGTGGTTGGCCCATGAGCGAAATGATTGCTCCAGCTAGAACCACAGCGAGGATTGCGATTAGTGCGATAAGGGGCCAAGTCCAGGGATTGCGGCGCTTTGTCTCGGCACCAACTAGCGATGCTTGGTTGCTGTCAATTGAAGGAAGAACCCTTGTGGTGGATCCGGTAAATGTTTCAGTCAGTAGTCCGTCGCCAGCGACTTCAGGAACAGCAGCTATCGCGGCAGACACGTCTCCCCGTCGAAGAGCTTGGGCGGCTCTTGCTAGGTGAGCTGCCGAAGCTGGTCGGTCTGCCGGTTTTTTCGCAATACAGGCATACACGAGGTTCTTGACAGGTTCGGATACGGTGACCGGTAAGTCCGGGGGGGCCTCATTGATTTGAGCCATTGCTATTGCAACTTGCGATTCCCCGGTAAACGGACGCCTACCCGCGAGCGCCTCAAATGCCACAATTCCCAGAGAATAGATATCGGTTGCAGGTGAAGCTGCATGACCACTTGCTTGTTCAGGGGAAAGGTATTGAACGGTACCCATTACTTGACCGGTTGCCGTCAGCGGTACCTGGTCAGCAATTCTTGCTATCCCAAAATCAGTTATCTTGACGCGACCATCCGGGGTGATCAGCAAGTTTCCCGGCTTTATGTCGCGGTGTACCAGTCCAGCCGCGTGTGCGGCATGCAAAGCGGAAGCGGTCTGAGCGACAATGTCTAGCACTCGATCGGTAGCGAGTACTTTCTCACGTTCAATGATTGAAGAAAGCGCTTCGCCTGGAACAAGCTCCATTACAAGGTAGGCGCTGCCCTCCTCTTCGCCGTAGTCAAATACGTTGGCGATGCCTTCGTGGTTCACTAGCGCAGCATGTCTAGCTTCGGCCCTGAATCGTTCGAGGAATCCTGGGTCCCCCATGTATTCGTCTTTGAGAATTTTGATAGCAACAGTGCGACCGATTACCAGATCGGTCGCTTGCCAAACTTCACCCATCCCGCCAATGGCAATGCGATTGGAGAGTTGATAGCGCCCCCCAAAGGTGAGGCCGCTTGTGGGTCTCATTTGTTCAGCACCGCCTCCATGACCTTTCGTGCGATTGGTGCTGCGACAGCGTTACCGAAACTCGTTCCATCCTCGACCACGACTGCAACTGCAACCTTAGGGTTATCAGCGGGGGCGAATCCGGTGAACCAAAGGGTGAGAAGCTTTCCATCACCGTTTTGGGCCGTTCCAGTCTTTCCCGCCACTTCAACTCCCCCTATTCTGCCATTGCTAGCTGCGCCGTTGGCGACGTTGTCTACCATGAGTTTTGTCATCGTTTGACTCGACTGATTGCTAATCGGCTTTGAGAACACTTCTGGACTAAATTCCTGGAGCACCTTCAGGTCGGGAGCGATTATCGATTGAACCAACCCAGGCTTCATTAATACGCCACCATTGGCGATTGCGGCCGAAACCATTGCCATTTGTAGAGGGGTAACTAGCACGTTTGCTTGACCAAATGACGAAAGCATCAATTGTGGTGCATCCAAGTCGCTTGGTATCTCGCTTGGAGTTACGGACATCGGGATGTCTAAGCTTTGGCCGAATCCAAACGCGACTGCGTACTCTCGCAAGGTTTCCTGCCCAATTGCCGAACCGATTTCCGCGAATGGAATATTGCAACTTAGCCTCAGCGCATCCGCGATTGTTACGGTCTCCCCGGGCCCGCAAGTTCCGTCCCCGGAATTATGAATGACTGAATCGCTTAGTGGGAGCTGAAGCGAGCTTGGGTTAGGGAAGGTGCTCGACGCTTCGAATTTGCCGCTATCGATTGCAGCGGATGCGACGATCAGTTTGAACGTGGAGCCCGGGTGGTAGAGATCACCAGCTATTGCACGATTGATGAGCGGATCGTTTGGATCTGAAAGCAGCGTGTTATAGGTGGAAATGACGGTATCGGTGTCGTGACCGGCGAGAGTGTTTGGGTCGAACGACGGCTTTGAAACCATTGCCAAAATCTCACCGGTGCTCGGATCGATTGCGACAATTGCTCCCTTCAGATCCCCAAGCGCGTCCCAAGCTGCCTTCTGGACTTTTGGATCAATCGTTAGCTGTACGGCGGCTCCTTTAGGGCTCTGACCCGTGAGGATTGCGTTTACTTGAGCGAGGAATTGATCGTTGGCCGTTCCACTCAAGTAGGCATTCATGGTGCCTTCGATTCCGGTGTTGCCTTGATTCAATGTGAAGTACCCGGTAAGCGGTGCATAAATCTCCGGCAAACCGTAAGAGCGTTGGTACTTGTATTTATCGTCGCTCGGATTTGATTGGGCGATGGGTACTCCCGCAACCAGGATCGGTCCGCGTTCGGCGGAATAGCTGTCGTAAAGCGTGCGCACATTCCGTGGGTCGTTTCGAAGGTTGTCCACTTGAAACACTGTGATTGTGGTCGTCGAGCAAAGTAGCGCCGTGAACATTATCAGGATTGCGATACTCAGTCTCTTCAACTCGCGATTCACGGTGTCACCACCAGTCTTGGTTGATGGCGGACGGTGTCAGATAACCTCAAGAGCAACGCAACAATTATCCAGTTCGCGACCAAGGATGAGCCCCCAGCGGCAAGGAACGGTGTCGTCAAACCGGTTAGTGGAATGAGTCTGGTCACGCCACCGACGACTATGAAAATTTGAAGAGCAATGACGAAGGAAAGCCCCATTCCAAGCAGTCTTCCGAAATCGTCTTGACCTGCGATGCCGATTCGAATTCCCCGTGAAACGAACAACAAATACAGCGCGAATATTGCAAACAGTCCAGCGAGGCCTAATTCTTCACCGAGGCTTGCGACAATGTAGTCACTCTCGGCAAGCGGGACAATGCTTGGCCTACCTTGGCCCAAACCGGTGCCGATTAAACCACCGTTTGCTAAACCAAATAACCCTTGGACGAGTTGGTAGCTTCCACCCACCGCGTCGTAAACATCTGAATTGAATGCATCGAGCCAACCGTGGAATCTAGCGCCGACATAGCTGAAAAATTGACTAGCGAGTACCGCTCCGCCAACAAACAAAAGGAGCCCAAACACGATCCAGCCAACTCGCCCCGTTGCCACATAAAGCATTACGAGAAACAGTCCAAAGTAGAGCAAGGAAGTTCCGAGGTCGCGTTGCACGATCAACACGGCCATTGCCGCCACCCAAATAAGCAGGATTGGTCCAAAATCTCGCACTCGCGGAAGCTGCATTCCAAGGATGCGTTTGCCGACCAACGCAAGCGAGTCGCGGGCTTCGACCAAGTAGCCGGCGAAGAACACAGCAAGAGCGATTTTTGCGATTTCACCAGGTTGGAATGAGAAGAATCCGAGTTTGATCCACAGCCTCGCACCGAATTGCTCTTGACCGATAACGGGCAACATTGGCAACAGCAAGAGCACAATGCCAACGAGCATCGCCAAATATCGGTAACGCTGCAACACTCGATGGTTTTTCACGACAAGCACGACACCTATTGACACGGCAATCGCAATCGCAGTCCACGCGATTTGGCGAATGCTGAATGCTTGCCAACCGCTGGCGCCAGAAGCCAAATCGAGTCGATAGATTTCGGCAATACCAATGCCGTTAAGCAGCGTTGCTAGAGGCAAGATAAAAGGGTCAGCTTGAGGTGCGACAAGCCTAAGCACGAGATGCAGACCAATCGCCAATACCGCTAGGCCCCCACCCATCCAAATGATTTCCGGATTTACTTTCCCTAGAGCACCTAGCTGTACGAGTACAACCGCAACACCGTTTATTCCGCAAGCAAATACAAGTAACGCCAACTCAAGATTGCGCAATTTCGCGGGAAGATGCAGTCGCAACTTGATCGAGCGTGACTCTGGTTGCGTCGACTGGCTCTTTGAGGAAGCTTTGGCTTGTTTAACCTCAGCCATCGCTTGACTCCATCAGAAGCTGATTTATTATCCGCTGGGCATCTTGAAGGTCGGTTGCATTTATCGTCTCTTCAATTGTTTCCCTCGTAAACGGTGAAAGATTTTCTAGTTTGATACTCGTCTGCTGATACACCGTGTGTAGCGAGATCGGCCCAATATTCTGTTGCACACCCTGGAAAATTGCAACAGTTTGACCGTTGGCTCCCACGTAGTAATGCGTTTGAGTCCACCGGTAACCAAGCATTATCGCCACGACTATTGCGACAATTACGAACAGAACCCCAACAAGCCAGGTGATTTTTCGGCGGAAGGCTCTTCGTTTGTCTTCGAGGATCAACTCATCCAAATACTCTTCGGATTCGGGTTCAAAGTGACTGTCTTCGTGTTGAGTGGATTTGAGCGGATGCAGTAGCAAAGTCGGAAGCCGCAAAGCTCGCTTGGCGCTTTCAGCTTCGTAAGTCAACGGCAATGCCGCTGAACCAACAATGGAAGGCGGATTGGATGCCGACTCGGGCCCTTCACCAACATCCACGATTACTACCGTCACGTTGTCTGGTGCACCCTGGTCGAGGCTCTCTTTCACTAACCTGTTGGTGACATCCTTCGTTCCTTGAAAGTTGGACATGATAGAAAAAATCTTGTCTTCGGAAACGTAGCTGCTCAGCCCGTCGGAACAAATCAACCAACGGTCTCCCGGCCGTGTGTCAAGAATCGCGGTATCAATTTCTGGAGAAGAATCTATATCGCCGAGCACACGCATTAGGACCGATCGCCTTGGGTGTACTGCGGCCTCTTCTTGAGTGATTCTTCCGCTGTCAACGAGTCGTTGCACGAACGTGTGGTCAACACTTACTTGTTCAAATACCCCGTCGCGCAATAAGTAAATTCGGGAGTCACCGATATGGGCAAGCGCCATGCTGTTGCCGACTCGAATTAGGGCACTAACGGTCGTACCCATTCCGGTGAGTTCTGGATGATCAAACGCGGTTTCCGCCAGTTCGGCATTAGCTGACAACAGCGCAGACTTCAACGCAAACTCGGCATCTTGAGGGGTCGAATACTTTTGATCGACCTCAATGATGCGTTTTACCGCTATCGCCGAAGCAACATCTCCACCGGCGTGACCACCCATTCCGTCCGCAATAAGGAACAAGTGCCTTCCGGCATACCCCGAGTCCTGATTGTCACTTCGAATACGCCCAACGTTTGAGACCGCGGCACTTTTTCCGGAGATCGCCATAAACTCACCGACGCAATTCGAACGTCGTTGTGCCTATCCGAACCGGTGTATTCAACGGGACAGCTGTCGGTACACCAACTCTTGTCTCATCGAGGAAGGTTCCGTTCGTTGAATCTAAATCTTGAATTGCCCAGTCTTGACCCCAAAGAAATAGGCGCGCATGGTGTGTCGACGTGTAGTCATCGCGGATAATCAACCCGCTGTCGGCTGATCGGCCGATTGTTAAGGGTTCTTCGCCGAGAGGAATTTCGAGTCCTTGTTTTGCGCCGGAAGTAATTACCAAGCGATTGGTGTTCTCGGATGTGGCGATTTCGCGTTTTAGCGGCTTTTGCTTTTGAGGTTGGCTGATTTCCGGTGGTGCCGAGGTAACTGCGGGCACCTTACGGACTCTTGCCCCAAACAGGTCAGTTCTTAGTGCATAAACAACTGCGAACACGAAAATCCAAAGGATCGCGAGGAACCCGAACCTCAAAACAAGAAGCGTCAGCTCACTCAATTTGCGACCTAACTTTCATCCCCGTTGGCCGGAATTGCATACTTCGCCACGGAAGCCGATTGAGCTAACACTCGGAATAGAATACGGGTTCTGCCAATCGAAATCACAGAATCAGATTCGAGGGCGGCTTTTTTGACTGGTCTTCCATCGAGTTCTGTTCCATTTGTGGAACTAAGGTCATTCACTTGTGCTCGAAGGCCATCCCAAAGAATCTCTACGTGTCTTCGAGAAATCCCCGGATCATCAATTGTTATGTCCGCTTCTGCTCCGCGACCTATCACGGTATGGCTCTTTACAATCGGGAATCTCTTTCCCGAAATGTCAAGCACCGGCGTCCAGGAGACGTCGCCTTTAACGTTGGATGACTCGATAGCTAACATTCCTTCACCCAGGTTCGAATCAGGCTTTAGCTTGATTTCAATACCGCCTGCGAAACTGTAGTGCTGTGCTGTGGCATGATTTTGAACCAATTGGGTCAGCTCATCAATGAGCGAAGCGCCGAGTTCTGACATGCGGGCGAAGTCGAGTTCGCTCAAGGTTACGAGAAAACGATTTGGAACCAATACTCGATCCCGAGCAACCACGGCGGCTTTTGTGTCGAGTTCGCGCCGCAAAGCGGAAGTGATCTCGATTGGTTCTAAACCACTCTTAAAGGTTTTTGCAAACGTGCCGTTGACAACCTTCTCGAGTCCTTTTTCGAACCGATCAAGTAGGCCCAAAGTTCACCTCCTAACCGTTCAATCGATGTTAGCCGTTGAAACTCGGATTCAAGATAGGGAGCCAATGATTTCAGTGCCCAAAGAACGAATCTGCGAACGTTCGACTCTTCGAGCCGAGGCGTTGCTGTGATAATCTCGCTTAGTCGCGCGAGTGGCGGAATTGGTAGACGCGCTGGCTTCAGGTGCCAGTACTCGCAAGGGTGTGGGGGTTCAAGTCCCCCCTCGCGCACTCAATTCTTTGTCTCATTTGGGTGCTAAGAATTACCGGTTCTGCCTCGTAAGCGATCTAGTTCTCGGCGGTCGCGTTTGGTTGGTCGACCTGCACCGGGTTCGCGTGCTGGCGGAAAATAGCTGCGCTCGCTGGGGGGTCGCGGTGGGGTTAAGTCGACGAAGCAGGTTGCCGCAACGGCTGCTGGAACTCTCTTGATGATTGGTTGTGTCACGCGAAGGATTCGATCGAAACCGGTAATTCGAACCCTGACTTCTGTGCCAATGCCAACTGCTTGAGCAGCTTTCGCGCGTTCTCCAGAAATTTGAACGTGACCGGCGCGGCATGCTCTCGTTGCTTCCGTTCGAGTCTTGAAGACCCTGATCGCCCATAGCCAAGAATCAACGCGCACTTTTGCGTTCCCTACGCCTGCTTGTGGCAGCGTCAAGGCAGTAGCAGCTTTCGCAATTGCGTCGCGTTCTCTACGGAAGCGATCGCCTTCTTTGCTTCGAGTGGGGCGCCGTAACCCCATTCGACAAATATCGTTGGAACATCATTTTCGGCTGCACCTTCTATATCAAAATCCCGATCACCAACCATTACAGCGCTAGAGATGTCGATTCCAGCACGCGACAGTCGATACAGCGCTTCAGCGACAACATCCGCCTTTGCACTTCTCTTCTCGTCGGCTGAAGCCCCAGCTATCACATCGAAATATTTCGTGAGGTCGTGCGAATCAAGAAGGGCTCTCGCAGGTTTTTCTGGTTTGGATGTAGCCAAGGCAACCCCTATTCGACTCTCTGAAAGCGCCTTTAGCAGCGACGGAATACCGGGGTAAGTTTTAACGCCTTTCGTCCCATTTTCAAGGTAATAGCGGCGGTAAATCTCGAGAGCGCGCTTGGCCTTTTCTTCATCCATGCCCGCGAAGTCTTGAAACGCATCCAAAATGGGAGGCCCAACATACCTGAGCAGGTCATCAGAGCGCGGAACCGCAATACCGAGCTCACGAAACATCAGTCGCAGGGTCGCAACAATGCCGGGAGCGGAATCCGCGAGCGTTCCGTCCAAGTCGAATAACACGCAAGTCCAGTTTTTGCGCACCATCAGAGCCTACGAGGTGTGAAGGTCAAGCGTGTCCTCAAAACAGTCGCTCATCCGAATTGTCCATTCCCCGCATTGCGTCGTAATCCAAAATTACGCAACGAATTGCACGGTCTTCGGCGAGAGTTCGAGCTTGCGGTTTGATCTCTTGCGCAGCGAACACACCTGTTACGGGTGTGAGTAACGGGTCGCGATTCATGAGTTCTAGATATCTAGTCAACTGTTCAACACCGTCGATATCGCCGCGTCTCTTGATCTCCACAGCGACGCTTTGACCGTTTTCGTCCTTTGCAAGGATGTCGACCGGGCCGATCGCAGTCATGTACTCGCGTCGCACCAACCGATACCCCTGCCCTAGTAATTCGATCTGCTCGGCAAGTAGGCGTTGAAGATCGGCTTCAACACCATCCTTTTGAAGTCCCGGATCCATTCCCAGTTCATGGCTACTGTCGTGAAGAATCTCGTGGATTGAAATCATCAATAAGTCGGCAGACTTTGCTTGACTGACCTTCCACAATTCGATTACGCCAGAGTTCGCTAGTTCAGGTTCGGGTTCCAGAACACTAAGCACGCAAGGCGGACTCATCCAATTGAGAGGCTTGTAGCTAAGAGAATCGCTATGCACGAGCACACTCCCGTCGGATTTGATGACGAGTAGTCGAGTCGCCAACGGTAGGTGAGCGCTCAATCTGCCGGCGTAATCAACAGTGCAGCGGGCGACGACGAGTCTCACCCCTGAAGCGTAATCGAATGACCTGGACTCGACAGCCGCAAGATTTGGAGACAGACTCTGAATACCAGTCTCAAACTTTAAGGAGAACAAAATGGCATCTGTTGCAAGAATAACGACGCTAAGCGCTAGCTCAGATAAGTCTTTTGATGACGCCATCAAGGCCGGATTGGCTCGCGCAAACAAGACACTTAGGGGTGTTACCGGTGCTTGGGTGAAGGAACAAAAAGTTGAAGTTGCTAACGGAAACGTAGTCAGCTGGCGGGTAGTGCTCGAAGTCACATTTGTGCTCGACGACTAACTTCCCACCCAATTAATTTGATATCGATGACCGCGAGTTTCAAGTGCTCGCGGTCATCGATTTGTCACAGCCGCTAACGCAATGTGCCCAGTGATCTACGGAGCGGTTCTTAAACTGATTGGGTTCGTGATAACTAACTCGTAGTCTTGAACAATGACTGCAAACGGGACATCTTCACACTCCGGTATAGAACTTGAAAATCTTGACGCATCCGTTCGCCCGCAAGACGACTTGTTTCGACATGTAAACGGCAAGTGGATAGAAGAGACTCAAATCCCAGAAGACAAAGCCAGGTACGGGTCGTTCATGATCCTCGCGGAAGAATCCGAAAAAGCGGTAAGGGCAATCATCGAGGGCGCGCAGGATGCCACACCGGGTAGCGAGGAACGAAAAATCGGTGACCTGTATTCCAGTTTCATGAATGAGCAACGCATCGAGGAACTTGGTTTCGATCCGATTAAACCGATGCTTGCAGAAATTGAGAAGACCAAAGACGTTCCCGAGATTCTCGGTCTCTTGGGTGCACTTGAACGTGAAGGAATCTCGGGATTCGCTCAAGTTTTTGTCGACAACGATCCCGGTAACCCCGAACGTTATTTGGTGTTCTTCGAGCAGGCTGGAATTGGTCTACCGGACGAGTCGTATTATCGCGAAGAACATTTTGCTCAGATCCGGTCTGCCTATCTAGAGCTACTTGAGCGGATGTTCACTCTGACCGAATTTTCCGAACCGGCGGAACGAGCTCGGCGGGTTTACGCTCTGGAAACCGACATCGCAAAGCGTCATTGGGACAACGTGTCCAGTAGGGATAGCGAGCGAACTTACAATCTTCGAAAATGGACAGACCTTGACTTGCCAGATTTGAACAATTGGCTTGAGGCAATCAATCCACCGAAGGGTTCCTTCGATGAGGTTGTCTTGCGTCAACCGAGTTTTGTGGCTGGACTTGTTGAACTATTCACAGCCGAGCGATTCGAGGACTGGCGGGATTGGCTCAGTTGGCAGGTCATCCGTTCGTCAGCAGCATACCTATCGAGCGAATTTGTGAATTCGAACTTCGAGTTTTACGGAAAAGCCCTCTCCGGTACCCCTCAACTTCGCGAACGCTGGAAACGTGGAGTTTCACTTGTTGAAGGCAACATGGGCGAGGCTGTCGGACGAAAATATGTTGAATTGCACTTTCCAAAGGAATCCAAGACTCAAATGGATGCTCTGGTTGCCTACTTGATTGAGGCGTACCGAGAAAGCATCAGTGGACTGGAATGGATGACCGAGGCCACTCGGAAACGTGCGCTTGAAAAACTAGACAAGTTCACTCCGAAGATTGGATACCCAGTCAAGTGGCGTGATTATTCGTCGTTGGAGATCACACCGGATGACTTGCTTCAAAACGTGCGAAACGGTGCGCTGTTTGAGTTCAAGCGGGAGCTTGGCAAGGTTGGCAAGCCTTTAGACCGTGACGAATGGTTCATGACGCCTCAAACGATAAACGCCTATTACAACCCGGGTTTCAATGAAATCGTGTTCCCCGCGGCAATTTTGCAGTACCCGTTCTTTGACCCGAATCGCGATTCGGCGGCAAACTTCGGCGCTATTGGTGCAGTAATTGGTCACGAAATCGGGCACGGATTCGACGATCAAGGTTCGAAATTCGACGGAGACGGTCGATTGATTGATTGGTGGACTGCAGAGGACAAAGCAGCATTTGAGAAACTCACCGGATCTCTCATCGAGCAATACAACGCCCTTGCCCCGGCTCAAGTTCCAGAGCACCACGTCAACGGCGCCCTAACAATCGGTGAAAACATTGGCGATTTGGGTGGTCTAGGTATCGCTTGGAAGGCCTATTTGAAGTCTTTGGGCGGCGAGGCACCACCAACAATTGACGGTTTGAGTGGTGCGGAAAGATTCTTATTGTCCTGGGCGCAAGCCTGGCAAATGAAGATTCGGGATGCTGAAGCGATCAGGCTATTGGCTATCGATCCGCACTCCCCCAACGAGTTCCGTTGCAACCAAATTGTCCGTAATCTGGATGTATTCCACGACACATTCGGCGTGACCGAGGCAGATGCACTTTGGCTTGATCCTAAAGAGCGAGTGAATATTTGGTGACAACTACTCAGGAACAGTTCCGGCGTGAACGAGTGCGCCTAAAACGGAATCCGCGCCACTTGAGTGGCGAGGTAATAGAGAACTTTTCTGCAAGTTTCAATGCCCTCGGGAACCTGGCTTACACGGGCGCCCAAGTGTCAGCTAGCATTCTTGACCTGGTTGGTGGCAAAGTTCTTTGTGCGATTGACGAGAAGATTAGCCTCCCGACTGCAAGTGTCGGCAAAGTGCTCTTGCTTATTGAGATCGCGGCCCAGATATCTTCTGGCAAACTTTCGGATTTTGATCTGATTGACAAGACTCCCGAAGATGAAGTTGGGGACTCTGGTATCTGGCAACATTTGCAAGCCCCTTCCCTTCCGATAGCTGATTTGGCAGCTCTAGTTGCTTCAACAAGTGACAACCTTGCTACAAACCTTCTGCTCAAGGAAGTTGGAATTGAAGCTGTTAGGCACCGTGCCGAAGGACTTGGGCTTAGCAGGACCGCCCTGCTAGATCTGGTGCGAGACAACCGCGGACCGGATGACGCGCCGCAACTCTCGGTTGGCACAGCCGCGGAACTCAGTTGGCTCATGGGCGCGTTGTATCGAGGACAAGTTGTCGATCCACTCACCTGCAAGCGAGTTCTGAGTTGGATGAGCATGAACGTGGATCTCTCGCTAGTCGCCCGTGCATTCGGGCTTGATCCGCTCGCTCACCGGAACCGTGACCACGGCATGTTGCTTATGAATAAGACCGGTACGGATGTCGGAGTTCGAAGCGAGATCGGAATCCTGAAAGGACCAAGAACTACCGTTGCGTATGCGGTAACGGTGAACTTTAGCGATGAGACTATGGGCGCGAGACTTCGGGTGCTAGAAGCTTTGAAGATAGTTGGTTTGGACATCCTCGAGGCAGTTCACTGAAGCCTTAACTGGGAACTCGCTGAACCACCGCGGACTACACGGCGATAGTCTTTACCGAGGCGAATCTTGATTTTCCTTGACACAACCTGCGCTACAGGCGCCCTATGAACGGAGAAACTATGCGAGGCAAGCTGGTCTTGTTGCTCGGTTTTGGGATCGGATACCTGCTTGGTGCTCGGGCTGGTCGCGGTCGCTACGAGCAGATCAAGCGTACCTTCAAAGGATTCTGGGAGGACCCGAGAGTCAAGCAACAGGTACAAGTTGTCGAAGATTTTGCGCGCGAGAAGGCACCGGAAGTTGTTGACTTTTTGGGCGACACCGCAAAGAAGGTCATCAAACGCAAGAGCCCAACTGCGTCAGAGTCAAAGTCAACTACAACCAAGAAGTGACTGGCGTGCGCGATTCGTTTAAGGGTGAATCAAGTGATGGCGGCAAGAAGCGATCATTATTTTCACTAATTGGGAGCATCCCATCTCAGCTGATTGAGCTGATTCGGAGCGAAATCGATCAATTCAAGGCAGAGCTTGTTCGAAAGCTAAAACACGCTGGCATCGGGATTGGATTCATCTTCGGTGCGATACTGGTCGCGGTTTTTGCAATCGGTGTGCTTGTCGCGGCTGCGATCTTGGGACTTGCAGTTGTGCTTCCCGCTTGGCTTGCTGCGTTAATCGTCGGGGTGGTGCTTTTGGGTCTAGTCGCCGTGCTCTTGGTAATTGGCGTTGGCCAATTCAAGAAAGGTGCAACCCAACCTACGGAAACCATCTCGAGTGTTCGCAAAGACATCAGGGTGATAAAGGGGACCACGGGACGGGGCGAGAAGTGACAAGCGAATCAGTTCGAAGTGCACAAGCTAGACGCGAACTTGAACAAACCTTGAACGCGATTGAAGACAAACTGAATGTTCCCAAACGCGTAGGGGAGTTGCGCGAAACGGTTGTTGAGTCTTGGCGAGCAGACCCGTTGCTCTGGCTAATAGGTGCTGTCGCAGGGGTAATCGTTGTTGGTGGACTTATCGCCTGGGCGTTCAAGAAAGACGACTAGGTTTCGATGAAATTTGTTGTCGTCAAAGAACCATTAGTGGAACTCGAATTGTGACGGCCCAAAGCAAACAAGCAAGCCCGAGTAGAGGGATGAGTCCTTGAAGTAGGGCAGCGCGCCACAGTTTGCGATTGGTGAGTAGCAATACCGCCGCGGCAAGCACCATCGATGAGAGCGTAATGAGTAGCACCCATTTGCCGCCCATGACGTTTCCGTAAACCAGTAAGAACAACCCGATCCCGGTTCCTATTGCAAGGAACAAGTTGTAGAAACCCTGGTTGAATGCCATTTGTTCTAAGACATCCGCGTCCGCTTGAGATTTAACTCCGAAGCGTTTCCACACTTTCGGTTTCGGCCAAATTATGCTTTCGAGCACGAATGCGAACACGTGAACGAGTGCGGCCAAACCAGCAAACACGGCCAAGAGAATCTGAAGCGTTGTACCCATGGCGATAGTGTGCCACGGTATCGGCCTCGACGCTATCTAGCCGAATAATTCCATCACTTCTTCATAGCGGGCGTCCGGGACTGTCTTTAGCGAACCGAGTGCTGATTCGAATGGGACATCCACGATTTCCGTTCCGCGAAGTGCCACCATGTAACCCCATTTTTTTGCAAGCACCATCTTGAGTGCGCCCCAACCCAGTCGTGTTGCTAGCACACGGTCGAATGCGGTTGGTGTTCCTCCTCGTTGGATGTGACCGAGAGTCGTCGCGCGTGTTTCAATCCCCGTGCGCTCTTCAATAATTGGTGCAAGCACTTCACCGATACCGCCGAGCCTTGGCCGACCGAACGCATCCAAACCGCGGGCGCTGTGAACATCGGTCATAGTGTCAAGCAAGAATCCTTCCGCTACGCAAACCAAAGGTGCTCGACCGCGATCTTTAGCCTTTGTCACCCATTCACAGATCTGATCCATAGAAGTCTTCCGCTCTGGAATGAGAATCGCATGCGCACCAGCCGCGACTCCGGAATGGAGGGCAATCCAACCGACATACCGCCCCATTACCTCTGCAACCATGCAGCGGCGGTGCGAGTCTCCCGTTGTTCTGAGTCGATCCATCGCTTCGGTTGCGATTTGAACAGCCGTGTCAAAACCGAACGTGTAGTCGGTCGCGTCCAAGTCATTGTCTACCGTTTTTGGAACTCCTACCACGGGGATTCCGGCATCCGATAACCGCTTCGCGGCAGCGAGGGTACCTTCGCCGCCTATTGCTATGAGCGCATCCATTCCACTTGAACTCATGACTTCTTGAACTCGTTCGACGCCCCCAAATTCAAACGGATTCGTTCTGGATGTGCCGAGGATTGTTCCACCTTGCTTGCTGATTCCCATGACGTCGTGACGGACGAGAGGGGCAACATCACCCTCGACTAGACCCTTCCAGCCGTCACGGATGCCGAGAAATTCCAGCCCGTGAGTTTGAGTCCCGCTGAACACAAGCGCCCGAATGACCGCGTTTAACCCTGGTGCGTCTCCACCGCTAGTGAGAATGCCGATTGCCATGAATCAATCTTGGTGCAACTAGAGCACAGCTCTTTACAGAGTGCCGGGTCGAATAGCCTCGCCCGACTTGAGCCGTTGAATCTATTCCGAGGCTTCTTCGTCAAAGTGCGCAGGCCCGGCGCCCGGCTCATCCTCCATTGAAGCGAGGTCGGCTAATAGTTTTTCAGTAAGTTTCTTTACCTCGGCAGCCTGTTCAGGATCTAGTGCCGAGGCACCGCCTTGGTTTTCGAAAGGGTCAAACTCTGCCAATCTAGACCCCCTCATCCTCAGAGCTTCCCAACCTTGGGAGGCGATTGGATTCTAGTAAGGAACAGGGATTGCGTAAAGAGAAACGTGAGCTATTTGAGTTTTTAGTCGGCTTCCAGTATCGCCATTGCAGCGTTCTGTCCACCGATTCCGCTCACTGCGCCTCCTCGCTTAGCGCTTGAACCGCAAAATAGAACACGGTCCCACTTTGTCTCTACGCCCCATTTCTTTGCGGGTGAAGTCAAATCTTCAGCATCTTCAACAAACGGCCAATCCAATGGTTGCTGGAATATATTTCCACCCGGTAACCGAAGCGCATGTTCGAGATCCAACGTCGTTTTTGTTTCGACACAAGGATCACCGTTTTCGTCGGTCATTATTACGTCGCGAATGGACTCCCCAAGAACCGAATCAAGTGAACTCAAAACTGCCGCTTCGATTTGACTTCGAAACTGGTCGTTGTTTGATTCGGTAACGAGGTGGTTTGGAATATGCAATGCGAACACAGTCAAGGTCTGTGCTCCGCTTGCCTGTAGCTCTGGTGAAAGAATGCTTGAATCAGCAAGCGAGTGGCAATAAATCTCCGCGGGAACGGGATTTGGAATTGAACCGGATGCCGCTTGGTCGTAAGCGGACTGTAATTGCGAGTACAACTCGTTGATGTGGAACGTTCCGCCGAACGCGGCCGCAGGATCAAGGCTCGAATCCTTTAGTTTTGGGAGCCGGCGAAGCATCAGATTCACCTTTGCTTGTGCACCATTAATTTCGTTTTCCGCGCCGTGGTCTACCCCAATTAGTCTGTTCAGTTCCGTACTGGAAACGTTGGCGAGAATATAGTCGGTCCTTATCGAGTGTTGAGTTTCGTTGTGCAAATAGGTAACTTCACCGTCGGGGTCGACGGATGTGACTTCCGCGCCGGTTATCAACGTTGCGCCGCTTTTTCGGGCCGAAGTGCTCATTGCTGACGTGACCGACCCCATCCCGCCGATTGGGACATCCCAATCTCCGGTTCCATTACCGATTACGTGGTAGAGGAAGCACCGATTTGCAGCGAGATTCTTTGCTTTTGCTTCTGTGAATGTGCCAATGAGCCCATCCGTAAGCACTACACCCCTAACAAGGTCGCTCGAAAAACTCGACTCGATAACTTCACCTAGTGGCTGCTCGATGAATTGATCCCAAAGTGTGTCATCACCGAACATCGTTCTTTGCTCGCTTCGAGTAAGCAGGGGTTCGCACAGACTCGGGAACACAGTTTCCGCGATCCTACGAGTGCACTGGTAGAACCGGGTCCAAGCGTCGGCATCGGAATCGGCTCCGATTGAACGAAATGATGATCTGGTAGCGACCGGGTCTTGGTTGTCGACAAGTAGACCTACAGAGCTTCCCGGATCAGGTGTGTATGAGGAATACCTGCGCCTAGCGAATCGAATATCCAAATCCAGATCCTTAATGATCCGTTTTGGTAACAAGCTGACAAGGTATGAATATCTTGAAAGCCGAGCTTCAACCCCGGGAAACGCCAGGGCTGACACCGCGGCTCCACCAAGCACCGTCAATCTCTCAAGTAGAGTCACTTTGAATCCGGCGCGTGCGAGGTAAGCGGCCGCGATCAAGCCGTTGTGTCCGCCACCAACAATAACGACACTGCTCGGTTTCGCCATGAAGCCGAGCCTATCGAGTTAGTTATCGCCGCAACTACGAATTGTGGTGGCCAGGAGCTTGAGCTTGGGTTAACGTGGCTGAGGATTTGCGATTAGGAACAACTCGAAGATTGATCTATTATCAACTAAGGACTAGGGCGTGCAACCTGAAGTGAACTTCAAGACCCGTACATCGAAGCTGCATGAGGAGTGACAAGTGCGACCAACTCAAAGTTCGAGCGAACCAACTTCGGTATCACATCGTAAAGGACTACTGCTCGCCAGCGTAATTTCACTAATCTCGGTTGTGGCATCGGTGTTGGTCCCAACAACTGCCGCATTTGCGGCCGACCCAGCAGCGGTACGCAACATCAAATCCGCTGATGCCACTTTGGTGCATCCGGGGGACACCTTCAACTGGAAAATTGAGGTTGGCTGCTCGGTTCTAACTGACGATTGCGTCAACGCGAAACTCACGGATGTCGTGCCACCAGAATTCATTTTGCCGCCGGCAAGCGGAGTGCTATTCACACCCGCCTTAGATCCCGCCGAACACACCGTGACCATTAGTGGCCAAACGGTTACGGTCGACTTTCAACAACCTCTCGATAATCCAACTGGTGAGTTCGGTTTAAGAAACATGATCATCTCGGTATCGATTCCGGTGACCGTACGATCTGACCTTGACTACACGCCGACACCGCGCACCGTTGAAAACACCTCGCACATGGTTGCTGATAACGCTCCAGCAGTCGACAGCACAGCATCCGTACAATTGGAAGTTCCCCTGGAACTCGCCGCAGACTCAGTAAAATCGTTCACGCCTTCAAGCAACCTTTCGATCCAAGGGCTTCAAACGGATCTCGGATTGACCGGCACCAACACTTCCAATGCACCGGTTAACACGTTGACGATTCAAGATCCAGTTGACCCAACAGCGGCGGGCAATATCTTCCAAAGCACGCTTGAAGTGACATCCCTCGATTCCGTGTCTTGGCCGACGGGTGCCACAAGCGCGGAACTTTCCGTCTGGGATGCCTCCATTCCCGGGTGGGTATCTGCACCTTCCGTTTCCGTTGGCAACCCTCTTTCGTTGCCGTCGGGCGTCACGCTCTCCAATATTCAAGGCATCAAGGTCGTATTTGATTCAGGGTCCACGGCACTAATCCCGCGAAATACGCAAGCCGAGTTGCACCTAACACTTGCTAACCGCGCCGGTGTAACTTCGGGACCTCACTCAAATACAGTTCAAACCACGGTTGGACGGGACGCTTTGAGCGCCCAGGACCAGTCGACTGCAACCTACCAGGTGGTCGAAGCGACAAGTTCCGTGGCTGCAACCAAGTCGATTGACCCGGAACGACTTTCAACGGTTGCCCTCGGTGGGTCGGATTTGACCCACGGTCTCGTGACGCTAACCGGTAAGAACTCGGGAACTGTCGACTTGAAGTCGTTGACAATTTCGGAGCCTTCTAATCCGTCCGACCTCAGCTCAAGCAATCCTCTCGCTCCCGCACACACTGGGGGCGGGCTCATCTTTGACGGATTCACCGGCGGTGTTACCTGGCCGACAGGCGCGACCACCGGCACAATCACCTACTACTATTCCGACGGTACGAACCAATCCCTCTCAGCGGTAGCTCCTGGACTGCCGTCACCTGATCCTTTGAAGAGAGTGACCGGATTCGCGGTTAATTTCACGGGAACGTTCGCTCCAGATGACACCGCGACGTTGCCCTTCAGTGTGAGAGCGAACCCTCTCCAAGTCGCGCCACTTTTGAGCGAGCTCTATACAAATCAAATTCAAGTGGACGGCGTTGACGTATACAACCAGAATGTTCCACCGGCCTCAGCAACCGACACAGTTACTGTGCTTGCTGATCAAGTCAATTTGAGCACCAAGAAGGATTTGACTCACACCCAGTTGTATGCGCAAGAGGGTCAATCAACAACCGCAACACTTACAACTACCGTTGCAGATTACCCGGACACAACCCGAACCCTCGCTCAGATCGAGATGTTCGATCCAGCAACTCAAACAGGGATGACCGAATGGTACGAATACTTCAACGCCACGGGGTTGGTATTTACACAAGTCCCAAGTGACGCAACTCTTACGGTTTCGTATCGTGACTCGCTCGGAAACTACACGACCCTAACCGTGTTGGGGCCGGGTACAAACAACTATTCCATTCCATCCGGAATCAGAGACAGTATTTACGGTTTGAAACTCACCTGGGATTCCACAACTGGTTTCCAACCGGGACAAAGCCTCGTCGCGAATGTGAACTATTCATTGCGAGGCACGCTTCGTGACTCGGCAACGCCGCTACCAAATGCTGCCAACACAATCGAGAACTGTTCTGCATCCAGTGGTAAGAGCACAAATAGTCCAGACACGCTCACCTCGAACACTGCTACTTCAGATCCGTGCCCAACTGTTGACCTGATTCCAGTGCCAACCGGGTCGGGTGCTGGAACGTCAGATTTGTTAGAAAAGGAGTTCCTTAATGTCGCAGACTCAAACCCACAAGATCTGATCTACACCCGAAACGACAATCAAACTAGGGCACGTCTGTCGTGGTCGACCAACGGATTTACAAACATCAATCAAATGGTCATTTACGACGGTCCGACTGACGGTTCAGGAAACCCCGATCCGACAGCCGTTGCGTTGGGAATGTACGACGCGTTCAATCTCGTACAAGTTAGAGCCATCAATTCTTCCCTTGATCCTCTAATGACCTTTGACAAGGTGTATGCGGAGTTCTATGACTCCTCCAGCAACACCTGGGTTTCAAATAGTTACTGTCCGCAATCCAGTCCGTGTGATGGGTCAGCGCCGACATACAATCTCACGACTACGGAGCAACAGAACTTCACAGCGGTTCGATTTGTGTTTTCAGAAGGCTCAAACAGAACCGGAATAAGCCCGGCGCCGGGAAGCGGCGTCGCGGATTCGATTAGCCACAATCGCCACATCGATTTGGTCTACCAGCTCAGAAACAACCTTCGCGTAAGCCCAAACTGGCCGGTAGTTGACGGCTACCAATACAACGCTGCTGTCACCGGAAGCGGTCACAGCGTAGTCCGAAACGACGCTTGGTCACAAGCTACAACTAGCACCGGTTCCACTCTTGTTGATCGCGCAAACGATTCGATCGAACTTCGGGATCCAGTATTGGCTTTAAGTGTTTCGAAGACTTGGACTGGCGGCGACGTTCCGATTGTTTCTGGGGGAGGACCGCAACCAACTACACGGGTCACGCTTCGATCCAGAAACCAGACCGTCGGTGCCGTCAATTCAATGACCATCTCCGAGCCAAACTCTGGTTCAACGCTTCCAACCGACTCCCCGTTTGAACAATTCAATTTGTTCAGATTCCAGTCAGTCCAACATCCGATTGGTGCAACCGGATTGACGGTTACGGTTGTGAGAACTTCAGGCGGCAACCTAGTTGCAACTGGAACCCCAAACGCGGTTCGAACAACCGTACTTGCTTGGACATCAGCTCAACTGGCGAACGCGACCAGTTTTAGTTTTGTCTACACGGGAAGGTTGTCGCAGTCGCAAGCCAACTCCAACGATGCGGTGATTACCTTTGATCTCGAGCTAAGGACAGCGACTCGAACTTCTGCTATTCCGCTGACTTCCGGAACCGTTTACAACTCAACCAACAGTGTTATCTCTGATCCGAGATGGGATTCATCTTCCACGATCACGGCACCAACATTCACGGACTCGACTCTCGAGGGGGTTTCCGGCGCAAACATCAACTTGGTAGCCGCGAATATTGGAATCACCACATCGAAGAGTTTCGCAAAAACAAGTGAGATGGAACCCGCGCGTTCCCAATTCAACTTGACCCTGAGTGCCACCTCGAACGGTAGTGAACGAGTAAAGCAGATCACGATTACCGATGATCGCGCGACGTTCTGGAACAGTTTCGATTTTGTAGCTAATCCTGCGAACTCTCCGACCCTGCCAGCCTTCAGTCCCAATCCGACGGGAGCTGACACGGTAATCCAAGTCGAAGCTTGCGTTGGGGGTACTTGGAGTGCTTCAGCAATTGCGATAAACCCGGATCAGACTTGCACGGAACGAGGTGGAACTTGGGTTGGGGCTGGAACTTGGAAGACTCAAACCCAAGCGAGAGCAGCATTCCTTCCAACCGGAGTTGTCGCATCCGATGTTCAGGGGCTGCGACTGACAATCAAACGTGCAAATGACTCTCAATGGGAGAACCCGAATCACCCGGCATTCAACATTCCTGTGACAATTCAACGGCGGACAACTTTGCGCACCGGTGGCGATGTACTGACCGATTACACCGGCAACGCACCCGCCCCCGGCGAAACGGTCGCCGGCAGAACCACAAACGGAATCGATTCAAGAGTTGATGGGATTTGGGGAGGCTCTGCTACCGCCTCAAATACTGCAACATACAATTACCTCCACGCAACGGTCGGGGTGCGAGTAGAGAAAAGCCCAGCCGGCATCAAGGCGCCAGGCAGCCTGTTCAATTACACGTTGCAAGTCACAAACACCGGCACATTCCCTATTCAAAATCCGGTAATTACTGACTACCTACCAACCGATGGCACCGGTGCAATGTTGATCTTTGATCCGGATAATCCTTGGACCTATAACTACCAATTAACCGGGGCACCACCAAGCCCCGCTAACGGAACGGCGTTACCTTCGGGTACGAGCGGACCCACCGTCAACACGACGCAAGATAGTTATGGTCCGACCCAAATCCAGTTCACGTTCCCAACGGGTTCGGTACTAGAGGTTGGCCAAATTTACACAATCACGATCCCGATGGAGTTCAGACCGGGACTTGTCAACAATGTCGACGTAACTAACTCCTTTAGTATTCGAGGCGACCGTCAGTTCGATACTTGTACAGCACCTGCCGGCAAGACTGCAACCTACAACGCGGCTACGGGAGAGTGCACTACATCGACCACGGTTAAGCCATCCGAGCAGCCAGCCCTCCGCGCATTCATGAAAGTCAAAGCGGATCTTGATGGCAGCTACCCGACCGACATGGGGTTCACCGGACCGAGCAATTGTGCTGCGTTGAAGGATGCTGACGGTTTCTCGAAGTTGCCGTGTATTCCAAGAACACTTCCGGGACAAAGTGAAACCTGGCGATTGTTCGCACAGAACATTGGTACTACCTATATGCCCAGGCTTGTCTTGGCTAGCCGGTTGCCTGAAGTTTCTGACAAGACGATTCTTGATCAGTTCGTTCGCAATTCAAGGTGGGATGCGGGTTTCGCGGACGAGGTGATTGCGAACTTGGGCGTACCGGGTGCAACGCTTACGACGTACTACACAACTGCTGCGGCTCCTTGCAAACTCGTGTTGCAAAACCCAAGCAATCTGAATGCTTGCGGAAATGATCCTGCAACCGGATGGGCACCTTGGACTCCGGGAACCCTTGTCGATCCGACAATTGTGACCGGACTGCAGTTTGTTGTGGACTTTCCAAGTACCCACCTTTGGGCTCCAGGGGAATCACTAACGATTGATGTGAAGACCCGGACGGCTGCACTTTCGAGTACACCGGGTGCGAACACGACCGCTCAAAACTCGCTCTCAGCCTCAGCGATTTCAAGAATCGGTGTCGTGGATTCAAACGTCACAGCACTTGACTATTCGGTAGTTTCAGTTGCCTTGGCGACAGGGAGTGTATTGCTCAGCAAGCAAATCACTGGACCGGGAGCGAGCTTTATTCCGAACGGTCAGACCTTCACAGGTCAGTTAGTTTGTACTTCACTTGGGCAACAAGCAACCTATCCGTTCACGCTTACCGCGGATACGTCAACTTCACCAATAACGGTCACGACTCACCAGTTCGATGACCTGCCGGGTGGGGCAACGTGTACCGTGACCGAAACTAATGCGAGTGGGCAAACAAGCTACAGCGCGACCACTGTGACAGTAAACCCGTTGGCTGATCCGACGAGCCTTCCAGGAGTGGAACTAACGAACGATTATCAGTTAGCCGGAATCCAAGTTTCAAAGACGGTGACTACAACGGCAACGGTGATACCGGTTGACTTCTCGTTCACATTGAGTTGCACCTTCTTAGGTCAAGCGGTGCCTCTCGCGGTCGCGGATGCCGCGTTCACCCTCGACAATGGTGAAAGCAAGACAGTTACCGGCATCCCGGCGAACGCGGATTGTGTGCTGACGGAGACCGATCCGAAGGGCGCGGACGCAACAATCATGTCGGCAACAACCGACACGACAAACGCGGGATCCGCTGTAGTGGTTGATAACACCGCGAGGACTGCGACGTTTACTCGGTTGAGTCCGAACTCGATTAGTGGCGTAACCAACACGGCGAACGCTAACAACAGATTTGACGCTCCCGCAGCTCTCGTGGTGACAAAGCATCTCGAAGGCGGCGGTGCCGCGCAGTTCGGTTCAACCAAGACGTTTACAGTTCATGTGCTTTGCACGTTTGGGGCAACAACCCAATACGACGGTGATGTTCAATTGAACGCTGGCAACGCTTGGCAAGCCGTATTAGAGAACATAATTTCCGGTTCGAGTTGCACTTTCACTGAATCCGGACTGCAAGGAGCGGATGCGGTAGAAATCACACCGAACGACGGCACGGACCTAACAACTGGCGTTGTGACTGTTCCAGATCCGACCGTCGCGGACCCGTCTCCAGTTGTGGACATCGCAGTTAACAACTGGTACCTGACCGGTTCAGTTCAAGTGACAAAGACTTTCGTTGGTGACCAGGGAGCGATTGACAAGTTTGCACGTGACCCGATTCCAGCAATTGAGTTCCAATTCGAGTTGAACTGCACTCGAGGTGGTGAGAATGTTACGATTCCGGGCGGTAACACTCGGACCGTCACAGCCGCCTCTCCAGTGGCCAACTACACCGGAATCGCGTCGGGTGCTGATTGTGTGTTGACCGAACCAGAGAACGGCGGATCGAGCCAAACGAGGATTTTGGATGAATTGGGCGTTGAGATCCCCGGTGGAGCATTCACGATCACAGTTGATCCGACAATCCTTTCGGCGACCGATCAGGCACAAGGTGACGTGACCGTGGAAAACCGTTTCCGGTTTGCCTCCGTTTCAGCGAGCAAGTCCGTGGATGGCGTAAACAACTATCTAGATCCGTTTGAGCTGACCCTGAATTGCACTCTAGATGGGCGGGCAATTTCGGCCCTGGAACCTGCAGCAGCGACAATTTACGCGGGTCAAACTGTGACCTGGACTGAATTGGCCGAAGGCGCGGACTGCAATCTCACTGAAACAGTCACGGGTGGAGCGAAGTTGATTACGACCGCGTTGACAGCGGCCGACGGCTCAGTTACTTCGCCGGTAATTGGAAGCAGTGTGAGCTTTGGACCCATCCGTTGGACAGGAGACCCCGCACCAAACGCAATTTACGTTGTCAACTCGTTCCGATTGGCGAACACCGGTGTAGGTCAAAATGCTGTCGGTGCCTTGGGAATGGCTGGTGGGCTTTTCTTCGGTGGATTGGGGCTTGCGCTGTTCGGATACTTGAGACGTAGAAGAGCAACTAGAGTGCGCCGCGCACACTAACCTCGAAGTTATGGATCACCCCGAAGCGACCACTCACGGGGTTGGTCCTTGGCAGGGGAATTGGCCGGACGGCTCTCAATACGATCCAGAGTTGTTGAAGAATGGCGACACGCGCAATGTTATTGACCGTTACCGGTATTGGAACATGGATGCGATCGTAGCTGACCTTGATTCGAGACGGCATCCATTTCATGTTGCAATCGAGAACTGGCAACACGATCTGAATATCGGATCAATAGTTCGAAGTGCTAACGCGTTCGCTGCAGAAACTGTGCACATCATCGGCCGACGAAGATGGAACAAACGCGGGGCGATGGTC